>DGFG01000133.1:0-5514 GCA_002391555.1 Firmicutes bacterium UBA3906
ATCAGATTATTGTATATACCTATAGATATAAAACCTGAGTCTGTAAACCTACCAGATGGGAATGCAAGAGATTTAATCAAGGAATGCTGGGATTATGACCAGATATTAAAAAATACCAAGCCTTTATTTGAGTAGAAATTGCAACGATTTCTACTCTTTTTTATTTGGAAAAATAGGTTTTCATAAATAAAAGGCCATATCTGCGGCAAGCTTATAAGTAATAAATTTGTTTTTGTTTTAAAAATGAATTTTGAGGTATTAATAAGATAACAAAAGGAATTACTTATGTTTTTAAAGATAAAAAGGTAAAGGAGTTTTATAAATGAAAGATTTGAAATTGACACTAGTTTACTATAGTATGACAGGAATAAACTTTAAACTGGCCAAGTGGGCCAAGGAAGCTGCCGAGCAGGCAGGAGCCGAGGTTAGACTAAGAAAGGTTCAGGAGTTAGCACCAGAGGCA
This sequence comes from Firmicutes bacterium UBA3906, assembly GCA_002391555.1. Taxonomy (GTDB): domain Bacteria; phylum Bacillota; class Clostridia; order Caldicoprobacterales; family DTU083; genus UBA3906. The sequence goes on from DGFG01000133.1 coordinate 464, forward strand.
GTTGTAAACTCAAGTCCAGCCTGGAAGGCCCAAAAGGAAGCTGAAAAAGACATTCCTGTTGCAAGTTCAGATGACTTAGACTGGGCAGATGCAATAATCTTTAGCGCACCGACTAGGTTTGGTACAATGCCCTCCCAACTAAAGCAGTTTATCGATATTCAAGGCGGCCTATGGGGCCAGGGCAAGCTAGTCAACAAGGTTGTAAGTGCTATGACCTCAGCCCAAAACCCCCATGGTGGTCAAGAAGGTACAGTAAAGGAAATCTATACTGTCATGATGCACTGGGGTGCAATTATTGCAGCACCTGGCTATACTAATGATATAGTCTACTCCATAGGAGGCAACCCCTATGGTACATCCGTTACCCAGGGTCAAGATGGCAATATTGTTGAGGACGAGGAAAATGTCAAGGCAGCAGTCAAGCACCAGGTCAATAGGACCCTAGAGGTAGCAAAGCTAGTAAAGGGCTAAGAGCCTAGACAGAAATAATAAAAAGCCCTAATCTAAATAAGGATGGGCTAAAAAGTAAGATATAGTAAAGTAGTCAATAAAACTTAGATATAAAATATAGTATAAAAATACTAAATAAAAAAATGGCTTCTAGGCATATTCTGCCACGAAGCCATTTATTACGTCTGAAATTAGCCTATGTCCCTCTTTGTTAGGGTGGATACCATCCTCACAAAAGAGGTCTTGGTATCGCCTTTTCTGCAAAAAGGCCTGCCTTATATCCACGAGGGGTACATCCTTTTTTGCTGAGAGCCTTAAGACAACTAGGTTGTACATCTCATGCCACCGGTAGATATGGTCTACATCTCCTAGCCATTTTAGTATGTTTTCAGCATTGAGGCCCTTAGAGATCCAGGCAAAATACTTTTTCGGGTCCAAGGGGGGTAGGGAAATAAGTAGGGGCCTACTGCCACTTTCCCTGATAGTGTCTATAACAGCGGAGTATTCTGCTTCGAACTTATCTATTGGGGTGTTGGGTATATAGTCAGCCTCAGGGTTTTGGGCGATTTTGGCCCATTCAAAGTCACAGTCATTGCCACCAAACTCTAGGACAGTGACAGAGTAATTGGATAGGTCTTCTTGGTGTCTGCTAATAATTTGCCTACCCTTGGTAATAGTACAGCCAAACTTGGCATAGTTATTAACCCTTATGCCAGTGTTTTTTACAAATAGGTTGGCAAAGGATTCTTTTAGGAGGGAGTACCTGCCCCTTATGGAGTCAAAGACTACTCCCTTTACTATGGAATCGCCAAAGGCACAAACTGTATGCTTCATAGGATAAATCTCCTTTTAATTAACCTGTAATCTAATTATCATTATTATATTACCTAGTATTGCTTATGTCAATACCAATTTGTTATTATTTACAACTTATTTTTAATATGATATTATATATATTGCCCATAATACAAGTCGTAAACAAATAATTGGGCTAAAATGTGAATTTATTACCTTTATTGGCATGCGAAAGGGAGGGCTTAACTTATGGAAAGGGTAGTAGAGTTAAAGGAAAGGCTTAATAGGGAAAGGCCAGTGGCCTGGGACGATTTGCCGGATATAAGCCTATACAAGGATCAGGTGGTATCCTATATGCAAAGGCAGCTGATTAGCTTTGAGGAGGAGGCCCAGCTAACCTCTGCTATGATAAACAATTATATAAAGGACAAGCTATTACCAAGGGCCGACGGGAAAAAGTATAACAGGGACCACCTAGCTGCCCTTACTGAAATAAGGGCCCTAAAGCAGATCCTATCAGTAAAGGATATTGGGACCCTACTTGAAAGGGACTACTCTGGCAAATCACAAAAGGAATTTTATGAAGAGTTTAGATCTATCCTAGATGAGGCCCTAGATAAAACCTCCCAGCTGATAGAGGCAGACCATGATATAAAGGGCTTAAAAGATTTAGCCCTTAGGCTAGCCATATCAAGCTATTGCCAAAAGTTAGCCTGCATAAGACTAATAGATATTATAAGAGAAACTAGTGAGGAACAGGCCCGGGAAAGAGCAGAAAAAGAAAGGGCCAAGAAAAAGGCTGAAGAAGAAAAGGCAAAAAAGAAGCTTGAAGAAGAAAAAAGCAAGAAAAAAGCTGATGAGGACAAGGCAAAGAAATAAGCTAAAGAAGGTGAAGTAAATGGCAATAGAAGGCTATTATCTAATGCCCCACCCCCCTATAGTAATCCCGGAGATTGGCAGGGGACAGGAGAAAAGGATTAGTGAAACAAGTGCCAGTATGGATAGGATTGGCCAAGAGATAGCAAAGCTTAAGCCAGATACCATAATACTAATTACACCCCATGGACCTATGTTTAGGGATGCTGTAGGTTTTTCCTATGCTGACATGATAAAAGGTAACCTAAATAGGTTCGGGGCAGATGTTTCCATGACTCTTGAAATTGATAAGCTATTAACAGAGAAGATATGTGAGCTTGCAGGGGAAGAGGAGATTCCCACAATAGCCCTGACGCCCTCCAATCTAGAGAAATATGGTATAGATTTTGAGCTAGACCATGGGAGTCTGGTACCTCTTTACTTTATAAGCAAGTACTATAGTGACTATAAGATCCTTCATATAACCTATGCACCCATACCGGATATACAGCTCTACAGGCTAGGTAGCCTAATAAATAAGGTGGTTTTAGAGCAGGGGACAAGGGCTGTAATAGTAGCCTCTGGTGACCTATCCCATAAACTGACCAAGGATGGGCCCTACGGTTTTGACCCTGCTGGTAAAAAGCATGACGAACGGCTACTAGGCCTACTAGAAGCAGGGGATGTTAGGTCCATATTTGATATGGACAAGGCCTTGATAGAAAATGCTGCCGAGTGCGGCAGGCGGTCAATACTGCTTATGCTAGGAGCCTTGGATGGGTCTAGCTTTAAGGGAGACCTTTATTCCTATGAGGGTCCCTTTGGTGTTGGTTATGGAGTGGCTAGGCTAGTAAAGGGTTATGGGACAGAGTCCCTTGTAGCAGACCTAGAGGCCCAAGCCCTAGCTAAAATGACAAAAAAGGCCCAGGAGCAAAATCCCTATGTCAGGCTGGCCAGGCAGAGCCTAACGACCTATCTACATACAGGAGCCCTCATGAAAGACCTACCTGACTATGTGACAGATGAGATGAAGGAGAAAAGGCGGGGAGTCTTTGTGAGCCTAAAGGTTAATGGGGACCTGCGGGGCTGTATAGGGACCATTTTTCCAACTACAGAGAGCCTGGCCCACGAGATAATAAGAAATGCAGTGGAGGCAGGGGTTAGAGACCCAAGGTTTTATGCAGTCAAGGACCATGAGCTGGCTAAAATTAGCTTTTCAGTAGATGTGCTAACAGAGCCTGAGCCTGCTAAAAAGGAGGACCTAGACCCAAAAACCTACGGGATTATTGTCAAGGCCGACGGAAGGAGAGGGCTACTCTTACCTGACCTTGAGGGTGTTGACACAATAGAGGATCAGATTGCAATAGCCCTTCAAAAGGCAGGGATAAGAGCTGACCAGGATTACAAGCTTAGTCGCTTTAAGGTTATAAGATATATAGAGGAATAAAGGAACTTGATAATTGCAATTAGGGTGGTGAGATGATGAAAAGGGAGGCAACCTTTTATGAGACCTTGCCTGATAGTAATAGGGTAAAATGCCAGCTATGTCCCCACTACTGCCTTATCAAGGATGGCCAGTTTGGCAGCTGCAGGGTCAGGCAAAATGAAGGTGCTAGGCTTTATACTATAAACTATGGTGAAATTGCTTCACTAGCCCTAGATCCAATTGAGAAAAAGCCACTAAAGTTTTATAGGCCAGGAACTCATATCCTGTCTGTAGGGACCTTTGGCTGTAACTTAACCTGTGACTTTTGCCAAAATCACACCATATCCCAGGCCCATGTGCCTACAAGGTTTATGTCAGCTAAAGACCTAGCCCAGTTAGCATGCCAGGGGGAGGACAATATAGGTATTGCCTTTACCTACAATGAGCCCACTATTTGGTTTGAATATATCTATGATTGTGCTAGCCTGATAAAGGAAATGGATAGGGACCGGTCTGTTGTCTTAATTACAAATGGCTATATAAATGAGGGCCCCTTGCTCAAGCTATTGCCCCTAGTGGATGCCATGAATATTGACCTAAAGGCTTTTAACAATGACTACTATAAAAGGCTTTGTGGTGGTAGCCTAGAGCCAGTCAAAAAAACCATAGAGCTAGCAGCAAAGGCTTGTCATATAGAGATAACAACACTACTAGTTAGCGGTGAAAATGACAGGCTAGAGGAGGTAGAGAAAATAGCTAGCTTTATTGGAGCTATTGATCCTGATATTCCACTTCATTTAACTAGGTACTTTCCTAACTACAAATTAAAAAACCCCCCGACAGACACAGCTTTTATAGTAAAAGCAAGAGACCTAGCAGGTAAATACCTAAACCATGTACTGATGGGGAATATATAGATGATTCTAAAACTTTAGTCTCATTTTTTATATTCACAGATAGCAAGGCCAAATATTTGCGCCTTGCTTTCTCCATGCAATTTAATTATATCTTTATAATCTTTATACAACTCTATTTCAAAACAAACATATATACATCCTTTGGATATTCATCCCTTGATGTTTTTAAAAAAGTTAAACCAAAACCGTTTTCCATTACTACCACCATTTGACAAGCCAATGGATATTAGTTACAATATAAACAAATAACATTAAATAGCGACTTGTAGAGGTGAGACATAAAAGAAAAATTAAATGGGGTTAGTAAAAATGTTAAGCTCAAAGAAGGTTAAAAGGCTTAAGTCAGGATTACTAGCAGGGATTATGTTATTGACTATGATGTTACCTAGGATACCCATTAATCTAAACACTCAAGTAAAAGCCCAAGAAGACATACTACTTATGGGAAATGTCTTAAACACAAACGAGTCAATTATCGCATCTGAGACGGGTGACATTATAATAGACAGCATGAATGTTAATCTCAATGGCCTTGTCTATGCACCAGAGGGTAATGTCAGTATTAATGCACAAAATGTAAATATGAACAAGATTATAATTATAGCTCA
>DGFG01000133.1:5764-6651 GCA_002391555.1 Firmicutes bacterium UBA3906
TTTATAGGAACTGAAGGGGAACAGGAACAAGATGATGATTTTGACCCGGATTTACCATTACAATTATATGCATTTGGTGAATACCTGCCTGATGATAATAGTATAGATATCACCTGGGAGACAACAGTCCCCAAAGGCATATTTGATATACAAATATCTGAAGACAATAACACCTACACAACTATAGATACAGTAGCAGATGTTAGTGAGTACAATTATAGTATTACAGAAACCCTTGACACAATATACTTTAAAATTTCGCAAACCACACATTATGGCGAGACAGCTACTTCAATTCCTTTCTTAGCTGTAAAGACTGATTCGGGCTATGAAGTAGAGCTTTTAGATACAGATGGTGATGGCCTAGCTGATATTTTCGAGAACATGTACGGCACGGATATTGACAATCCTGACACTGATGGGGACGGTTTAACAGATGGCCAAGAGGTCTATCTAACGGATACAGATCCACTAGTATACAATTCCTTTGATGAAAACCTATCAGATGCAGATGCAGATTGTGACGGTGATGGCATATCTAATATAGAAGAGATCCTTCTTGGAACAGACCCATTGTCTGTCGATACAGACGGTGATGGTCTAAGTGATTGGGATGAGATCAATACTTATAACACAGACCCCTTAAACCCAGATACAGACGGGGATGGTTTACTAGATGGTGACGAGCTCTTAATAGGTCTAGATCCAACTGATCCTGAAACCTATGGTATACCTGATGCTGAATATACATTAGAGCAGTCAATTCCAACTGATAGTGATGCTTTTTCTAGGATAAATACAGAGGATAGCCCCTACAAGCTTTCAATGGATATTACAGCCGCAGGATACGTTGAAGGCAACATAGTAGCAAATGAAACACCTTATTC
>DGFG01000017.1:0-3386 GCA_002391555.1 Firmicutes bacterium UBA3906
AAATCCATATTCTCCATACCGACCTCTCTTATGACCCCTCTTGTCATTTCACCTAGGACTGAGCCCATGTGGATTAAAATATCCTGGCAGACCTGGTCTCCTTCTGATGCTAACTTAAATACCAGAGGTGGAACCTTCTTTAGCCTTTGATATGTATCAGGACCCCAACTAGGATAAAAGGCACTGACTAGGTCAGCCATACTATCCTTGCCAAAAATTTTTGGTAAATGGTCAGTCAAGCTAGTCTCGGGCCCAGTTCCTTCGTCTGCCCTAAAGGCACGGTAGAGGGCCTCGCGTCCCATATCGGTACCGCCTCCATAGTTGCCCAGCTCATAGCCTAGGGACCTTAGCTTTGCCTCCTGGCCATCGGGATTGGCAGCGGCGGAGTTAGAGCCTGTGCCACAGATACAAACAGCTCCCCAGGGCTTGCTGGTCCCGCTTCGCATAACAAGCCAAACATCATTTACAATCTTGTAGGGGATACCGTCAAATACGGGATCTAGCAGGGAATATAGCATTTCAAAATCCTCTGCCAAGTCTGCTCCAGCCAGGCCTAAAAAGGCATAGCTAATCTTTGACCTATCAAGGCAGGCCTGGCTCAGGGCCTGGTCCATTAGGCCCTTTACTACCTGTCTAGTTTCCTCAGGCCCACAGACCTGGTGATTGGAAGGGCCGGCTGAAACATCTGCTAGTACATTACCCTTGCTATCTCCTAGGATGCATCGGGTCTTTGATCCACCACCATCAATACCGAGTATATACATATATTATTATTCCTCCTTGCTGTAGAATTGGGGTAGGTAAGGCTTATGGGCCTTGAGCAAGTCATTTAAAATATCAAGAGCCTTGTCAGCTCCGTGTATCAAGGGGTTACTAACTAGGGCTAATAGAGCAGTTTGCCTGCAGCCATCAATAGCGGCCTCTATAGTGAGCTGTTCATAGGCCTTGACTGCCTTTGTTAGGGCTGAGCTTCCTCTTGGCAGCTGACCTGAGGCTATTGGGTGGGCACCACTTTTGTTAACAATACAGTTAGTCTCGATAACCCCGTCATGGGGCAGGCCTGTTATGGCCCCCTTGTTCATTACATTTACAATATGCATTTTGCCATCATTATTATGGATGCTCTCAATTAGGGAGAGGGCTGCTTCAGAGTAGAGGGCTCCCCCTCTTTTTGATAGCTGCTCTGGCTTTTCATCAAGGTCCGGGCTTGCGTAGAGCTTGAAAAGGTCCTCCTCTAGGGCCATGACCTGGTCAGCCCGAGTTCCCTTTCCTTCCTTTATATTATCTAGGTCCTTTTGTATAGCCTGGTCTTCAAAGAAAAAATAGGAGCAGTAGTAGGAGGGGATTGTCTTTAGGGCCGCAACTAGCTCTTTTGCTCCCTTGTGTCCACCTATGATACCTGCTACATATTCAACAAAGTCATCCTTGCTAAATAGTTCTTCGGTTACGTCCCTGCCCTTTACAAATATCCTCTTTGTCCAGCTAAGGTGGTTTAGGCCGACGTATTCAACATAAAGGTCTTTCGGATCAATTTTCAGCTGGTCTGCCAGGCCCCTTTGTAGTCCTATGGGTGCATTACACAGGCCTATTGACCTAATTTTAGAGTTTTTTAATACAGCCTCGGTTACCATACCTGAGGGGTTGGTAAAGTTTATAAGCCAGGCATCAGGGCAGAGCCTTTCCATATCTTTAGCGATAGAGAGGATAACAGGTATTGTCCTTAGGGCCTTGGCAAAGCCCCCAGCACCTGTGGTCTCCTGGCCTAGTCGATGGTATTTTAGGGGTATAGATTCATCTTTGGCCCTTGCCTCTATACGGCCAACCCTTAGCTGAGTCAGGACATAAGAGGCTCCTTTTAAGGCCTGGTCCCTATCTAGGGTCTTTGTTAGCTTAATTTTTGACCCTGCCTTTTCAAGCATCCTTTTGCTTAATTCATAGATAATATCTAGCTTTTCCTGGCCCTCCTCAATGTCAACTAGGACTAAGTCTTTTACGGGCAGGCTGTCCCTTCGCAGTATAAAGCCTTCTATTAGCTCAGGAGTATAGCTAGAGCCCCCACCTATAATGGCTACCTTCATATGTAAAACTCCTTTATATTAGCTTTTGTTTTTAATAACTTTTGTCCACTTTGATTGTATTATATATAGAAAATAGGGTCAATGTTAAAGCGCTTTAACTTAAAATATTTTATATATTCTTGAAATATTTGAGAAATTCCTGTAAAATAAGGGTACATATTAGTGCAAGATTAGTTTTACTCAATATCAAAATTAAAGCGATTATATTTACTAGTCTTTATTAGTAGCCTAATATACTTTAACCACTATAAGCAAAAGTTAGATAGCTTAAGGAGGAATATAGGATGAGGGTCAATATATATGATGTGGCTTACAGGGCAGGGGTGTCTGTAGTTACAGTCTCAAGGGTTATAAACAATGTGCCCACTGTAAGAGAAAGGAACAAGCAAAAGGTGCTCAAGGCCATGAAGGAACTAAATTATGAGCCAAACGCTGCAGCTAGAGCCCTAGCCCGGGGCAAGTCAGGGGTTATAGGCCTTTTAACCCCAAGCCTAGAGGACGCCTTTTTTGGCAAGGCTATTGAGGCCATCCACAGGTACCTGATGGACCAGGGATACTTTTTGGCCCTCTCCATTACAGGCTGTGACTATAAAAATGAATTTGATATAAGGAATACTCACCTTTTCACCCAGGACAGGGTGGACGGGATAATCTTGCTCACTCCCATGTTTGAAGAGATCCTTGTCCCTGACCTTAAAAAGGCCTCTATTCCTTATGTACTTATTGACAATCAGGATACCAGCTCATCGGGTACATCTGTCCTTATTGACAACTATACAGGTGCCTATGAAGCAGTTAACCATCTAGCTGGCCTAGGCCACAAAGACATTGTCCATATCTGCGGACTAGAGGAGTATTTATCTAGTCAGGAAAGAAAAAAAGGCTACTTAGAGGCTGTGAGAGACAAAGGCCTTCCTAAGTATCCTGTTTATAAGGGTGAGTTTTCTGTTGAATCTGGTTATAGGTGCACTAAACAAATCTTTAGTGATGGTCTAAAGCCTACAGCTATTTTCGCAGCCGATGATGTAACGGCCTTTGGAGTTATGCAGGCCTTAAGTGAGATGAACCTATCAGCTCCTGAACATGTATCTGTAGTGGGCTTTGACGATCATCCCTTATCTAGACAGCTAAAGCCCTATCTAACCACTGTATGCCAGTCAGAGGAGGACCTAGCTAGGCGGGCAGTGGAGGAATTAATAAGCGCAATAGAGGGCAAGGAAAAAAGAAGCACTACCATAAGGATAAGGCCCCAGCTCATTGTTAGGGAATCAACAGGCCCATGCCTTGTTAGCTAATCAAATGTCTTTT
>DGFG01000017.1:3661-7155 GCA_002391555.1 Firmicutes bacterium UBA3906
CCTTTGTCATGGCTAGCTTTATGGAAAATACCCTGTCAGGCCTTGGTGAACTTAGCCATTAGGTCGGGTCCTGACCCTATAAAAATGCCTGTATCTTGGGCATTTTTTTCATTATAGGTCATGGATGAGCCTTTTTTTGCCCTAGATTTTTGATAAAGGATGTAGGGTACAGGGTCCCTGGTATGAGTCCTAAGTGATAGGGGTGTAGGGTGGTCCGGCAGGACTAGGATCTTATAATCTTCATAGACCTCTAGCCCTTTGATTAGGCTAGCAACGACTAGTTCATCTATCAGCTCTATTGACTTAACCTTGTTATCTATCTCATACCTATGGCCACACTCGTCTGGTGCCTCTATATGAACAAAGACAAAGTCCTTGCCCTGGCTTAGGGCGTCTAGGGCCGCCTGGGCCTTTCCTAAATAATTGGTATCTATATTACCAGTGGCCCCTTTAACATCAATTGAGTCCATACCAGCTAGTATCCCTAGTCCCTTTATTAGGTCAACAGCAGAAATAACAGCCCCGCTTAGGCCGTACTTGTCCTTAAAAGGATCAAGGGCCGGCTTTTTTCCTTCTCCCCAAATCCAAATGGAGTTGGCAGGTCTTAAACCTTTTTCCTTCCTTTTTAGGTTTACGGGGTGATTTTCTAATAGCCTTTGGCTCTCCTTCATCATTTTGAGCAAGGGTAGACTATCCTTACCACTAGGTAGATAGTCAGCTACCCTTTTACCTAATATATCATGAGGAGGGGTTAGGTCTAGGTCCAGACTCCCCTTTTCCCAGAGTAGGCAATGGCGGTAGCTGATCCCCTTGTAATAGGTGTAAAGTTCATTATTAAAATGTGCCTGTATGGTATCTAAGAGCTGGTGGGCTTCCTCTGTGCTGATTTCATCAGATGAATAGTCTACCATGACCCGGTCTTCATACCTTTCAGCCTCAGACAGGGTTACTAGGTTGGTCCTAAAGGTAACATCAGTATCCTTTAGGTCTATACCGATGCTTGCAGCCTCAAGGGGGGACCGGCCAGTATAATACTTTTCAGGCTCGTAACCCAAGACTGACAGGTTGGCAACATCACTACCTGGAGGCAGGGTCTCTGGCACTGTTTTTACAAGGCCAAGCTGGCCATATTGAGCCAGCCTATCTATATTAGGCTTTTTCGCCACCTGCAAGGGGGTCTTGTTTCCTAGCTCAGGAACAGGATAGTCTGACATTCCGTCCCCTAAAATAACTATATATTTCACCTATATCAAATCCTTTGCTATGTCGTATTTATCTTAGTCTTTAAATCCCTTTAAAGGAGTCTAATATTTTTTTAAATTATTGCTAATATTATAGCAGACTCATATATTAACAGCAAGAATTTCCAAGAAGCAAATGGTGGTCAAAGTTCCTTGACAGGATAATAGCACCATACTATACTGAAACTGATTTAATTGAGTACTTAGCTGTCTTTCACCAGAGGTGAAGGACCTTCTTATCATAAAGGGAGGATTATTTATGCAAGAGGTAAGAACCAGATTTGCCCCAAGCCCCACAGGCTATCTACACATTGGTGGATTAAGGACTGCCCTATATACATACCTTATAGCAAAAAAGAACAAGGGGAAATTCCTCTTAAGGATCGAGGATACTGACCAGGAACGCTTAGTTGAAGGTGCTACAGAGCTAATCTACAAATCACTAAAGATGGTCGGCATACAGCACGATGAAGGACCGGATATTGGAGGCCCTTATGGTCCCTATGTCCAGTCTGAACGCAAGCCCATATATAAAAAGTATGCAGAGGAGCTAGTTGAGAGGGGAGGCGCCTATTATTGCTTCTGTAAAAAGGAAAGGCTAGATAGCCTACGGGAACAGGCAATAAAGAATAACCAAACCTTTCAGTATGACGGATACTGCAAGGGCTTAGACAAGGAAGAGGTAAAGGCAAGGCTAGAGGCAGGTGAGCCCTATGTAATCCGCCAAGTAATACCCAAGACCGGGACTACAAGCTTTTACGATGAGCTATTTGGCGAAATAGAGGTGGAGAATTCTACCCTAGATGAGGGCGTGCTTTTAAAGACTGATGGACTGCCCACCTACAATTTTGCTAATGTTGTAGATGACCACCTGATGAAGATAAACCCTGTTGTCAGGGGGAGTGAATACCTATCCTCAGCCCCAAAATACAACCTATTATACCAGGCCTTTGGATGGGAGATCCCAAAATACATCCACCTATCACAGATTATGAAGGATGCCCATAAAAAGCTGAGCAAGCGGGATGGGGATGCATCTGTAGAGGACTTTACTAGCAAGGGATATTTAATAGAGGCCATAGTTAACTATGTAGCCCTGCTTGGCTGGAGCCCAGGAGATGAGAGGGAGTTTTTCACCCTAGAGGAACTAGAGCAGGCCTTTGATATAAAGGGTCTTAGCAAGTCCCCTGCCATATTTGATGAAAACAAGCTAAGATGGATGAACGGTGAGTATATAAAGCGTATGGACGAGGGCAGGTTCCATGAGATGGCCCTACCCTACTACAAGAGCGCTGGCTTGCCTGAGGGCATGGATTTACAAAAGGTCAGCCAACTACTTAAAGGACGGGTAGAGGTACTAAATGAAATACCTGAAATGGTAGACTTTTTAGTTAATCTTGCTGACTACGACATAGAGCTCTATGTACACAAGAGGAGCAAGTCGACCCTGGAAAGCTCCTATGAAAACCTAGTTAAGGCCTATAAAGTACTAGAGACTTTAGATGACTGGTCTGAGGACTCTATTAAAAAGGTCTTGTTTGACCTGGTAGAGGAACTAGCTGCTAAGCTTAATTTTGTCCTTTGGCCCGTAAGGATAGCTGCTTCAGGTAAGCAGATAACACCAGGTGGAGGTATAGAGATCCTATACCTATTAGGCAAGGAAGAATCACTGAGGAGGTTACAGGTCGGGATCGACAAGCTAAAAGGAGCCCTCTAAAAAGATAGGCCAGCTTAGTTTTCTCCTTTCTACTTTTTCATGACAAAGTAGGTCTAGCCAGTATGACAAATTAGAGTCTAGACAGGTAGATATGTTTAATAAATCAGCCATATAGAAAAAGCCTAAGCTGTCCTTTAATCAATAAATGATAGAATACGATTTTATAACAGATGGCGATACCGAATTTAACAGGAGAAAATATAGATACTTTTAATGTAATGAGCAAAGTGTAGCACTTTAAATGAGCTTATAAATACATAGAAGGCTAAGGTGGAAAGCTTTTTGCCTGCTCCACATTAGGATTTACTCAATATTCATCAGTATTGCAAATTACAGATGAAAATATTAAAAGATTAGAAAGGAAGTTTGGAAGAGATGAAATTGAAAAATACCTCAAAGAATTTGGAATTGGAGAACGGATCGAAGACATCACCAATGGAGACGCTAGACACTTACTCAGGTTCAAGAATGTTGACCGAATCAGAGATAGAACACCTAATAAAATCAACAGAGGAATTTCAGAAAGAAATAAGACC
>DGFG01000008.1:0-6927 GCA_002391555.1 Firmicutes bacterium UBA3906
AGAAGCAAAGCAGTCATTTTCATACATGTACTCTAATACGTCATAGGACTCTAGGTCGCGTAATTTTGTTTCGTGACCCTCTTTCCAAGCATCCTCGTCATCGTCTTCAAAAGGTTCTGTCCATTTGTTCCAGATAAAGGCAACGTCATCAACGTTTGCAACATTAGCTGGTATGGTCTGGAAGTTGTGACCTGTAACTAGAGCCTTGTAGTTGTTGTCTGGATCGTCAGGACCGATTGGTGGAAGGATGATACCATAGTCATCTGCCATGCCTTCGTAGAAATCATCGGTACTCCAGTATTGATACCAGAACATAGCAATCTTACCGTTTTGGAATTCCTGTTTGGCTATATCCCAAGGAATCTCTTCGCCTTGATAGTCAAACTTGTTGTATAGGATTCCATCGGTGTGACGCCATTTGTAGAACCTATCAAGAGCAGCCTGAGCCTTGGGGTCTCTGAGGTTTACAGTACCTACACCGTTTTCATAGGTGATCATTTCTGAGCCGTTGGTAAATACCATAGCAACGTCCATGTCAATGCCGCCTAAGCCCCACTGGTCAATTGTACCATCGTTGTCAAGGTCAAGTGTAAGCTGCTTGGCATACTCTTCTACCTTGTCCCATGTCCATTCTTTGCTCTCTAATAGCTCATATGGATATGGTATACCAGCGTCGTCAAATATTCTCTTGTTAAAGAAGAACATTCCTCTTGGCCACCATTTGCCTGATGCAACACCATATGTCTTGCCGTCAATGGTAGTTATATCCTTAGTTAATGTATCCCATTTTTCGTCGCTTAGATCGAATAGGTCATTTAAGGGTGTAACCTCTTTTAACCTAACGTGTGATACCAACCAGTTGTCTTCTAGGGTAGCTATGTCAGCCCATGGCTCACCAGCTAGTACTGAAGAAGAGTATGTCTCATTTACCATGCCCCACTCTGTGCTAACAAACTCAAACTCGAAGTTGTATTTTTCTTGCATTTCTTCTCTACGAGCAGCCTGCTTGGCACCAAAGGGTGATCCCTCGTCTGGAGACATATCCCACCATGCACCAACCTTGATTACTCTGCCATCAAGATCACGGATCTCATCTGGTTCCTCAGTTTGGTCAGGTGTCTTAGTTGTATCTGGTTTCTTTGTTGGGTCAACACCTGGGTCTTTCTTGCAGCCAGCGGCTAAACCAACAACTAAGACTACTACCATCATTAAGGTCAGTAATTTTAGTAGACCTTTTGACATAATTAATACCTCCTATATTTATATTTGTTTTTTATTAAAACCCTTTGGGTTTCAAACTGTATAAACTTGAACAAATTGCACTAATAAAAGCCTATTTTTTATACATTTTTATTTTACCATACGACTTTTTATAAGTCAACCAAGTAGCCATATACCTATATCCGCTAGAATTTATCATTTATATATAGTTTTTTATAGGTAAATAGGCTGTCTACTTGGTCAATCTTGCCACTTAGTTCGACTTTACCAGCTTCAATTAGAGCCCTAACTGTTTGATAGCCCGTGACTAGCTGGGAAAGGTCTTTAATATCTAGCCTTATATCTGGCTCCTTTATAGTCTGTTCAACCTCTATAATGGGATAGTCCCATCTGATAGAGTATCTAGCTGAGTTTTTATCAAGTAGTTCATCCCTTGCCTCTAGCACAAACTGACCCTTGCCCTTTGCTGGCCTCATTAGGCCTAGAGCCCCTTTTAGGTTTATAATACGATTCATCCCATTTGGGATAATTTGTTGTTTAATATCGTAAGGCTCTGGAAATAAGGATAAAATATCTAAATACATAGGGCAATCCCAAATAAAGTTTTCAAACTGAGATGTATGATCAAATATAAAGGCGAACATCCCTGTTAAGGCCTTGTTATCTAACCATACAAACTCAATAACCTGCATGTCGTGGCTATATTGGCTTGTTTTTATTGCCTCAAACTTTATATAGGCCCTGGTCCTAGCCTTATCGTCATGTAAAAGGTAGATAAATATATTATCCTTGTATGGATCCTTGGCAAAAAAGCTCTGCCAACTGCTCTCGTCTCTTACTATTGCAAGGTTTAAGTCCCTAATAAATTCTTCGTATACTCCCTTTACTATATCCTCGTCCACCCCTTTTCTAAGTAGGCTAATAGTACCCTCCTTTTTAAAGTGGGACATAGAATACAAGGGAATCTTTAACCGTCTACTGGTCATATTAAGTTCATAGCCAAACCGCCTGTAATAGGAATGGGAAAAGGGGTAAAGGTAAGAAAAAACATAACCACTTTCGGCCATCTCGCCTATGCTTTTACTAATAAGCCTAGGCATATAGGCCTTGCCTCTTTCCTCAGGAAGGGTGGCAACCCCTCCTAGGCCTGCTAAGTCTACTATATGACCATCAAAAGTAGCCTTGTAGGGTAATAGCTCTAGGCAGGCACACATCTTGCCCTCTTTACTAAAAATAGCTCTGGTGCTTTCATAGCCCTCTCTAGCCTGGTCCGGATTATTGGCAGATTGAGAAAAGTCTCTACCCAGTAAAAAGGCTATACTTTGAAGCTTGCTTGCCTCTATTTTTTCCTCTGGCCTTATTGGCCTGGCTATCATCCCACTCTCCATGCCTTTATCCTACTATACCTGTTCTTTCAATACTCTCTACAAAGTATCTTTGAGCAAATAGGTAAACTATTAATAAGGGAAGGACGACCAATAGGGAAGCCGTATTGGTATACATGGAGCTAAGCGCAGGCGAAAGCACTGTTGTAACACCTGTCATATTATAAAAGTGCTGGCTAACCTGGTACGATACACCCGACAAGGATGTAGCTAAGACCCTAGTGCTCTGCAAGAACAAGCTCGAGTAGAATGAATCAGTCCATTGCCATACAAAGGAGAAGAGGAAAACTGTAACCATAGCAGGTATGGCAGATGGCAGCATAATCCTATAAAAGGTTTTAAACAGGCCAGCTCCATCCACATATGCAGCCTCTTCTAGCTCCTTGGGCATCCCCCTAAAGAATTGTCTTAGAATATAGATATATAGACCATTCTTTAGACCCATACCCGTCATGGACATAAGTATAAAGGGTGCCATGCTGTTTAACAGGTTCAAGGGCTTGCCAGATATGAGCTCAAATATCCCAAATATATCAAAGTTCAAAAAGTGTAAGAACAGTGGTATCATTATGGTCTGTGGCGGTACTATCAAGGTAACTATTACAAGGGCGAATAAGAAGCCGCGACCCTTGAATTTAAACCTAGCAAAGCCATAACCTATTATGGTACAGGCAATAAGCTGCATAATACTTGTGGACAAGGAAAGCTTAAAGGTATTCCAAAATCCCTCACCAAACTTCATTGCCTTTATAACCGTCTTGTAATTTTCCAGCGTTGGATTTTTAGGTATATACCTGATTGAAACATCATATAGGTCTTTTTCATTCATAAATGAAACTAGTATCTTTACAAGTGTTGGATACAAGATCAAAAAGCATATTCCTATTATTATGACGCCTCTGATTATTGACCAAGCATATTGACCTAATACATATTTGGTGAGCCGTCTGCCTCCCAATAGCTTGCCCGGTAGTTTTCTTTGTCTTTTTTTATTTTCTAATACGGTACTCATTGTATACCTCCAACCATACGTTTATACAGCTGGTCGCTATGAATTAACCAACTTATTAATATCCCTTTATTCTTGATAAAATACCAGCTTGTTAATAATTGCTCCGATTATGCCAACTACCACAAGTACTGCTATAAAGTATATCCAAGACATAGCCGCACTTAGGCCATATTTACCATTAGAAAAGGCCTCGTTTCTGATTATCTGCATTACAGGACTAGTTGAATTAGTCATCGTATCTATAATCGTGTATACAGTGTTGACCAATATCAGAGGACTTACCATGGGGAAAGTAATCTTCCAAAAGTTTTCCCAAGCAGTAGCTCCTTCAATGTTGGATGCCTCAAAAAGTGAAGGCGATATTGACTGTAGGCCAGCTAAGAAGACTAGTATTTGAACACCAGATGCTGAAACTATCTCATATATCCTATTTACTGCGCTAACTATAAAGTCAACAAAGGATGAGTTAAGCCGTGTTGATAATAGGACACGGGCTAGTTCAACAGCCTGGCCTGCTCCTTCTGATGTATCTACCTGGGTCAGACCCATAGATGATTGCAGTAGGTCTCCGCTATCAACTAGTAGGATAACGCCTGACATCAATATAACAGGTAAGAAGAACATAGCCCTAGCCACCGACCTGCCCCTAAATTTCTGGTTTAGTAAGGAGGCAGCAAAGAAGCTAAAGATAGTTACCAATAAAACCTGAGAAGCCATATTTCCAATAGCAAGTAAGATCAAGTTTATAAAGCTTTGGCTCTCATTTTCCACTGATATATACTCGAAAAGGGCATGCTTATAATACTGGGTACCAACTGGCCTTAAGCTATAGCCTCCTTCAACAACCTCTAGGGCATTAAAGCTAAATATTACTGACTGAATTAGAGGTACAAGGAAAAATGTAAGTAGTCCAATTATAAAGGGAAGGACAAATAGATAGCCCATCATGGCCCTTTTCCCTTCTAATCCGAGCCTGAACCGATTTCTTTTACTAGACACTTATTTCCCCTCCTTAACTACCTTAAAGCTCTGAGCCTCTATTTTTGTACCTCTAACAGTAACTGGAGCCCTATTGTAGTTTACAATTATTTCTCTTCCATTTTCGTAAGTTGTCTTATAAACATCGTGCTCTATCATTTCGTGGTCTATTATAAACTGGCCTGCTACAGGACCTAGTGCCTCCTGGGCCTGTTTATATAGTTCTATTGCATCATCTAACCACACCTTGTAGTTATTTGAGTAATAGCTATCATAAAGGGTCTCCTTAACAACTGAGTTTTGCTCATATATAAAGTTAAAGTAGATACCCGAGCCAGTCTCAATTGCCTTTAAGAAGGTTGTGCGATATTCAGGCGACATATTTATAGGTTCGCCTGCATAATCTATATATCCTCTTAGGGCCATTTGCATAAAGGGAATGCTCTCATCTGTAAGGTTGAACCTATTAGATGAATCTGGCATATTTAATATATGGTCAACATAGGGTAGGACATATGAGTTGCCACCATCTGTCATAATAGACTTGCCACTTGCTTTGATTTTTGCAAGCTCATCCCTTATAACATCACTGGCCTCCTGCCTATCAACCAATTTCTTTACCTTAAAGTCAGAGTTAACGTCCTGACCTACATCCCTTAGGGATATAGATTTAATACCCAGCTTGTCTAGTCCCTTTAACATACCATCTATAATAGCTGGTAGCTTGGTGGGGCTAATTACATGTAGGGTTCCCCTGTCAGGATCCTGCCTGTTTGTTGCAATATTATAATGATATATGGTCGCCACAAGCTTTGTAATGTATCTTGAAGCATGGGCACGGGGCCTAAACTTGTCAAAGGCAGTGTTTTTGTAGGCATAAACTACACCAAAGTCTGGATAGTAATCATAGCCCTTGCTTTCTAGGTAGGCCTGTAAGTCCTTGTGGCCTCTCTTGCCACCTAGCTTGCCTATGAGTTTTACCTTTTGTGGTATTGTATGGTCTACACCACCATTGGCCCAGCCTGTGTACTTTAATATTATGTTGTCGACTCCACCTTTTTCTAGCTCCTCCATTATCTCAATGGCCTGTCTATAGGTTGTAAGGGGCTGGATAACATTGGTCGGTATCCCCAAGATGGACTTGACCTTGTTGATTGCACCTATGGTTTCTAGGTAAAAGGGTACCTTGCCATCTTGTTCTGCACGCTCGTGTCCTAGGCTCTCAAGGTAATTGCGGTAATACTTGGCCATACCAGCATAATTAGCATCTTCATCCTTTAAGAATGCATACCTGATCCTAATACCTCCGTTAAAGGTCCTTGGCTGGTAAACAGCAATTGTATTTAAACCTGAATAGTCTCCTATATCAAGCTCATCTCTTGGGATTATAGTATAGTTAGAGTAAACAAAGTTGTAGGAGTTTAGCCTGCCACTTATGTCAGCCCTAATGTTGGCCATAGCGTCTCCCCGCTCAATGATGCTAAAGAAAGCATCGTCTCCATCCTTTAGGCCAAATACAGGTAGGTAGGCCTGCTTTATTGTAGAGGTCCTCTCAGTCAAAGGTATAGAACGATCAGACCCATAAAGGTTTATTCCGTAGGTTTGGGCATGGAACTTGTTGTTATTTAAATAGATAAGAGAACCCGAACCATCAGGTACTAGCATATAGCCCTCTGATTGCTGGCCTGCTGCTCCAAAGTAGGGCAGGACATGTATGTTGGCTATTGGATACTCTTCATGGTACCCTATCTCCTCTGTTGGGATGCTTACTACTAAGTTTTCTCCATCAAGCTTATATTCCAGGGGAATAAAGTAAACATCAAGATTGGGATCCTCAGCAGAAACACCATTTTCCATGTGGTCCTGGTTCATATCCTCTAGTGTATAGCCAGCTTTTACAACAAATTCCTCTAGGGCTGCTCTTCTAAAGTCTTGTATTTTATCAACTAAAACATATATATCGTCTTCTTCTAGTTGTGGATATAGTTCTTTTTGAGCGTCAGTCGCCTTTTCATAGGTAAACTTAGCATAATACTTTAGTAAGTTTTTGGCCTCTTTTTCATCTAGCTTGGAGGTTATGGCCTCCTCCATACGGGTTTTAGTTATTATTTTAGGTAAAATATAAATTGTTTCTTCTTCACCGATACGGTATTCAACCCTTATACCATTTTCGATTTCCTTTAGTTCGAACTGACCTAGCTTTACAGAATCACTGTAGCTGGTATAGGTAGAAGGCTGGGATGTAGGGTTGTAATACTGGACAATTAGCTGAGAGTTTAGCCTGTTCTTGTTAGCTCCAGCAACCAATGTATCAGAGTCTCTATCTGGTGG
>DGFG01000008.1:7163-31369 GCA_002391555.1 Firmicutes bacterium UBA3906
GCTACCTTTTTCATCATGTCTAAAGTTACGGTTACAGGGTTAACTACAGGTGTATCCTCTTGGTCTGTATCTTGATCTAGTTCATTATCAGGGTCTTGCCCATCCTCGTCAGTAGGCTCTACCCCCTGCTTATCTCCATCTGTCTCTTCTGCAACTGCTGCTTCTTGGTCCTGGGCCAGATTATCTACAGGCTCCATGTAAACAATTGAACCGGACAAAAGGAGAGTAATAATAATTGTTAATATGATTATTCTTGTAACTTTCATAACTGTTCTACCCTCCTTTATAATCTAAGGGATATCTCTTTATATACCGTGTATATAAAGGACCATACCTGCTGGATTAGACTGAAAAATAGCAGGCCGATAAATATTATAAGTCCCATCCCTATAACTATAGCTACAGTACAAAATAATGTCTTTGTCATTGAATATTGGTGAACAACACTTGTGCCTACTAACATCAATGCACCCGCCCAAACTACGCTGAGGCTGATGAAAAAGTAGTAAAAGGCACCTTCGTCTAGGGTTATTACATTACTAACTAGGATCAGAGGAAGGTTTATAATTACTAGGGGTGCTAGTGCATAGGCAGAGGTTATTATAATATCCTTGATGCTGCCCTCTCCATCTAGTAGTGTTGTCAGACTCCAGTTAGCTACACACCACAAGGCAAATGGAAGGATAACACTCATTATCTCTACGAATATATTTAGCTCAAGTAGGTTTACAGTGTTAAATATAAAGCCTGTTGCCTGTCTCCTTAGTATAAAGGTTACACCAAGTAGGCCTACAATCACAAAAGCAGAGCCGAGGTTACCTTTTTTCTCATGCTTAAGGTCCCAAAATCCATTAAAGGGATGAAATATTAAGTAAAATACATATCTTAAGCCCCGCAAAACTTCCATTATAGATCCACCTCTCTTCTGCTCTTTATCTTTGAACGAATATAGAGGGCAACTGATAGAAGAACTATGCAACCTACAATAAGGCCGAAATAGTCTGCTATGACCTCTTTACGATAGAGCTTAAAGGCCTTGCTGTAGTAATCCCTCTTGTTTCCTAGCTTGAAATACTCCATGGCTGTGTAAAACTCATCCTGGTCTAGGTAGGATTTACCCATACCTATATAGGCCAGCTCAGAGTTAGCATTGTATTTAAGGACTTCTTGCCAAGCTGCTGTTGCCTCTTGGTAATTGCCCTCATTATGGCTGGATACTGCCTTTATAACTAATCTACCATAGTCTGTTGGCTCAAATACGGTGATCTGACCATGGCCTGAAATTGATCTGTCTAATACGATAAAGTTTTCACCAAGCTTGCTTAGGGCAACTGGGTTATTAAACTGGCCAAGCCTGTTACCCTTGCCACCGAATATAAAGAGTATATTGGAGTCGCCATCATAGGTGAAAATCCTGCCCCTTCTGTTGTCTAGTACACTATAGATACCATAGTCGTCCAAACAAACATCATAGAACATGGACTGGCCACCTTCAAAGTAGCCCCTTGAGTAAAAGGTTATATCTCCTACTGGTGGGAAGTAGCCCCTACGTCTTAGGATATCAGTACCTGTTGCATTTAGCTTTCTTACTGGTGCTACCCTGTCATCAGTAGCACGGGCTGCGATGGCTCCCTGTATATCATAAACGGAAATACTTGAAGTTGTGGCATATATAAAGCCGTCTTTGTCCATGTTTATATTGTTGTATTCTGTAGGTACAAAGTCTATTGTCCTACTTAGCTGCTCATCTGTATAAAAGAGCCTGACAAAATACTGGAACAAATTAGCCGAAACCCTAGGAGCCCCCATATAGGTCCTAAAGGTCCCCTCACTATCAAACTCCATTATACCCTGGTTTACACCTTGGGCTATTACATAGAGTCTCTTTGCCCTATCAACAACTAGGGCTGTGGGCTTGTATTCAAAGTCTGCAGGGATTATATCCGCCTTGGGAGGTCCTATCTCCCTGACAAATTCACCCTTGGAGGTAAGCTCAATTATCCTTGCATTACCTGTATCTGCTATATACAAAGCGTCTTCTTCGGTAACAAATACACCCTGTGGTGAGTTAAAGGTGTCCTGTTGTCCATTTTTCACAAAGCTGTCTATAATCCTTTCTACCTTCCAGCTGCTATTTAGGACAACTATTCTGTTATTGCCAGTATCCGCTATATATATCTTGTTGTCATCTGATATAAATAGGTCACTAGCACCAGTTAGAGGCCCAATACCTAAGGCATCTCCATCCAGCAATCTTGTAGGTACATAGGGTGCTGGGGCAGGAACGGGGTCTCCCCAGTAATCATATGTATAACTACCATAGGGAGCATCTGCCATTGCAACAGATGTAAATAAAACGATTAAAATCAACGATAATATAAGACAAACTCTTAGCTTCAACTCCTTGCCCTCCCTTCTATTCTTTTATACCAGATGTGGCCATTGTCTGTATAACGTTACTTTCAGCAACCATAAACAGAATGATGGGCACTATCATAATAAGGAGTGTAGCAGCAGCACCTGCACCTGCCCTAGCAAATCCACCAAGTAGTATCTGGTTTAGTGCATAAGGAAGGGTTTTTAGCTGCTCACTGTATATAAAGGTTGAACCTAGTTCGCCCCATAAGATCTGGAATGAGAATATAACTAGGGTCAGCCAAGCAGGCTTTACCATAGGCATAGCAATCTTCCAGAAGGTATGAAACTCACCAGCTCCATCCATCCTGGCAGACTCTAATAGAGAGTTTGGAATGGTCTCCATAAACTGCTTCATCAAAAATAGTCCTAGTGAATAACCAAAGGCTGGTACAATAAGGGCTAGGTAGGTATCCAAAAATCCTATCTTAGACATAATCAAGTAGTTTGGTATAGCTGTTACAGCTGCCGCAAACATGAGGGAGGTAACAACCAGGTTAAAAAACAACCTGCTACCTGGAAACTTGTGTTTTTCAAGTACATAGGCAGCCATAGAGGCTATAATAACGTGGCCTACAGTACCTACAATGGTTATAAAGAATGTATTAAAGACATAACGGGTAAAGGGTACCCAGGACTCTGACATCAAGATAAATAGGTCTGTAAAGTTGTCCAGGGTAGGGTTTCTAACAAAGAACCTTGGGGGGAAGATAAATATCTCATCAAGGGGTTTAAAGGCTTGCATTATGGCATATACCAAAGGTAGTACCATAAATATACCGAAAATTGCTATTATGATGACATTTAGTACAGCCCCGCCAGCTGTTCTGTTTATTTTTCTTTTTCTCCTAAAAGGTCTAAGCTTAAGCTTACCCATACTATTGCCCCACCTTTCTTAGCAAGTGCTGAACCAACTTGTTGCTTCCAATCATGGTAATAAAGAGTATAGTTGCTATTGCAGAGGCATAGCCCATTTCAAAACGTATACTACCGTAGTCAACCAGGTGGTTTATAACAGTATGGACTGCATAGTCAGTACTAGGCATACCAGCAAGATGCTGGGTTACATCTCCTATTGCAAAGGATTGGGTTATGGACATTACTGCACCAAACATAAGCATTGACTTCATGTTAGGTAGTGTTATATACCATAACTCCTGCCAACGGTTTTTGATACCGTCTACTATTCCTGCTTCGTATTGGGCAGTGTCTATACCCTGTAGACCTGCAACAAAGGCAAGGAAGCCAGTACCTAGACTCATCCACAATACAACCACTATAATAACACCCATCATGTAATTCGGATCAGTTAACCACTGGAGCGGTTCATTTATAATGCCAAGCTTTATCAGTGTAGAGTTGGCATAGCCATAGGTATCACCACTGAACATTATGGTCCATATCATGTAGACATTTCCCGATATTGATGGCGCATAAAATATCAGAATGAGAAGGGCCCTTACTTTTGCAGGGAACTCATTTATAATCCATGCAAACATAAGTGAGGCAAAATATCCTATAGGGCCAGTTATTACTGCTAGTATAAAGGTATTCTTTACTGCTTGTATAAATATATCATCGCCAAGGAAAAGCTTTATATAGTTTTGGAAAGCTATAAACTTGGGTGGCTCTAGTATATTGTAGTAGGTAAAGCTCAGATATAGGGAGATAATAACCGGCAAAAGAGTAAAGGTAATAAATATTACAGCGTAAGGAGCCAAGAACGCATATGAAACCTTATTCCTGCCTATTTCCCTGCCGAGGTTTGTCAATCGGCTAGTTAATCTATCTTTTATTTTGGGTTTATTCTTTTCGATAACCGTTGCCATCTATTTCCCTCCATCCCTCAGCTCAAGGCCGAATTCAGTTCTCTTATTATCTATCTCTTCGTTAATAACCCTTGTGTAGTCAAGTAGGGTCTCCCTGTGGTCATCACCTTCGTATACAACCTTTCTAAAGGCATTGTTAAGGTGTCTGGGTGTAAAGTAGCCACCAGGAACCTCAGGATTGCCGATTACCCATTGTCTTTGCTCGTTTAAGGCCTTAAAGTCCTTTATAGGCCAGGGGAGCTGCTCCGCCGCTATAATGTTGGCGGTAGGATGACGGGCCGCTGCCCCCATCAGGCTCTCCATCTCACGTCCGAAACGAACCTGAGTATCTGCACTTACCCACCATTTCATAAACTCCCAAGCATTTTCAGGATCTCTAGCGGTCTTTAGCATCATAACACAGTTACCACCAGAGGTTGTTGACCTGTCGATGCTACCATCTTCTCTCCTAACTCCAGGTATCGGGGCCATTTCCCATAGTCCCCTAATCTCAGGCGCAAATACCTGTAGGTTATTGTATAGCCAGTACTCATTTATGACTATTGGCATCTCACCGGTCCTAAACCTATTCATAGCATCAAACTGTAGGGGGAAGCTATAGTTTAGGTAAAGATCTGTCCACTTTTTAAAGGCGGCCATAGCTTCTTCGGTGTTAAAGCCTGATTCCTTGCCATCATCTAGGTAAAGTACGCCACCCTCTTGGTAGAGGAAGGTTGAGAAGGTCTGCATAGCACCCCAATGGTCATTGTTTACTGTAACAGGGACACTAATATCCATGTTCCTTTTTTGGATATCAGGTAAAATATCTATTATGTCATCCCAGGTTTGGGGAACATCTAAGCCAAGTTCCTCTAGGATATCAGTCCTGTAAAACATCATCTGGAACTGCTGCTGTTCAGGTAGTCCATATAGACCGTCTCCAAAGCGGAAGGGAACTAAAGAGTTGGGTAAGAACTCCTTTATTACCTCATCAAAACCATCAAAACCAGTCAGGTCCATAGATGCATTACGGGTTGCATAGTTAACAGGCTCACCATTTCCTATGGAAAGGGCAACATCTGGGCCCTTACCGGCTACTGTTGCAGGTAGCAAGACCTGGGGCTGGACTAGCTGTACGTTAACAGGTATACCAGTTTTGCTGGTAAAGCTATCGTCAATCATCCTTTTTACTGTATTGGCTTGGTCCCTACCTGTTGTTATCCAAACGGTAATGGCCTTGTCCTTGTCGTAGACATTACCAACACTGTCATAGTCCTCAACAAAGGAGGCTAAAAAGGCTGAAAACTCGTGCCAAGCCTTGCGGAAGAAACCTACGTCAGCCTTTGGCAGTTCATTATCTTCACTAGCTACTATAATATAGTCAACCTCTAAGGGCTGTTCCCTAGTATTTAGGATCCAGGTACTTAAGGCACCAACATTGTCTTTAAAGGCCTGTAGCCTGTTTTGTATGGTACGGGGCCTTTCTGCCATATCAGCTAGCTGGTAGGCCAGCCTATCCAAAATAGCATTATGAGAACCCCTCTGACCTGTATATTTTTCAAGTTTGCTTGACAGCTCATAAATATGTTCACTTTGCTCAGCAAAGGTAGTAATAACTCCAGGTAGTTTCTTGTGTAGGTCATAGTCCCTGTACTTGTCAGGAGTCCTACCTGTAATCATCAATATCTGCCTATAAGCAGAGTTTAGTATATAAACGGAGTCCTCAGCAGCCCTGAGTATCTCTGCCAGCTCGCCTAAGGCAACCTCCATCTTAAGCTCATTTTTACCCTTATTTAAGTAGAATAAATAGGGCTCGTCCTCTGTTCCTAAGGTAAAGTTCTGCCAGTTTGTTGAATAGGTAAAGGGCACGCTCTCCATTTCTCTAAAGGGAACTTCACCATTTATATATACCTTTCTATTGGCATATAGTCCTCTAGTAACATTTTGTCTACCCTTTATAGTTATCTGGTATAGGCCAGATTCTGGTGCATCGATCTCCCAAGATATCCATTGGCCAGGCATACGCCAGTTATAGCCACCTATAGCATTCATCCTAACCTTTGATACATGGTAGGGGTCTGTAGCAGGTGATGTTCGGTCATTAACTGGATATAGGGTGGGGTCTGACTTAAACTTTGCGTCCTCACCTTGTATTATAATAGCTTGATCTAAGCCTATTTCTTTGTAACCCTTTTCTTTGTACTCCTCTAGCTTTTCCTTGTAGCTAGGAACCTGTGATGCTTGAGTCAGGACTAAGGAGCCTAAGATAACTGGTTCTCTAATTGACTGAAGCCTAATTGTGTTTTCACCTTGTTCAAAATAGAAATGATAGGGCTCTGTGTGATAGCCCATATAGTCACTAAACCAGGCTGACTGCCATTTGGGGGACTCTTCTTGCCTTGGCCTAATATCGTTGTCACGATTGTCCCTTATAATGTCTTCTGCGTCTGCCCAGACCCTTGAAAAGGTCAAGTGCCTGGCATCTGTAAAGGGAGCCTTGCCATTGATTATTAGCTCTCTTTCAATAGAAGAGCCTCTACCTTCAACGGGATAATAGTCCATATATATATTGTATAGGCCTGCTTGGGCTACATTTACCTTGTACTCGATATAGCCTTCTTCTTCTGTGAGAATGGCCTTGCCTGTAAAGCCTTCGTGATTATTTAGGACCTTTGTTTTCATATCAGTCTTGCTATATTGGTCTACAGGTATTACAATCTGCGTTTGTGGCTTTGCCGCATTTGCATACTGAGATATGTAGTCATCATATGTACCCTCACGTTGGATAATATCTTCTATCCCTTCAATTTCGCTTGTCTCAATGTCTGTTTCAGCAAGCGCCATGGATGAGCTTGGCCAAATAGACATAAAGGAAATGGTAAAGGCTATGATGCAGATTTTTGATATGAATTTTAGTACTTCCTTTTTCCTCATACTGACAGCCCCTTCGAAAATTAAGTTAATTTAGTAGTAACTTGCAACTTTCATCATATATATTTTGAAAATCACTATGTGTCTAAACTTGTGTTACTGGTGTATAGGATTTGTACTTTATTATATATAATGCACAATTAATTTATGATAATACTATAGCATGCATACAAATAACATGTCAACCACAAAAAGAAGCCTAAAATACCCTGTTTTGGGTAGGTGTAGGTCCTTTTGCCCCGGTAAAAATCCTCATTTTTACCACCCTATACATCCCTATACAATTAGCTATCTTCACCCATCTTTATACAGGTAAATATCTGCAGCCTAGATAGCATAAATATAATCACCGCAAGGCCAGTTACGACCAAGATCCCCAGTGTTGTGTATACCCTTATATAGTCGCTAGCATATGATATTACCCTAAAGGGTGGAATCTGATCCTTGGCAGCAAAGGACATCTGTAGCATGGGTACAAAGAGGGCAGAGGAAATACCCCCTACTACCACGCCAAAAAGCATTGGTATTACTGAGGTTAAGACCTGCTCCCAGGTTATCATAGCTGTTAACTCCCTTAGCCTTAAGCCCATAGCCATCATAATACCTGACTGGAACATCCTGCCATGTATGGCTAGGATCCAGAATATTAAAAAGCCCGATAGGATTATGACAATAGATATAATAAAGACTAGGGTCAAGGCCCCATTCAAGCCTAAATGTACCGGGTCCCTGTTTAAGGCTATATAGTCTTCATTTATATTGCTAATGTCTTTGACCAATATCTTGCTTTCTTTTAATGCATTATATAGGTCTTCAGTGGAGGCTCCCTCCTCCATCCTCATCCAAACATCATAGGGCTGGATTATTGAGTTGTCGTTTAGATAGTTAAGATGGGCTACCACAAGCATGTCATATACGCCTTCTTCCCTGTCTGTAACCACATTGGGATTAAAGGAAGGCCAGTAATCAATAATGCCTGCCACCATAAACTGAGCCATACCAATTGGGGCCCAGTACATGGTAAACACGTCCCATTGCTTTAGGTTAAGGGTTTCTGCTACAGAGCGAGAAATCAATACCATACTATTGCTGTGCATCATATTATTAATATGGTAGTACCAATGCTGGCCACCCAAGCCCCCTGGGTACCAGGCAGTCTGGGCAAATTCTGTAGGTTCTATCCCCATAAGCCTTGTATAATGAGACTGCTTTCCATCATAAAACCTGCCCTCTATATCCAAGACCTTGGCCGTTCTCTCAACACCAGGTAGCTGATTGAACTGGTTGTAGGGCGGCTCCTCATAATGGGGGGTCCTGCTACTTGTTTCTTCTTCCTCTGGCCCACCAGGGGTTATAACACCAGGTGGTGTTTTTGATTCAATATCAAAGGCACCATCGGCTGACCAATAGGCAGTTAGGATGTGGTCAGCTCCGTTGGCATATTTTATCTTGTCCTGGGCATTTTGATTGATGGTCCTTGCAGCCGTTGCACTATATAGGCCTGTTGATACAGTCAGGACTATAAAAATCGTTAAGAAACGGTAGGCATTTGCACTACGGGCAACCTGGATTAGGCTAGTATACATGGACAGGGACCAAACCCGCCTTCCTAGCCTATACAAGCCCTCCACCAGATAGGGAAAGACCCTTATAAATATCATGGCTAAACTTAAGGCAAAAATAGCGGGAACAACAAAGAGCAAGGGGTCTATGGACATAGATTCGGCCCCTGTTTGAATAATATCCTGCTGCCTAACATTAAAGCGGTTATAGCCATAAAGAGAGATGGCCAGTAAAAGAAAGTCCAAAAAGAACCTTTGCCATATGGGTGGCTTGTTCCGCCTAGTTACATTGTGCTTGTGCTCTAGTATGTTCACACCAGTAGCAAAATAGGTGGGAAGCAGGGTTGTGAAAACTGACAGGACCATACCTATCAAGGAAAAGACTAGGGTTTGTTTGTTAAAGTGTATATCTAGTGCCTTTCTATTTACAAATTCTAAAAAGTTGCTAGTCGAGCCTAAAATCCTGGTCAGTAGTATGGCAACTAGGGGTCCTATAACAATACCAATAAGCCCAAGTATCAGGGATTCGAGAAAATAGGTGTACATAATCTGCCACCGGCCTGCTCCCCGGCTTATTAGAACTGAAATTTCGTTTCTCTGCCTCTGGACAACCAGGGATGAAACCATGAATAGGTATAAAATCAGCATGATTATAATAGGTACATAAAGGGATACTAGCAAAGGAGTCAGTCTACTTTGCTGTTCCTTGTATGCGGGTAGGGACTCTATGGTGGGTATGTATACGCTAAAGCCCATGCCCTTTACCCTTGCACTTAGTTCATCAAAGCTGGCAAAAACCTCTTCTACATTGTCCACATTTATTTTATGGTAATCCATGGCATGGTACCAGATAGTTTTATCAACCTTAAAGTCATTTAAAAAGTTTTCCTCAAAAAGACTATTAGATAGGTAGATATTTCGGTTGAATTTTGAAATACTGTCAAACCAGTAGAGCTCATTGTCAAAGACAGGCTTGAAAATACCAACTATTTTAACGCGTAACTCTCCTAAGTCTTCTAGCTTTTTGTTTTTGATAACAAATTCATCACCTATGCCTAGGTGGTAGTTGTATCTAGTAAGGTCCGATACAATAACCTCGTAGGAATCGCCCACCCTTGTATCCGAGGGTAGTGACCCCTCTAATAGTTCTATATTGTCGTACATATCAGTAAAGTAGCCAAACCTAAAATTTATAGAGTCATCGGGCACCTGCCGCTGTCTACCATCCTCTATAACATTAAATACTGCTGTCTCATGGTAGTAGACTCTTTGCTCATGGGCTATTGGTATTGAGGGTAAAAATTCTCCCTCTAGATAGTTTACGAGCTCATTATATTTTCGGCTATATACCTCATAGCCGCCTACATAATAGTCATACTCACTATCTATCCTTAGATAGCCAGGATAGCGGTTACGCTCTAGCTGTTGGTTTTCAAATTCCTTGTCTAGTATATTTTGCATAATCCCGTTGGTGTACAGGGGTATACTACACATAAGTGCAATAAACATAATATAGCCTAGTAAAAGACAAATGATCAACCATTTATTTCTAAGCATTTTTCGAAATAGCATCTTTAAGACAGACATTAATATCCTCCCCTAGCGCAGAATTATGGTGTCACCCTCATCAATACCGGAAATAACCTCAATATAGGTAGGCGTTTCCATACCGATTTCAATATCAATCTCCCTATTGGTGTCACCATCGCGGACTAGGACATAGTTTCTGCTCCCGTAGGTCCTAAGGCCTGCCCTTGGTAGAACTACAACATTGTTTCTTTCCTCAAGCACCACCCTAATGCTTGCACGATCGCCTGGCATTACTGTATTGGGCAGTCCTTCTACGGAGAGGATAATAGCATTTCTCAGTCTCTGGTCCCTAGTCTCTTCATTAGAAGAAGATGGGGTCATAACTACCTCTCCAGAGTATACCTGGTCTCCTACTATAACATCTGCCTTCATACCAAGATGTAATCCTGTAACGCTAGCAGAGTTTAGCCTCAAGTATAGGTCGCTTGGGTCTACTACTGTATATACAGTAGTGTGGGTATCTACCCAGTCGCCCATTGAAAAGCCCTGCTCAAAGCCGATAATCCCATCAATAGGGGAAATTAGCTGGGCCTTTTCTAATCTCTCCTTGGTTCGTTCTAAGTCAGTCTCCTGCTGACTTAGGCCTAGCTTAAAAATCTCAATATCTATATCCTGCTTTTCCTTTTGCTTTTCTAGCCCTTCTAGCTGCTGAGACCATTTTTCTGTATCTTCTTTGGATCCTTGGTCCTTGGCCTTTGCTAGCTGGTCCTTGGCCTCTTTTATGCTAGCTAAAAGCTCATTATAATCTATCATTATCTTGTCATAGTTAAGCTCTTGTTTTTTTAAGTTAATTTTCTTTTCTTCAAGACTGTGTTCTAGATCGCCAACATCTAGCTTGGCCAAGACCTGGCCCTTTGTAACACGGTCTCCCATCTTGACATTTAGCTCAGCTAACCTGCCGGAATTGTTGCCAAAGTTTAAGGGAATCTCACTAACTGGCACAAAAACACCACCCTCATTTATCTGGCTTATCATATCGTCCCGCTTTACTGTGTAAAAGCTGTAGTTAGGCTCTGGTGGTTCTGCCAGTGGTGGTGGTAAGGGCTCTTGCTCCTCAGGAAGTAAGAGACTACATGATGATGTTAATACAATTATTAGTCCTAAAAATATAGTAATGATACTTGTTTTCTTGCGTCCTATAATTGAAGTGAACATTAGTGCTAGACCCCCATTGTCTTAATTCTGTCTGATATAAAGTCCTTATAAAAACCTATACTATAATTTTTAACAATTATCCAGTATGGCTTTTATAGCAAACTGCCAAAATACGATAATAAATTCTATCACATATTTAGCCTTCTTACAATTTTTTTAGGGCCTTTCGTAAAATACACAAAAAAGCATACAACAAACCAGTCCTACGAGCTTATTTTGCCTTTAAAAAAATCACACAAGATTATACCTGTGTGATTTACTGCTACTCCTATTAAAGGAGTTCACATATTGGGGGTTAGAAATTTTCCTACTAATTATTAGTTAATCTCTATCTGCTTCTTTTTCCTTTTACCATCTCCTAGCTTTGCTAGCCTAATTTCTAGGATTCCATTATCGAACTTTGCCTTGATGTCCTTGTCATCTATGTCGTCAAAGTAAAAGGATCTTCTCATGGAGCAGACCTTGCGCTCCCGTCTGATGTAGTTGTCTCTTTCATCCTGTAAGAGTTCTTGTCTGTCAACTGAAATTGTAAGCCTTCCATCATTTAGCTCCACATTTATCTCCTTTTTGTCAATACCGGGGAGCTCAGCCTCTAATAAATAGGCCTTGTCATCTTCCCTTATGTCTACCTTCATTTGCTTTTCCCCAAACTCAAAGGGTGAAAAGACACTAGGATCAAAAAAGTTATTTAGCATTGAGGGTAGATCAAAAATATCCCTGTCTCTCCCTTGTAGGTTGTGGTTTCTCCTATATGGTGTTAGTCCGAACATAGCAATTCCTCCTTTAAAATTTTATTGGTCATTATTAATTTTTGCTTAATCCATTCTTTCATTCCTGTTTGGTCTTAGCCTTGATGTTTGTCTTTGTCTTTGTCTTTGTCTTTCTTTGACCTTCAATTATTTTATACCACATATCCCCCAAGCTAGCAATTTTAACTAGAGCTTATTTTTAGCTAATAATTTAAATTAGGTCCTATTTGCTCTTTATTTTTGATTTTTTCTCTAGATTACTCCGGAATACGACCAGCTTTTTCATAGGGCCTTGATGCCAGCATAAGCCCATGGACCTAATACCAATATAGTTAGGCCAAGGCCTTCTTGAGCCCTAGACTTGACCTTATTACACTCAGATGATAAAAACTTTTCTTGTAATTACAAAAGCTTATATTTATTATTGAAAAATTATGATACAATTACTCAAAACATGTTTATCTATAAATGATAGTATGGTTTTAATATTTTAGCCTAGAAAGGTGAATTAAATGAAAAGCAAAATAATTGCAGACAGCTGCTGCGACCTTAACCCGGAAATAAAGAAAAATGTTGATATTGAACTGGTCCCCCTTACTATGCGAATAGATGATGTTGAATATGTAGATGATGATAGTTTTAATCAGGCCGACTATATAAAGGCCATGAAAAAATCCAAGCATGCACCAAAAACCTCATGTCCCTCTGTAAATGACTTTCTAGAGAGACTAAAGGAGGCCAAGGACACCTATATAGTCACCCTGTCCTCCAAGCTAAGTGGGACCTATAATAGTGCCATGCAGGCTAAAAAAATGATACAGGAGGAGTTTAGCAACAGGTTTATCCATGTATTTGACAGCAAATCTGCCAGTGTCGGCGAGACCCTGATTAGCCTAAAGATTAATGAGTTTATTAGTCAAAATCTAAAAAAATTAGAAATCGTTGAACGGGTAAACGAGTATATAAATGAAATGAAGACCTTTTTCGTCCTAGAGAGCATGGATAACCTAGCAAAGGCAGGTAGACTCAATCCCTTGATAGCCAAGGCAGCCAGTATATTGTCCATAAAACCCATCCTAGGTGAGGAAAACGGCAAGATCCGCCTAGTAGACAAGGTCAGGGGCCATGATAGGGCCCTAAGGCGTATGCTAGATGCCATAGGCGATGAGGGCAAGAAGCTTGAAGAGAAAATCCTTGGCATAGCCCATTGCAATTGCCTGCAAAGGGCCCTAGACTTTAAGGATAAGGTCCTAAAAAAATACAGGTTCAAAGACGTAATAATTGTCGATACTGCAGGTATTAGTACCACCTATGCCAATGATGGAGGTCTAATAATAGCCTTTTAAGACCTGCTTTGATATCGGTTAAAGACTATATAGAACAAATAAAATGCGCAGCCCTTAAAGCTGCGCATTATTGTATTATTTCATCTATAAATGGTCCTTTATCCTGCTTGGTCTCTAGCTATGGACCTTGCCAATCATGGGCTTTATATTTTTAATATAGGCCTTACTTGCCTCTGGCCTCAAAAAGCTCTTTTACGTCATCGGGGCCCAAGGGGTAGTTATAGATCCTAAGACTATCTAGGGCACCCTTGTAACGGTTACCCGCACCGTCCTTGTCAGCTCCCGCCATCAAGGGCTGGGTAAAACCGCTAAGGTCAACAACATAATCAAAGCTTTGCTCTGCTTGCTTTGTACCATTTACATATATCCTTAGGCTGTCCTTTTCCTTTACACATACAATATGATTCCATTCATCTGCCTTTATTGGCCCTGTATTTGTTATAACAAACTGGGAACCATTGCCGTCCTTGTCTATGGGCATCTGTACATGGAAGTGGGCATTCCCTCCTCTTGTTATAGAGGCCCTCCATAGGGTACTTGTAGTTGAGACAGGTTCACCATACCAGAGGATTCTAGAGTTATTGGCAATATCATTTGGCTTTACCCAAAAGGATACACTAAAGCTATTAGGGCCAAAGATATTGTCCTTTCCAAGGCCTAGCTTTACTAGCTCACCCTCTCCAGCAAACTCTATGGCACTACCATCGACGCCTTCTACCCACTTGGTCTCTCCTACATAGGCATCTTCGGTGTAGCCTGCTTCATCCTTGGTCATGTCCCCTTCTGCCTCATTAAACTCCCATTTTGCTATGGCCTCTTTTTTGTTTTTCCTTACATATACCTCATAGACATTTTCCTTGCCATAACCGGAAACTATAATCTTGGCCTGGGGTGCTTTTTTACTGGTATCAATTATGTATTCCTTGCCATCCTGTTCGGCTCCCTCTACCCTCATTTCTACATTGAGGTCATTGGCAAGGGGCTTTATCCTAACTTGATCTAGCCCATCATCTATCCTCAAAAGCTGGGTTAAGACACCACAGTCAAAGGGCTTTAGCCATACTCCATTATCCGCCTCTAAACTTGAAAGTACGGGTTCCTCTACAACCCTCCAAAAAGACTCCTTTGGCCTTTGCTTCATATCAAACATCATAGGCCAGTCCTTTCTGCCTTTAACAGGATGGTCGTCTAGCCAGGTTGAATCATCTGCAAAACCCCAGGTAGTTACCTTTTTAACACTGTCAAACTGCTTGAAAATATTAAAAAGCCTTTGGTACCTGTCTGCCTGGTACTTTAGTAGGTCTTGTGTAGGTCCAGGCTTTGAGCTCCTATCGTCCCAGGAATACATGGATATATCAAGCTCTGTTATCTGGATCTCAAGACCAAATTCAGAAAATAGCTCTAGGGTCTTTCTTATATTGTCATAGGAAGGCCAACCTAGCTGCCAGTGGCCCTGGATACCTAGAGCATGTAAGGGTACCCCATCTGCCTGCAAATCCCTAACTAGCTTCATAAAGGCATCCCGCTTGCCTGGCACCTCTATGTTGTAGTCATTTAGGACCAGCTTTGCATCTGGGTCTGCCTCATGGGCAAACTGATAGGCCAGCTTTATATAGTCCTCACCGATAGCCCTTAGCCAAGGTGAGTTCCTAAGGCCACTACCACTATCATCTATTGGCTCATTTACAACATCCCATTCCTTTACCTGGTCCTTGTACTTTTCAACAACGGTAAAGATATGGGTCCTCATCCTCTCTATAGCCGTTTCTCTAGATACCGGTTCTCCATTCTCCTGAAAAAACCAGGCCGGGGTCTGGCTATGCCATATCAGGGTATGGCCATGGACCTCCATATCATGTTCTAGAGCATAGTCTACTATTATATCACCACGGTTAAACTGAAAATTCCCCTCCTGGGGCTGGGTAGCATCTGGCTTCATGGAGTTACCTGGGGTAATGCTATTAAAATGGTAGCCTATAACATCTCCATAGCCAATTAGTTCATTTGGTTCTAAGCCTACACCTACCATAAAATAGTCCTTGAAAACCTCCTTTAGGGATGGTATTTCTAGGGTCTTTTTCTCATATACAAAGGAATCGGAGTCCGTGTCCCCACTAGGAGTAGGGTCTGTCTTATCTCCTGTCTTGCATGCAGCCAGAGACAAGGCCAAGCAAACAATAAGTATAAACGATAGTATCCTCTTGCCAGTTCTCATAATTAACCTCCCTATAGGTCTTTTTTATGAATGCCATAAAATTTTATGGTAATTTAATCTTATCATGTTTTGTAGTATAATGTAACTAGTATGAATATATGGGGTGTATGCTTTGAAAAGGAGAGATAAGCACAACTATTACCTGGACATTGCTGAAACTGTCCTAAAGCGGGGTACCTGCCTAAGACGCAATTTTGGGTCCATAATTGTCAAAAATGATGAGATTATTTCCACTGGCTATAGTGGGGCACCCAGACGGCGCAAAAACTGTATCGATATTGGCTACTGTATTAGGGAGCAGATGCAGGTTCCCAGGGGCCAGATGTATGAGCTTTGTAGGTCTGTACATAGCGAGGTCAATGCTATAATATCAGCCTCTAGAAACAGCCTGCTAGGGTCTACCCTATACCTAGTTGGGGTAGATATGCAAACAGGAGATCTGGTTGAAAATGCTAATGCTTGCTCCATGTGCAAGAGGATAATTATAAATGCTGGTATAGAGCAAGTCATTATCCGGGATACTAGGGACAATTACCGCTATATACATGTACAGGACTGGATTGACTACGATGATAGCCTAAAAGGAGAGCTTGGCTACTAAAAATGGCAAGTAGGCCCTTAAGGTAAGCAGTAGATCCATCTAAACAGTATTATTAACAAAGACCATGACAGCCAAAGGCTATAGGCTGCCAAAGGTCTTTTATTCCTTTTTTACCCCATAGGTCTGTATTAATCAGTATATTTTTTATAGAATTGTTTATAGGCTTATAAGCCTTCCTCTTCATCAACTAAGACACCCGCCATCTTCATTAGGTAGATGGCATTTCTTGTATTTGACACTCCAGGCACTAGCTTGTAATCAAAGAATAGTTGCCCTTCTTTATAGTCCTCCTTAAAGTGATAGTTGGCAATTTTGCTATTCTCATCAGCCAGATCTCCTAGCTCTACATCATGGGTAGATACTAGGCCCAAGGCTCCCTGTCTACTCAGCTGCCTTATCAAAATCCTAGCACCAGTATGCCTGTCCCTAGAATTGGTCCCCTTGAAAATTTCATCTAGTAGGAAAAAGACCCTTTCTCCAGCCTTTGCTGCCTCTATAATCTTTTTAATCCTTAAAAGCTCAGCATAAAAGGAAGAGATATTTTTTTCTAAATTGTCTCGGACCCTCATAGAGCTATAAATCTTAAAGCAGCCTGCACTAAAGGACTTTGCACATACAGGGCCACCGCAGTAGGCTAGCACCAGGTTTATCCCAACAGTCCTTAAAAGAGTACTCTTGCCAGACATGTTAGATCCAGTTATAAGATATACCCTTCCCTCTCCCCTTATTTTAAAATCATTACAGACCCTATCCTCTGAAAGTAGGGGATGACCAAGCTGGCTGGCAGTTAATCCTATGCCTTCCTGCCCTATCATAGAGTCCTTTTCCAGGCTAGGTATGGCCCAATCCGCATGGTCACAGTAAAGAATGGCTATAGAGTTTAAGGCCTCTAGCCTTGCTATGGTCAATATCCAGTCTCTTAGTAAATGACCTGATTTTTTCTTCCAGCTTTCTAGGCCAATAACACACCTATAATCCCAAAGAAGTAGGATATTTATAATGATATAAAACTGGTTACGTCTCCACAAGACAGCCCTGACCACCCTGTCAAGTTCAGCTAGTTGAAGGTGGGCAAGCCTTTGACTTTGACCCCTTATCTCCTCCTTTAGCCTGTTTAGGTCCTTAGAGCTAAAGCTTTCATTTTCAAAGGCCTTTAGCATATCTTTGTATTTGTCTATATTTTTTATGTTGGGCTCTATCTTTTCTATGATCTTGCTCATTTCTATATACTTAAGGCTAATTAGCCCTATCTGCAAGACCAAAAGTATCAGGGCTGGCAGGTAGCTTATTAAACCAGTCACGGCAGCTACAAAGGATCCTATCGTTAAAAGGGGCAGTATATTTACAATGATCCTAAGTAGGGGCTTTCTATAAAAAATATGGTCCTGGCTCACCCAGCTAAATAGTGGCTCAGGGTCCTCAAAACCATCCTGCTCAAGTAGGGCATACATTTCAAAGGACTGCCTGTAGTCAATTTTCCCAGCCAGCTCTCTAGCTGCCTCCTGCCTTTTTTCAATTTCATCTATATCCCCACTAGGGTCTAGTAGCCATTTGGCCAAGAGCCTGCGGCCCTTGTAGGTGTGGCAGGTGTTTATCCACTTATAAAGAGAAGCATCTCCAAATATATCAAGGTCCCCGATAAAGGCATGGTCGTGGTCGATAAATTCGTCTCCACCATCCTTAAAATCCTTCCAGTCACCAGCAGTCCTTTTTATAGAGTCTTGGTTGATTTGAAGTAAAAGCCGGGTCTGCTCCCTAGCTAGCTTGACCCTATTATGTATTACTATAAGGCAAAAGAAAATGAGAAAGCCTATACCAAATACCAAGCCAGCTGCAAGGGGGCTTTGCCTAAAATAAAGGTATATACTAGCACCGAGGCCTAGTACAAATACTAGTAGCCTTAGGTTACTGATTATACTCAGCCTTTTGTCCTCTGCCTTTAATTTTTCTTGGTAGGTCTTTACTCTTTGAAAGTAGTGTGCCTTTGAATCTATCATGAATTAGCCTCCACATAGGGATAGGTCCCAAAAATTAAGTATTAAATATTTAATATTATAACCAATTATAAGCCTGCAAACAATGAAATGGTACAATAATATAAAAATATGTAGAAAGAGCCAAAAATATATATTATAATGAAAATTGAGTATCTGACATGACTTCTATGAGTATACATTTATATTGTATAGATATTCAGCAATATTTTTAAGACCAATAACACATAATGAAAGGAATGAGGCATATGGGTATATTCAAGGCTGGAGTAGGTTCGATAGGCGGCACCTTGGCCGACCAGTGGCTAGAAACCGTAGAACCACAGCAAATGGACAATTCTACCATAGCTAGCTATGGGGTACCGATTAGAAATGATAAGAGAAGCTCAAACAGAAAGGGAACCTCAGATATTATATCAAATGGTTCAATAATCCATGTACCAGAAAATGTATTTATGCTGCTGGTAGATGGTGGAAAAATTGTAGCTGCTACCGATGATCCTGGCTACTATCAGGTTGATAACGCTAGACCTCCTTCAATCTTTTTCCGTTCAGACTCAGAAGAGCTTGAGGGCTATGGCAAAACTGGTCGAAGACCAATAAAAAGGCCCGGTGGTATTATAAATACCATTAAAGACTCTTGGGAAAGGTTTAAGTTTGGTGGTACTACCCCCTTAAAGCAACGTGTTATATACATAAATAAGCAGGAGATACCAGATATCCGTTTTGGTACAAAAACCCCCGTTTCCTACACCGATAGGGTCCTAGTACCTGGCAGGGTAGTCCCCACCAAGGTTACATCCTTTGGTACATACTCTATAAAGATTGTAGACCCCCTTCTCTTTTACTCAGAGGTATGTAGCAAAACTGGTAAAAACAACATCACAGTATCTGATATGGCAGAACAATATATAAACGAGTTTTTAATGGCTTATACTACTGCCTTAGCCTCCCTGTCACAGGATATGGTGCTTGTAACTGATATCCCCATAAAGACTATGGAGCTCGGCCTATATATGGCAGATATACTCGACAAAGAGTGGTTATCCAAGAGAGGCTTTTTAATACATAGTGTGGGTATAGCTGGCATAGACTTTGACGAAAAGACCAGCGAACTGCTCGATAGATACGCAAGCGACGCTATCCTTATAGATCCAAATGCTAGGGCAGCCCGTATGACTGGATCACTGGCAAAGGGTCTAGAGGCCGCCGGTTCCAACGAAGGTGGAGCAATGCTTGGCTTTGCCGGTATGGCTATGGGAATGAATGCTGCAGGTGCCATGGGCGTTATGCCAAACCAGCAAGTTCCGCAGGGACAGCCTTATCAGCAGCCACAGCCTCCTATGAGCCATCCAGGTCAAGTAGTTGGTTGGACATGTATGTGTGGTAATACTATGCCAAATGACTCAGCCTTTTGTGCCAAATGTGGTAACAAGAAACCAAGCCAGGCTAGTCCAGCTGCATGGACCTGTTCATGTGGTCGGGGAGTATCGGAGGGTAATTTCTGCCCTAACTGTGGCCAAAAGCGACCTGAACAGGCTAGCTACAAGTGTGATAAATGCGGCTATGTTCCTGAAGACTCCAGTAATATACCAAACTTTTGCCCTAAATGCGGTGACCCATTCAATGAAGATGACAAGGCATGAGATTTTTGGGGAATGGGGAGTGAGTAAATGAGTACTGTAAAGCAATATAAATGTCCAAGCTGCAGTGCTGGACTAAAGTTTAATCCCACTGTACAGGTATGGAAGTGTGAATACTGCTTTAATGAATATGATTTAGAAGAACTAGAACCGAACCGGGCAGCCGAAGAGCTGCCCGAGGAGGATATAGCAGAGCTTGACTCCTACCGTTGTAGCAACTGCGGGGCAGATCTACTGGCAGACGATACAACATCAGCCACCTTCTGCCTCTACTGCAAGAGCCCATCAATTATAAAAACCAGATTTTCAGGCCGTTTTAAGCCTAAGTATGTCATTCCTTTTAAGCTTTCAAAGGAAACTGCCAAAGAACTCTACCGTAGTTGGATCAAGAAAAGAAGATTTGCCCCCACTGCCTTTAAGCAGCAGGAGGAAATTGACAAGGTTACCGGCCTATACGCACCCTATTGGCTCTTTGACTGCAAGGTGAATGCCATGATTGCTGGCGAGGCTACAAGGGTAAGCTCCTATCGACAGGGGGATTACAGGGTCATCCACACAAAGTACTATAGTGTTGAGCGGTCTGGCGAAATGAAGTACAATATGATACCTGTCGATGGATCAATAAAGCTAAATGACCAGCTAATGCAATTAATCGAACCATATGACTATAAAGATATAACCGACTTTTCCATGAAATATATGTCCGGTTTTATGGCCGAACGATATGACGTTGAATCAACAGATGCTGCAAATGCCATGAAAAAAAGGGTGGAGCGCTATGTCGAAGAAAGGCTTAGGGCTACAATAAATGGCTACAACACAACTAGAATCACTAGTAAAAGTGTAAACTTTAATGAGGTAGTCGATAACTATGCTATGTTACCAGTCTACATACTGGTAAACAAATACAAGGGTAATTCCCATACCTTTATCGTCAATGGGCAAACTGGCAAGGTATCCGGCGATACTCCAATTGATCGGAAAAAGCAGGTCCTCTTTGCTTTAGGAATATTTGCTGCCACCTGGATTGTAGCAGTGTTTGGAGGTGCCTTCTTTGTATAAAAGGATCGCTGTTGTTATTTTAATAGTATTAATCTCCTTTACTATATCAAGCCTTGCCCATGCACAAGAAACTGATAACATATATGACTACCTAGATTACCTAAGCTCTGATAATATATTAAGCCTTCAGGGTGAAATCGATAGGCTTAAATCAAAACATGGGCTAGATATTGCTATAGTAATAACAGATGATACAGAGGGCAAGAGCTCACGCGACTATGCTGATGATTTTTATGACTACAATGGCTTTGGCCTAGACGATCAATACTCAGGTCTATTGCTTTTAATTAACATGGATATTCGAGAAATTTGGATATCTACTACTGGCATGGCTATTAGGATTTTTACAGATTACAGGATCGACAGGACACTAGATAGGGTTGCCAGCTACCTAAGCGATGGTGATTACTACATGGCATGTAGTATCTTTTTATCATCAGTTGATGCCTATGCCCAAGAAGGTGTACCCAAGGGGCAGTATAACTATGATACCGAGACTGGCCAAAAGGATTATTACGACAAAAGGCCAGTTACCTATACTGAAA
Source organism: Firmicutes bacterium UBA3906 (assembly GCA_002391555.1). Taxonomy (GTDB): domain Bacteria; phylum Bacillota; class Clostridia; order Caldicoprobacterales; family DTU083; genus UBA3906. The sequence goes on from DGFG01000008.1 coordinate 28,780, forward strand.
AGGCTGTAGCCATGATGAAATCTCCCAAGGTCTATATTGTGGCAGCAGCACTAGCACTTTTCACAACCCTGATGCTATCAAAGTCTAGCAAGGGTAAACAGACCACTAACAAGCTAACCTATGAGCAAAACGGTAGCTTTACTCTAAGACATCAGAGAGACCAATTTATCAGGCAATCTACCTCACAAGTGATGATTAGCTCCTCCTCTAGTAGTCGAGGTGGAGGCGGGGGTAGGAGTAGCACCCATAGAGGTTCAAGTGGACGTAGCCACGGAGGCGGAGGTAGGAGATTTTAATATTTTAACATATATAAATACTAGACATGAGGTGTTATCATTTGACTTTAACAAAAGGAGCCTATCATACAGGCCAATACCCAAACCTATTTAAAGAATATGGTTACTCAGATGAAGCCATACAAAACAAGGTGAACCAAGCCTTTCATGAGCTTTTTTATGGACCGGACAGGATATACCATCCTGTTGGCCATGATATGGGGTATATAACCGATACTGGCAACAATGATGTACGAACAGAGGGCATGTCCTATGGAATGATGATGTGCCTGCAGCTTGACCGCAAGGAAGAGTTTGATCGGCTTTGGAAATGGTCAAAAACCTATATGCAGCACGACAGTGGCAGATATAAGGGCTACTTTGCTTGGTCCTGTGCCTTAGACGGGACACGAAATGCCCAGGGGCCCGCTCCCGATGGTGAGGAATTCTTTGCTATGGCCCTGTTTTTTGCATCAAGGCGTTGGGGAGATGGCGAGCCTCCCTTTGACTACAGCCAACAGGCTAAATACATACTACATGAGTGTGTCCACAAGGGAGAAGAAGATAATCCTGGCGACCCCATGTGGCATCCAGAGAAAAAACTTATAAAATTTGTGCCGGAGAGTAGCTTTTCTGACCCCTCCTATCACCTTCCCCACTTCTATGAGCTATTCGCCATATATGGCAATGAAGAGGACAGGGACTTTTGGAAGGAAGCTGCCCAGGCAAGCCGAGACTATTTAAAGCTTGCCTGCCATCCGGAAACAGGTCTTGCACCTGAGTATGCAGAGTATACAGGAGAGCCCCACCAGGGACCCCACCAATATTTCTATAGCGATTCCTACCGAGTAGCTGCAAATATAGGCCTTGATTCTGCATGGTTTGGAAAGACAGAAATAAACAAAAATATAGCTAACAATATCCAGCATTTCTTTGCCCAGATAGGCTTTAACCTAGACGACTATATGGTCTACCATATAGATGGGACCAGGCTAGATCAAAAGGCCCTGCATCCCCATGGACTGCTGGCCACCAACGCCCAGGCTTCTCTGGCTGCTGACGGCCCCCATATAGAGGACTTTGTAAAAGCCTTTTGGGACCTGCCCCTACGAAAGGGCCAAAGACGCTATTATGACAACTGCTTGCAGATGTTTGCCCTACTAGCCCTAAGTGGCATGTACAGGATTTACTAAGAGTAGTTTATACCAACTAAAAAGCCTTTTTACTAGGCTAAAGGCAGGGAAAAGATAGAAAAAAGGACCCTTAGGGTAATACTAGCACTTATAGAATAGTAATAAGGACAGGTTCGGCTTAAAGCCTTGCCTGTCCCTTTTTTATCTTGATAGGGCTGCTATAGCTGACCCTATCAGGTTTGGATTGTCTGCCTTGACAAATTCATAGTAAAGACCCCTCTCATCCACCATATGTTTTTTTAGGTAGTATTGGATCTTTTCCTTCATGGACTTTAGCTTGTAAAAGGTGGACCCATCAGCTGTAATACAAAGGGGCATGGTTGGATCATTGCCAGCTTCGGCCTTTACTGCTACTGCTGTTAGGTTAAGGGCTACTAGCTTTGCCGCCCTCTCAATACAGGCATCTACTAGATAGTAAAGGGTTTGTCGGTCCCTACTAGCCTCTACCGGGTCTTGGCTACACATATTTGAAAGCAGGTTGTCTCCATGAGGGCTGTCTAAAAATGCATCAGTATCAAAGGCAGTAAAGTCATTTAGTCCCTCTAGCTTGTCTCTTAGGCTGTCTGAAAAAAGGCCAGCCCTAGCGGCCTTTTTAAACAAGGCTAATAGGAGACCATAAAGATAAGCACCAGATATCATCTTTTCAAATCTTGATTGGTTGGGGTTTATTGTTGTAGCATCAAATTCGTCATCTACTAGGCCAGTAGGTGCCTTTCCATAACCACCGGACTCCATATTTATCAGCATATTTTTAAAGTCGCAGCCCCTGTCACCGATTTTTTCGATATTTTCAGTCTTTTCTATATAACAGGTATTGGTACCTGTCCCGAGTATAAAGCCTACATAGCTAGAGTAGCTACGGTTTGGATAGGTAGCCCTACCACCTAATAGGGTAGATACAGTGTCATTTAAAAGAACTATTTTTTTATCGGCCCTGTAGCCTGCCTTTTCAGCTGCCCTGAGTAGGCCCTCACCGATAGCCTCTCCTACCATATCCTTTACCCTTATCTCCTTGCTAAATCGGATCAGCTTGCCATCACCACTTGGCAAGATCTCTGTTGGGTAGGAAAAGCAAAAGCCGATTTTGTCACTTTTATCAATTACAGGACTTATATACTTAAC
>DGFG01000001.1 GCA_002391555.1 Firmicutes bacterium UBA3906
TCATCAGTCTTTTCAAAAAAGGAGGAGTCCTTATCACTAGCAAGGCTAGCCCAGCCCTTGGGGCTGTCTTGAAAGGTCTTGTTTAGGGCAAAAAGCCTCTCGCTTAGAGATGTAGCATTTATATAAAGCTCTCTAAGGTTTTTAAGCTCCTCATCACTTATGGTCTTGCCATCTGATACCTTGTTGTTTAGATATCTTGTATAATCAGATAGATGGTTTAAGTACTTTTGCGCCTTTTGTATAGCAGTATGGGACATGGGTAGCTGGCCAAGATTAGACTGGGCATACTCTGCCTCCTTGCTAATGTCTGACAAAAGCCTAATATGTTGGCCCTTATCACCACTTACCATTAGCTTTGATAGCTTGGTCTCCATGCTACCTACGCTATCTACCAAGTCATAAAAGGACTTTTGATAGATATTGTCCATATGTATGCTATACTGCTGGTTTATCTTATATTGGTTGTATCCCCATGCACCAGTTAGGGCCAAGGCTAGAGCCAGCACAAGAGGTAGTATCCACCTACTAAACATTCATAATCCTCCCTTTTTCTAGGCTTAGGTCCCGAATACATGCTTGCCAATCGTTATGTGTACTGGTCTTGACCATATCCAGGAGCTAGTTGCAGTGGCCGGATTCCAATAGTATATAGCGCCATAGGTAGGATCCCAGCCATTCATTGCATCCCTTGCTGCCCTAAGGGATTCTGCATCAGGTGCCAGGTTTATCTGGCCATCATCTACTGCTGTAAAGGCCCTAGGTTGATAGATAACACCTGCAATAGTATTAGGAAAGCTAGGATGCTTTACCCTATTTAGTACAACTGCAGCTACAGCCACCTTGCCAACATAGGGTTCCCCCCGAGCCTCCCCGTGTACACACTTTGCCAGTAGGTAAATATCATTTTGATTGCTTGCCCCACTGCCGCCAGCTACTGTGCCAGGATTGCTAGTGCCTAGGTTCAAGCCCAGGGCAGCCGCTGTTTGACTACCTACAATACCGTCAACCTTCAGGCCATTTCTCCTTTGGAAAAAGCGGACAGCCTCATAGGTTTGCTGGCCATAAATACCCGATATGGGACCATCATAATAGCCCCATTGCTTTAATTTTCTTTGGAGCTCACTTACCTTGTTTCCTTGAGACCCCCAGCCTAGGTTTGCCGCCTCTGCTGATTGCTCAAAAGGGCCCAGATCAATATAGGCCAAGCTACAAAGTGCCAAGGCCAGTACAAGGGAAAATATTATAAGTCTTTTGCGTCCTAGCATAAAAACCTTCCTTTCATATCATAAAAAGCCTCATTGATATGATTAGTTAATGAGCCCGTCTTATGCATGTAAAATATTCCTATTGCCGATTTTTTAAATGCTAGCCACAATAAAAAACCCATTAAATAAAAGACCCCTTAGCATCCTTTAGGGCTAAGGGGGAAGATTTTTTTATCTATTAATTGGTACTAAGTTTATATGGCCTCTTACAGCCAGCCGGTCGCCTAATATGGCAAGGGCTCCAGAAACTCCTGGTATGGCCAGGGCAAAGTCAACTGCCCTTTCTAGGTCCGATAGATCCTTTACAAAATTGCAAGTAGCAGTAGCGGCCGCATCTGCTAGGCCTGCTGATGAAGCAAGGACCAGGGCTGCATCAGCCCTTCCAAAACTAAGGGCATGGCCTACTGTAGCAGAGGAAGTACAAATGCCTAAGGGAGTAGATTCAGGTCCTATCTTTATTCCTATATTATAGCTAAAGGGAGAATCTCCTGCATAGATAGCTACCTGCCTGGTCCGGCTGGACTTTAGCCAGATATCCCCTCCATTTTCTACTATGACATCCTCTGAATATCTAGCTAGAAATAGGCCAAGCTCCTCGGCTATTGAGCCAGCCACAGCCGCCATAGGACCTACTCCAGCTAGGCTAGCAGCCTCAGCCATATCCCTAGCTATCTGGGGTGCATTCTCCTTTAGGTCATAGGGAGACAGGGCCCTATAAAAGTCCCCGTCTACTAAAATGTAGTCCATAAGGTCCTGCCTGAGAAAAGTTAAAAGGTCAAGGGCCTCTTTCACTAGCCCTTGACTAAAACTCTCTTTTTTAATCCCTATATCAAGGTCAGTCTCCTCAAGCTGGAGGCGGAAATGGACCAGGTCCTTTTCTGCGTGTAGACCCCGATAGGTCCTAGGTTCATAGGCCAATTAAATCCTAACCTCCATGGCCTTTACAGGACAAATCCCAACACATACCTGGCATATGATACATTCGGCCCTATTAAATACAATCTCCATCTCTGGCCTTTTCATATGTAGGGCATCAGTGGGGCAGTGGACAGTACAGGCCCCGCAGTGGGTACACTTGTCCTCATTCCTAATGATTTCCTGGCAAAGGGAATCAACCTTTATGCCCTGCTGCCGTAAAAATTCTATACCTTCGTTATACTTTTCACCTGTTAGCTCTAGGACCATGGTCCCCTCCTTGTGGGGGTTAATAGTTGCCTTGACAATATTAATAATCAAATCATAGTCCTTGGCCAGGTGATAAATTATCGGTTTATCCGAATTTTCCGAACTAAAGCGAAGTACAATTTTCTCTGGGGACATATTATCATCTCCTCCTAAATAAGGGTCCTATAGTTAGGATAAAAGTCTTGCTTCTACAAGCTACTATTCTTGATCCTTGGTCTTTAGGGCCTTGCCCTTGAGGCCCTGGTCTGGACCTGGCAAAAGGTCTACAGGCTCTGTTAGTAGGAAATCCCCCTTTAAGATCCAATCCTTTAGGATGTGGGCAATTTCCTTGGCCCTGGAATAGCTACTTAGGGGAGCCACTGGAACCTCTTTCCCATTTACCTTTATTAGACCTGTTTTAAGGTCAGCATAGCTAACAAGGCCTAGCCTGCCAGCCTCATTGTTTGGATAGCTACTACTATAGTCAACTATAGGTGCATACAGGTCTTTGTCTGGCTTGGCTGCATAAGCTAGTATCTCCTCGTTTAGGATGGGGATTGGTATGCCCACACCTACATTTAAGGTAGACCCATAGCCCTGGAAGCTAGCACCTGTTAGCCATTTAGCATCCATTTGTTTTAGGTCACCAATCAGGGACAGGGTCCCACCTGCACCAGTTTTCCCTTGGCCATCCTCATAGCTAATAAAGCCTGGGAAGTGCTGGGTACCATACCAGGCAACATAGCCTATGCCACCACCGAGAAAGATCCGGGTCCCTATGCCTATGGTCCTAAAGTAGGGGTCCTTTAGGAGGGGGCTTAGCTGGCCTGAGGTTGAGTAATGACCATTTCCCAACCTAGCCTTTAAGGTACCCATATATGTATATATAGTTTTATCCCCTGTATTAACAGCACAATTATAATTTTGATAGCAGTTACGGGGATTAAATAGTATTGCCTCATTAATATCCTCTAGCCTAAGGTCAGCCTCTGCCTCCCGCCTTGGATAGCAGTCTGTCCCGTAGCTCTCTGCCCTAAGTTTTACTGGTCTACCGGCAACAAGGTCTTCGATTACATGACCGCCACCATAGCTAAAGTCTCCTGGATGATTATTATTCCTTGGATCTGTCTCCTTTAGCTCTGTTGCACCAATATAGGCATCTACTGCGGCTATACCAGCATAGGCTGGTACATCATTTAGCCAAACCTTTCCCATCTTCATCCTGGGTGTCGTATGGCCGAAATTAAGAAAGGCACCTGATGAGCACATGGGGCCAAAGGTTCCCGTCGTTACGACGTCTACCTCCTTGGCTGTCTGGGACAAGCCCTTTTCCATAACCCGTCCGATAACCTCCTCTGCCGTTAGAACAACAGCCTTACCTGCCTTAATCTTTTCATTAATCTGCTTGTAGGTTTTTTCTATACTCATAGGCCCGCTCCTTTCCTTTCCATGTCCAAATCCAGCTAATTTATATGAAAAGAGCCACTTCATAGAAGAGGCATACATCCCTAGAATGTGAACACTATCCATATTGTATATTAGCTGGTTTTTTATATTGCCCTACATAATAGCAAGGATTGCTTGAACTGTCAATAATATAATTAATATTTTTTATAAAGAAATGTAAATTTATATAGCCATATATCTACAGGCAAAAAGACTTAATAGCTTTTCTCTTATTGTAAAG
>DGFG01000024.1:0-781 GCA_002391555.1 Firmicutes bacterium UBA3906
ACAAGGGTATAAAGGGAGCTCTATTATGGGGTATTCTTGGGACATATGCAGTCGGAATTGTACTACAATTAACAGGTGTGTATGTGGTAGACCCCGCAGCTGGTATGTATGACCTAATTCCTGATGGCGTAGTAAGTCTTCCACCATCTCTTAAGTCAACCTTCTTAAAATTTGATTTCAAGGGAGCTATCGAGTTAGGTTTTGAGTTCATAGTAATTCTGTTTGCCTTCTTATTTGTTGATATATTTGATACAATCGGTACTCTAATAGGAGTAGCTACAAAGGCTGATATGCTAGATGAAAATGGCAAGCTCCCCAGAGTAAAGGGTGCCTTGTTAGCAGACGCTGTAGGTACAGTAGCAGGCTCTGGCCTAGGTACATCTACAGTTACAAGCTATATAGAAAGTGCATCTGGAGTAGCAGCTGGTGGCCGCACAGGTCTAACTGCACTAACCACAGGTCTACTCTTTATAGTTGCCTTGGTATTCTCACCAATATTCATGGCTATACCATCTTTTGCAACTGCACCTATACTTGTTATCGTAGGCTTGTTTATGATGACCTCAGTAACAAAAATTGATTTTGAGGATTATACAGAGGCAATGCCAGCCTTCTTAACCTTGATAATCATGCCCTTGGCAGGTAGCATAGCAGACGGTATCGTATTTGGTATGTTATCTTGGTTCTTATTAAAGTTATTCTCTGGCAAAGTTAAGAAGATACCAGTAACTATGTATGTTCTAGTAGTGATCTTCTGTGTCTACTTGTTTGTATAGATAGT
>DGFG01000024.1:1066-2854 GCA_002391555.1 Firmicutes bacterium UBA3906
GTAAGGGTGATAATCGTAATAGGCTTTAGTTCTTAGGACATTTAAGCCATGGGTTATTCCTTCCGGGAATATGGGTTCATCCATCGAAGCATCAATTACAAGATAATTATTTTCAAAATCAGTCGGCTTTATCTTGAACACCTCCAACTATTTTATTATCATTAGTTTAACTCTACAAATTTTCTTTATGCTACTTAAATTTAAAAGCTTTTTACTAGGGAGTGGTTTTTTGGACAAGGGCTACATACAAGTATACACAGGTGATGGTAAGGGAAAGACCACTGCTGCTTTAGGATTAGGATTAAGGGCAGTAGGGAATGGTCTAAGGGTCTTGATGATACAGTTTTTAAAGGGCTGGCCAACGGGTGAGTTGGCTGCAATAAAAGGGCTTGAGCCTAACTTTAAAATTATAAGGTTTGCTGAAACAGAAAAATTTATCTTTCAAATGAGTAAAGATGAAAAAACGACACTCAAAGAGAAAATTAATGATGAACTTAAATGGCTTTACAAGGAACTTGACACAAACCCATGTGATTTATTAATACTCGATGAGATACTAGGTTGCATAGATACAGGTCTAGTAGATATTCGGACCCTACTAGACCTAATTAATAAAAGGCCTGGTCGTATGGAAATAGTCCTTACAGGTAGGAATGCACCAAAAGATATAATAGATAGGGCAGACCTTGTAACAGAGATGAAGCCTATCAAGCACTATATGGACAAGGGTGTAGCAGCACGCAGGGGAATAGAATATTAATTAAGTAGTTAAAACCGGAGAGCATGTTTACTCTCCGGTTCATTTTTTGCTTATATTCCTTTTGGGACTAAAGTCTTTAACTCTTACTGTGCCTATAGTTTGAATACTGCAATTGCCTCTGACAAATCTTTTGCTGTCTTATCAAGCTCGCTTGCAAAGGAGGCTAGCTCCTCGATGATAGCAAGCTGCTCTTGTGTAGAGGCAGAAGCCTCTTGAGAGGAGGCAGCAGATTCTTCTGCTACGGCTGATACGTTCTCCATTGTACCTACCACATGGTTCTTGCTATTTTCTATATCCTCTACGACATCTGTTATTTGGCCTATAGCAACAACTAGATTTTCCATAGAGTCATTTATAGTATTAAAGATATCAACTGTGGTCTCAACTGCTTTATTCTGGCTTTCTACAACCTTTTCAACAGAACGTGCTCTCTCAACAGTCTTTCGAGTTTGATCCTGCGTTTCCTTAATAATTGAGGATATCTCTGTTATTGCTTCGACTGTTTGCTCAGCTAGCTTTTGTACCTCTGCAGCAACGATTGAAAAGCCCTTGCCATATTTTCCTGCTCTGGCGGCCTCTATAGAAGCATTCAGTGAGAGTAGGTTGGTCTGCTCAGCTATATCCTCTATGACCTTTATTATAAGGCCTATGGAGTTGGATTGAAGGTCAAGTTTTTCTATGTCGCTGACAATAGCACTTGTTATCTTAGTGTTTTCCTTGGTAGTTAAGCCAAGCTTTTGTACGGTTTCAAGTCCCTGGTTTGTAAGGCCTACTGTCTGGTTGGATACTGATTCAATTTGACTTGCATGCTCAGATACAGTACCCATCTTATTGGCAAGGTTGTGCATCATAAAGACACCCTGCTCCATATCGCTTGCCTGTTCACTAGCTCCCTGGGAGATGTCAGATACGACTCTTGATATCTCGTCTGAGGATATGGAGACCTGCTGGGCTGTGGTAGAGACTATAGAGGCTGACTCTATAACCCTTTGTGTAATATCAGATGCCTTGCTTATAAGGTTACGCAT
>DGFG01000024.1:3192-19891 GCA_002391555.1 Firmicutes bacterium UBA3906
ATCTCCTCTGGCAGCAGCCTCTGTTGAAGCTATAACACTACGGATTGGCATACCAATCCTAATAGCTAAGAACACTCCAAGCAAGAGGGCAAATATTACTGCCATTAGGGATAGGTATATGGTAAGTGAACCGATCTCACCAATAGGTGCCATCAACTGCTCATTAGGTACTAGACCTACTAGAGTAAAGCCAGTTGGATATAGGTTGCCTTGTCTATCAGTTCTATTTATTTTTGAGTAAAACATGAGATAGTCTTCATCTTTGTATTTTATAAGATGGGACCCTGTATCGTTGGTAGAGGCCTTTATTTTCTGGTAAAAGTCCTCCTTTACTATATCATGGTTCATTATAAAAATTTGCTCTAAAGGATCTTTAGCTTCTTCGTCCTCGCCCTCTTCGCCTTCATTTGTTGCATCGTCCTCTTGTTCATTATCCTCTTCTAAAAGGTTATAATTGGCGAAAACTCGATCTTCTGGGGAGAAAAGATAAACCTCACTACCTTCACCTAAATCAATACCATCTAGTAGCTCTGTAACTACTTCATACTTAACGTCGGCCATTAGAAGGAAGGGTACATCTAATACTGTTATACCTCTAAGGGCACAGAGTGAGTAGGTCTCATCTGGCTTGGCGAGGGTTTCATCTAGCTCCTTGTGGAAGGCTACCCATATAGTTTTACCTACATTTTCAGGTTTAAAGGCTTCTTTGTACCAAGCAGTTTCCTGTATTACTTCTCTATCGTATTTATATACATTAATCTCATTAGTATGTAGAGTACCACGACTATTTGGGCCAAGTACAAATAATTGCCTTATATATTGAGAATTACTATTATAGATAGCTGTTAGGGCGCTCTTACCATCTGATGTAATTTCAGTAATTTTCTCTTGATTTTCGCCGGGTTCACTTGGTTTGGTAGCTTCCTGTAATTGCTTTTGTATTTTATCATTTGCTATGATTTGCATGAGAGCAGAATTAACATTGTCCATTAGCAGGCTAAGGTAATTGTTACTAAGCTCTAACCTTTGGGCTGTGGACTCATTTATAGATTCCCTTAATGCGCTAGAAGCACTATTGTATGATAAATACCCAAGCAGAGAAATAGGTATAACCATTACCAAAAATGCTGCAATTAGTTTGTAGCGTAGCCGATTTAATTTACTGAAGAATGATGAAAAGCCAATAGATTTTCCTTGGAAAGGATTACCTACTCGTGTAGTATCCTCGCTTCTTTTTACGGACATGAGGTACCCTCCTTGGTTAATATTATTAATTATAGTGCTTTATTCTACAATTATCGCAGTATTCCTGCTAAAATGCAAATTTTTCAAAGAAAACTGACCCAAAGGGTCAGTTCAATTAGCCATTTAAAATTATTGCTTTCTCAGTATACTTAAGTAGTAATGGCTAGGCCTAAAGGCTTGCTTCTACAAGTCGCTTAAAGCTTGTCACAAAAGCTACTAATAAGGGCTTCCATAGCCCTGTTTTCATCCTGCTGGTCTATGACACAGGAAATTTTGGTTTCCGATGTTGTTATGATTTTTATTTTAATGTTGTTCTCAGCTAGGGTTCTAAATAGTTTGGCAGCAACTCCAGCCTGGGCCTCCATATTCATACCTTCAACAGTTAGCTTGGTTATATCTGCATACACATCAGTTCTAACCGTGGCCTTTTCTTTATTGTACCTGCCTATTACCTGTATTGCAGTGCCTAGATCTGCTAGGGGTAGGGTAAAGGATAGGTTAATTAGTCCATTAACAGGTGCAGTTTGACTAATCATATCTATGTTTATATTTTGCTCTGCCAGGCTTGTAAAGATGTCTGCTATAATAGAGGGTTCATTAGGTAACTGGTTTATAGTTATCATGGAATCATCATTACTGGTCTGGATGTTGGCCGAAGATAGCTTTGACTGGAGTGCATCCTTTATATCATATAGGCCTGGGGCCTTATCGACTAGGAATTTGGCCGCAAAAATAGCACCAGTAGCGAATATCTGCCTGGAAAGGGCAGTATGGCTAATCTCAAGTATCTCGTCCTTGCCTGCATATATAACTGTATGTTCACCTGCTATTGTACCAGCCCGTATAGAATGTATCCCTATTTCATTAGACTTTCTTTTTTCACTAGAAGAATACCGGCCATATACATACTCCTTAGGTTTCTCTAGGCCTCTATTAATTGATTCAGCCAGCGCGAATGCTGTGCCACTAGGGGAGTCTACCTTTTGATTGTGGTGCTTTTCGATTATCTCAATATCAAAAGAATCTGCTAAAAGCTCACTAGTATGCATTACAAGGTCTCGCATAATGTTAATCCCTAGACTCATATTTGCTGCTGTTAATATCGGTATTTGGCTAGAGGCCTGGTTTATTATATCTAGGTATTCTTGAGCCAACCCTGTAGTTGCTATAATCACTGGTAGCCTTTTGTCCTTGGCATAGTCTATTAATCCCGGTATGGCATCAGGTCTAGAAAAGTCAATTATTATATCAGCCTCTTCATTTAGGTCATAGGGATTTTCATATACAGGAAAGTTATAGTCGAATACATCTGGATTTTTGTCAATCCCTGCAACCGCCTTAAGCTCTGGATCATCCTCTATGACCCTTACTAGTTGCCTGCCCATTTTTCCATTAACACCGTTTATTATTATTTTCATTTGTACTCAACTCCATTTAAATAGGGCTTTGTATTTATTATATTAGACCATATTCTTTCATACTGCTTGTCAGTGTTGAAAGGGCCTGGTCTGAAATCTCATAAAGGGGGGCTCTCAAGGGGCCCATATTCATTCCCATAAGGTTCATGGCGGTCTTGACAGGTATGGGATTAACCTCAGTAAATAATGCCTTTATAAGAGGAAAGGCCCTTAGCTGAGTCTCCAAGCTCTTTTCCATGTTGCCCGACAAAAAGTCTGCTACCATGTTATGGACATCAGCAGGTATTATGTTGGCAGCTACAGATATTACACCCTTACCACCACAGGCTAACACTGGTACTATTATATCATCATTACCAGAATATATATCTATATAGTCTCCGCATAGGGCAGCCATCTCGACCACCTGTGCTAGGTTCCCACTAGCTTCTTTTATTGCCTGTATGTTTTCTATACTAGCTAGGTACTCAAGGTCTGCTGCTGATATGTTACAGCCAGTCCTACTAGGTACATTATATAGGATAACAGGTAGACTAGTTTCAGAACATATTGCTTTATAGTGTTCATATAGTCCTCTCTTGTTGGTCTTATTATAATAGGGGTTTACTATCAAGAGTGCATCTACACCAAGAGATTCAGCCTCTACTGATGCCCTGATAACCTCCTTGGTGTTGTTTCCACCAGTACCTGCTATAAGAGGTATCCTGCCCTGTACTTTTTCTACCGTGTAGCTTATTAGGTCCCTTTTTTCCTCTTTAATCATAGTAGATGGTTCGCCTGTAGTCCCACATGCTAGTAGGGCATCTGTACCCTGGTCTATCTGAAACTCTATGCACTTGCCAAGTGAGTCAAAATTTATCCCGTTTTCAGTAAAAGGTGTAACCATAGCTGTACAGGAACCAGTAAATATACTCATTTATGCCACCTTCCTCATTTTTATTAAAGCCTAAGAATTATTCTTCTTTAATGTACCGCTTTCCCAGTAGCTTATTAGCTTTTGGGCTATTTGTACTGTATTTGTTGCAGCGCCCTTGCGGATGTTGTCAGCCACAACCCAAATGTTAATACCCCTATCAAGGCTATAGTCTTTGCGTATTCTACCAACGAAAACCTCATCCTTACCTTCGGCATCAATTGGCATAGGATATAAGTTTGATGAAGGATCATCAAGCACTTTGACCCCCTTAGCCTGAGCTAGGGTTTCTCTAATATCACTGAGCTTAAAATCCTTTTCAAACTCAATATTTATTGATTCACTATGACCGTGAAAGACAGGTACTCTAACAGTGGTAGCTGTTATCCTTAAGGTCTGGTCGCCTAAAATTTTTTTTGTTTCATCAATCATTTTAAGTTCTTCTTTTGTATATCCACTTTCATCAAATACATCTATATGGGGTATACAGTTTGCAAATATTGGATGGACAAATTTTTTAGGTTCTTCGCCCCTAATACCCCTTTCAAGGTCCTCGTAGCCACCCATTCCTGCACCTGAAACAGCCTGATAGGTTGAGTAAACAATTCTCAATATCTGGTACTTTTTATGGAGCGGATAAAGGGCAACAACGGCTTGAATAGTTGAGCAATTAGGATTGGCTATAATACCCTTGTGAGATAGGATAGCTTCTGGATTTACCTCTGGTACAACCAGGGGCACTTCCTTATCCATACGCCAGCTACTACTATTATCAATAACAACAATGCCCTTTTCTGCTGCAATAGGAGCGTATTTCTTGCTGATGGCTCCACCTGCTGAAAATATGGCTATATCAATCTCTTTGTTGTCAAAGGATTCTTCGGTTAGTTCTTCGATTGTATACTCCTTACCTAATAGGGTTAGCTTCTTTCCAGCAGACCGTGCCGATGCAAAGAAGTAGTAGTTTTTTACGGGTAGCTCTCTCTCGGCAAGCAGGTCTATAACCTTTTGCCCTACCATACCGGAAGCGCCAACCACTGCAAGATTGTATTTACTCATAGCTTTTCCTCCTATTTATCATACAGCCTATTTTATGCTATGATGAGTCACTTTGGAATGCTATAAACCTTGTGCCTTGTTACAATAAAAAAAACGGCTGTGGTCTACGCAGCCGCTCTCGTTTTCAATACAAAGTAATTTTTGTATGTTATCGAAAGCAGATAGCGCTCCATCAAAGCAATGTTGACGACAGTCCGTAAGCTATTAACTTACGGCCCAGGAAACTAGCCAGGGTCTAGCTTCCTTCGGCAAGTTTTCCTTTCATATGCCTTCATCAAAGTCCCTAATCCTCCAGCATACTAATGATAAAACCTGCTCCTCAATCTACTTATAACTTGCTCATATAATATCATTCCTAGCATCTAATGTCAAACCTAGAATGAAAAATAAGTCAATAATAATTTTAACTGGTAGAGAAGCTCTATTTCGATGCTTAACTTATTTACCTTAGTCCTATTATAATATTGAAAAGGGAAGAGAATCCTGTTACAATGGTTTTAATTTCGAAAATGGTAATGGAAGGAATGTTTTATATATGGGCGGATTTTTCAATAGGATGTATTATGGCAACCCTAACAAGCCTGACCTAAAAAAGGAACATTTAGAGGGGAGCCGGATAAAGCTGTTTTTCACTGTCCTACAGGTTCGAATTTGGCAGTTGATCCAGCTAAGTCTTTTATATTCAGTGTTTTGGATACCTGTGTTTTATATATACTTTATGCTGCTTGGAGCATTAGCAGATCAAAAGATAGAAGTTGTCGTAAATGAAGTCCTCCCAACCTTATTACTATTATTTATACCCTGCTTGACAATAACAGGCCCAGCCACAGCTGGAGTTGCCTATGTGCTTAGAAAATGGTCAAATGATGAACATGCTTGGGTATGGACTGACTTTAGGGATGCCATCAAGGCAAACTGGAAGCAGGGTCTAGCTATGATGTTCATAAATGGTGTTTTAGCATTTTTGTTTTATAATAATCTGAGATTCTACCAGGCTCTAGCAATTGAGAATGACAGTATCTTTTTCTTTATTTTACAATACTTGATACTGGTCCTTGGTCTGCTTTATGCTATGATGAACATATTTATATATCCCATGATAGTCACCTACAAGCTAAAGCTAAGCCAGATTATAAAAAATGCTTTTATTTTAACTATGGTAAAGCTTCCACGGACTATATTAATCTTTGCATTAGTAGCTGTAATACTTTTTCTTTGCCTATCCTATTTAGTAGGTGTAGTTGTTCTTATTGTAATTGGCTTTGCCTTTATAGGCCTAATAACAGCCTCATATTCCAATTGGATGTTTGACAAGTATATTAATAATAGGCAGGTAGAAGAACAAGCAGAAGGTTCAAAGGCAGAGTAAGGCATTCTATGAGGTGATTGCTTGTATAGAGATTTTGCTTATGTTTACGATGAGCTTATGAAGGATGTAGATTATGATGCCTGGGTGGATTTTATAGAAAAAGTTTTTCAGACCTACCAGGTAAGGCCTGAGAGGATAGTGGATTTGGCCTGCGGAACAGGTAATATTACAAGCCGTCTAGCAAGCCGAGGATATATGCTAACGGGCGTTGACATATCAAATGAGATGCTGGGCATAGCAAGGGAAAAAAGTAGAAAGCAAGGGCTTTTCCTTCAATATATAAACCAAGACATAAGGGAACTTCAGCTACATGGGCTCGTTGACGTGATTGTCTGCATGTGTGATGGAGTAAACTATATTCTAGATGATACTGACCTTAAACAGGTATTTGAAAGGGTATATCAATACCTAAGACCGGGGGGCTTGTTTTTATTTGATATAAGCTCACACTACAAACTAAGCGAAATTCTAGCTAACAATTTAATGGCTGAAACAGAAGGGGATGTAAATCTAGTCTGGTTCAACAATTTCGATGAAAAAACCAATATTTTGCAGATGGACCTGACCTTTTTTGTAAGACAAGGAGACCTCTTTAAAAGATTTTATGAAACTCACTTTCAAAGGGCCTACAAAAATAATGAAATAATAGACCTCTTAAGGCAAGTGGGATTCAATATTGATAAGGTTTGTGCCGACTTTTCACTCGATCCTCCAAGCAAGGATTCGGAACGAATATTTTTTTGTTCAGTCAAATAAAGTTCAACTATGCAAATAATATTAGGAAAAATGCAAAATATAAATAAAAGTTTGTTTGACATTTATAAATTGGTGTGCTACACTTAGACCGTATTAATATTTAGGAGGATTGTTTACGTGGAAAGAGGAAAGGTCAAATGGTTCAACGCAACTAAAGGATTTGGATTTATTGAAAGAGAAGACGGTAGCGATATTTTCGTTCACTACTCTGCAATAAATACTGATGGCTTCAGAACACTATCTGAAGGCCAAGAAGTCAGCTTTGATGTAGTAGAAGGCGATAAAGGCCTACAAGCATCAAACGTTGAATTGGTTTAAATGTTTCGAATATAATATTTAAAGCCAGTGATTACCCCGGTGATTTCACCGGGGTATTTCAATAGATGGAGGTATATTTATGGATTATGTAGTAAGAGCAACAGCAGCAAAAGGACAAGTCAGGGCCTTTGCAGTAGATTTAACAGAAACAGTGAGAGAGGCAGCAAAGCTTCACGATCTATTTCCCCTTGCTTCGGCAGCACTAGGTAGAACAATGGTGGCTGCGGTTATGATAGCTGCTGATATGAAAAGTGCAGATAATTCTGTATCGATAATAATTAAAGGTGGAGGACCCCTTGGTAATATCATAGTAACTGCCAAGGCTAATGGGACAGTAAAGGGCTATGTAGATAACCCATATGTTGACCTACCCTTAAACAAGTATGGCAAGCTAGATGTTAGGGCTGGTGTTGGAATAGATGGTATGCTGACAGTTATAAAAGACTTGGGTCTTAAGGAACCTTATGCTGGGCAGATTGAGCTAGTTTCTGGTGAAATAGCCGAAGACCTTGCCCACTACTTTTGGTCTTCAGAACAGCAGCCTTCAGTAATTGCTTTAGGCGTTTTAGTAAACCCAGATTCTACGATAAGGGCTGCGGGTGGCTATATTGTTCAGCCTTTACCTGGTGCAGATGACCAAATAATAGACAAACTAGAAAAGGTGGTTGGACAGGCAGCGCCAATAACCACTATGATTGACCAGGGTATGAGGCCAGAAGATGTCCTTGACACCATCCTAGGAGACATGGATCTTAGATTAAATGACAGGCTAGACTATAAATTTCTATGTGATTGTAGCAGGGAAAGGCTTGAAGGCCTTGTGCTTAGCTTAGGCAAACAAGAGATAGAGGATATTATAAAAAAGGAAGGCAAGGCAGAGATGATTTGTCATTACTGCAGTAGCAAATATTTGTTTGGCAGGGATGACCTTAACAGGCTGCTTGACCTTGCAAAATAGGACAAAATCAAATAAAAATAAATTAAATATACCTATACCTTTAGCCACATAATACATTGTGATATAATATAGCTATACTAGATAGAATAGGAGGGGAGTATGGCTAGGGAATTATTAAACAATACTTTAAGAAAAGTATTACCCTTTGAACAAACAGGAGATTTCTTTTACCGAAAGGCTAGAAAAAGCCTAGAGACTAACAACTATATTAATGCGCTTAATTATTATAGAAAGGCCCTTGAAAAGGAGCCTGATAACATAGAATATTCATTGGATCTAGCAGAAGTTTACACAGAAATGAGCTACTACAATGAATCAAATAGAATATTGTTTTCTATCCTGCAAAAGGACTCGACAGCCATCGAATGTTATTTTGGCATAGGCTGTAACTTTTTAGGTCTGCATGACTATAAAAAGGCTGAGGAGTGTCTTGAGAGATATCTAAATTTTGATTCCTATGGCCTTTATTCAGACGAAGCAGCTGACCTGCTAGAGATACTACAAAACCAAGACTATTATTTTAATCAAGAAAAGGAGACAGACCCTGAAAGGGCACAGCTACTAGCTGACGCCAGTAGAGGGAAGAGCTGTCTTGACAAAGGCGAGTTTAAAAAGGCCATAAGAGTATTAGAAAAAGTACTAGAAGGGGATAAGGATTTAATATTTGCTAGAAACAACCTAGCTCTTGCCTACTATTGTGATGGGGATATTGACCGAGCAATCAATGCATGCAAGCAAATATTATCAAAATATCCTAACAATGTTCATGCTAACTGTAACTTAGCTATATTTTACAAGGATGCAGGCGATGTTGAGGCTAGCAAGAAACATATAAGCAGGGTCTTGGCCTTATCAGTAGACGAGCCTGAGGACCTATATAAGATTGTAATTACCCTGTGCGAGCTTAAAGAGCATGAAAAGGCTAATAAATTGCTAGAAAAGCTTATCCAGTACAAGCCCTACGATACAAATATCCTGCACTATATGGCTGTATCCTTTTTTAACCTTAAATCTTACAAGAAGGCCTTGCAGTATTGGGACAAGATAGAAAAGATAAACCCAGGAAACACGATAAGTAACTACTATAGACGGTACACAAGGGGGATTTTAGATGGAGCTAGGAGCCAGACTGACCTGGCCTATCATTTTCAGGTCCCCTACGATGAGATCATCAGAAGGGTTAAAAAAATTAACGAAATATTAAAACTATCAGATGCCGACCTAATGGCTAGGTGGACAAGGAATAAGGTCCTATATGACCTACTGAATTGGGGTCTTGATCTAGATGATACAATTATAAAGCATGCGATTTTAAATCTTGTAGCCTCCTTTGCCGATAAAAGAGCTGAGAATTTCATAAGAGACTTTTTAATGACCAGTAGTGGAGATAAAGACAATATCAGGCAAGCCTTGACCCTATTAAAAGGGATGGGGGCAGTTGAGCCTTATATGGCTATGATAGATGGGGAAATCGTAGAAATCAAGGTATCCTTAGAGGAGAAATACATACTAGAGGATCCCTTATATGATAGTATCCCAAGACTAGCCATTAATGGTATGAGAGAAAGAAATCTGACCGATATAGAGGATGGGGTAAATGCAGTTTGGAACCATCTATTACACTATTGGCATGATGTTGGTATGCCCAGAATACAAAAGCTTGAGGGCTGGGCTGCTGCTATTGACCTTTATTATTGTGAAAATACAGGTGTAAGGGTTAGCAAAAAGGAATTGGCAGAATACTATAATATATCCTATTCAACACTTTACAAAAACTATAGATATATTCAAGAAGCTGTATTGGATTTAGTAGAGTTTGATGTACGAGAGTAATCTATACAAAAACAAAAGTTAACAAATTGAATATAAATCAGTATAGGTCTTTGAAATGCAAAATGGGGGGAGTTCTCTTTATGAAAAGCCTAGTAAAGGTGTTAGGCATTCAAGAAAGAAAGGTTGATGGTCTACTACTAGAAAGTGGTGAGACCCTAAAGCTACCACTTTGTATATTGCCTAAGGACATTAAACCAGGCGATGTACTCAGGCTTGAGGTAAACTTTGATCCCTATGAGACCATACTAGCCTTGCATGAATAGTTATATCAAAGCAAATCTTGCATAAGCCTAAGCCATTAGCAATAGTATGTACAAGGAGCTTATTGTAGGGGGCAGCTTATGAAAAAAAGCAAGGTCTTTATATTAGATGGCGTAAAAATTGCCATGGCCTATATAGGCACAGTGATAGGGGCAGGCTTTGCAACAGGCCAAGAGATTCTACAGTTTTTCACCAAGCTTGGCTACAATTCTATCTATGCAATACTTGTTGCTACTTTATTGTTTATACTAGTGGGACTAAAGATACTTTTGCTAGGCAATAAACTATCTACTCCATCATATGGCAAGCTGGTTGATCGAATCTTTGGACCAGTATCACCGCTAGTAAATATATATCTAGCACTGACTTACTTATTGATTTGCGCTGCCATGTTTGCAGGAGCAGGGGCCCTACTAAAGGAGCTATTTGGTGTACCTTATATTATAGGTGCACTTTTTATTGCCCTTACTACTTTAATTGTATCCTTATCAGGTATAAGAGGGATACTAGCTGCTAATGGATTTATTGTACCCTTAATTGTAGCCTTTACTTTTATAATATTTATACGGGCTATGAATACTAAAGATACAAGTATAGTAGCTAACCAGCTCTCTTTAGGGGAGATATTCCCCTTGTTAAGGGCAGCCCTAAGCTATGCTTCATTTAATCTAATCCTGTCAATAGGTGTATTAGCACCTTTAGGCGCATCGGTTAGGGATACTAGATCACTATACATAGGCTCTATCTTAGGTGGGGGCATATTAGGACTACTGATGCTCTTTAGCAATATCTCTATGCTTTACTATGTTCCGGTTGTCTTTAATAGAGAGCTCCCGATAATAGCTATAATAGAGGGGCTAGGCAGGAGATTTATCCTCGCGTATGGGGCTATCATATGGCTAGAGATATTTTCTACAGCTATTGGCAACTTATTTTCAATAGATACAGTCATAAGGGATAAGCTAAAAACAAAGTCTAGCCTTCCTGCTATAGTACTATCGGGTCTTTCTCTTCTCTTATGTCTGTTTGGTTTTTCCAATATTGTTAAGTGGTTTTATCCAGCCCTGGGTGTTTTAGGCTTTGTGCTGGTGGGTATGATGTTTATATATTCCTAGTGATAGTGTTAAAATAATAGAAAGGCTGATACTAATGAAGAAAATTGTTCTAGCAGGCGGTTGTTTTTGGGGAGTAGAGGAGTACTTTTCGAGGCTTCCGGGCCTTGTGTCAACTAGGGTAGGTTATGCAAATGGCCATACTAAAAACCCATCCTACCAAGAGGTTTGCACTGGTACAACAGGTCATGTTGAGGCCTGCTTGCTAGAATTTGATGAGACAATAATTAGTCTAGAGGAGCTACTTGATAAGTTTTGGTCCATAATTGATCCTACTATTAAAAATAGGCAGGGAAATGATATAGGCAGTCAGTACCGAACAGGTATATACTATCTTGACAAAGGTGACTTAAGCCAGATACTAGAATCTAGAGATAAGCAACAAGCCCTTTACAATAAACCTATTGTCACAGAGATACAAGCCCTTGGGTCCTTTTATGAGGCAGAGGAATACCACCAGGCCTACCTTAAAAAGAACCCAAATGGCTATTGTCATATAGACTTATCTGGCATATAGGATTAACTCACTAATCTAGTATAGCTTAGTTGTATACTTGGTCTAGCTCTTGTGGACCCTCTTGCATGGGACCACCCTGCCTTTGCTCCTTTGAAATCTGGTTAACCCCTAGGAATATATACAAAATGGCTAGGCCCCAGTATATTAAGGTTTGTAGGATACCTAAGGGCTTTCCTGCTAGGGCATCTACTATGTGGACCAGCATAGGTAGGGTAGAAGCATATATTGCAACATTCCAATTGTTCCTAAAGCTAAGCCTTACATTAAAAATAGCAGCCGCTATCATAGCTACTAGTGTTAGTAGCAAAATCCCAAGTTGCTTTATTCCAAGTCTAATAAAAAACCATATGAATAAAAAGAGCCAAGCAAATATCTTAATCTTTGGAAGTAAGTTAACTAGATGTTCTTTGTTAAACTCCATCGGGAGGCTAGAAAAGCTAAGCCTATCTCCCCTTCCATAGCTATAGGAGATCATCTCTTCTTCAGTTATTATAAAGCCATTTATAATATTATGCTGGCTTGCTAGATCGTCAGCATTCTTACTGGTATCGATGATAAACTTAAAGCCTAGATCATCATCTCCACGTATGTAAGGCATTTCCCCGTAAAATTTAAAGCTGCCATTTGATAATTCGAAATCAGGGACATCTTCTGTTATTTGGTCTCTTGTTATCTGTATAAAGTAGTTAACTTCAGTCACAACCCTGTAGGTGAAAACTAGATATGACACAAG
Organism: Firmicutes bacterium UBA3906; assembly: GCA_002391555.1. Classification (GTDB taxonomy): domain Bacteria; phylum Bacillota; class Clostridia; order Caldicoprobacterales; family DTU083; genus UBA3906. The sequence continues at coordinate 15,685 of DGFG01000024.1, forward strand.
AAAAATAAGTAAAAGGTAAAGAAAGCTTTTGCCAGGCTTTAGCCTAGATAGTTGGCCATAGGACTTTAAATTTCCAATACTATTGGTAAATCTTTTAATTAAACTCATTTCTACCTCCTAAATAGCTGATAATAATTATATTATATATTTGATATGAGTATAAAACAATACTAGTATTTACTTAAATTTGGATATAAGGCTTTTAATTAGTAGGTCCTTATCGTTCATTTTAGGGTTCTTTAGTACTAGTTCATGAGCCAAATCTAGGGCTAAGCCTACAAGTTCAGGTCTATCTGACCCTATACCAGCAGCCAAAACATCCTTTCCTGATATGGCTAGATCTTTTAAATCTATGGGATCATTATCCTCGACCACCCTTATCATAAGACCATATAGTTTCTCGTACCTTGCTCTTGTATTCTTATTTTTATTTACATAGGCCTCATGCATATACCAGGACAGGAGTTGTTTGGCTGTCTGTCTACCAGTAAAGACCAAGAGCCTTCTCATGGCATAGGGGCTTTCATCCATATCTTTAAGGATTAAATAGCCTCCTACAAGCCTTTTAACCTGAGAGATTAGGGCCTTTGGATACCGCAAGCTAGCCAGCTTTTCTACCATATCAGTAGCATCATCCATAACTAAGTAGTAGATAAGGGCTGCTAGCCTTAGGGGCAATTCTGCCTTTGAGAGCCTTATTATTTCCAGACTAGCTCTTGATAGGCCCCTATTTGTCTTGAAAGGGAGGATTATATCAATAAGCTTAGTTTCCTGAGCTAGCCTAAGGCCTAGGTCTGGCCTAGGAGACAGTAATAGTTTTGTAAACTCATCATTTATTCTTTCTTTGGATATCAAGGACAGCAGCTGATATGATTCAAGTATCGCCTTATAAGTGTTAGCTTCTAGCCTAAAGCTTAGCTGAGAGGCAAAGCGCAGAGCTCTTAGTATTCTAAGGGGATCTTCCTCAAAGCGATGTCTTGCATTAGCAACAGACCGAATGATTCCAGCCTCTAGATCAGCCCTACCCCTAAAGGGGTCAACTAGGTCTGTGCTTGTTAGGGGATTGTAGGCCATGGCGTTAATAGTAAAGTCTCTTCTTGCTAGGTCACTGACTATATCATCGATAAAATAAACCTTGTCAGGATGTCTCTTGTCACTATAGGCACCCTCGCTTCTCATGGTTGTTATCTCTATTGGTATACTATCGATAATAACCCCAATAGTACCAAAGCTTTTGCCTAGCTTGTAAGATCTATGGTCACTAAACAGGGCCTCTATCCTAGATGGGCTAAGAGAGCTACTGATATCATAGTCGGGTATGTCTCTTTTAAGTATTAGGTCCCTAACTGCTCCACCAACAAGATAGGCTTTTCCGCCATCATCCATTATCTTCTTTAGTGCGTATATGATTTGTTTGGGCAAGTCCATCTTATATCACCTGGCCTATCTATTTTAGAGTAAATTGCCTGCTTGCTGGTGGTGGTTTCCCATAAAGCTAAGATTGTATTTATGCTAAATAAGTTATTCAATACTTTAACTTTTAACAGTAGTCTCTTGCTATAGGAGCTTAAATCTATAATACCACTATAGCTATCATGATAGGTAGACTAAAAATAAGGATTTTCTAGACAGGACCAGTGCTTTTTTAGTTAGGCTAGGAATGGATAATTCTCTTATACTAATTTCCCTATAGTAATTGGCTACCTTTAGTGTTATGATACAAAATAAGGGAGAACAAATGAGGGGTGAGGCAATGGCTACTATTAGATCCAAAAAGAAGCTTTTAATAAGCCTTATATTTTTTATTGTCTTTTCTATCAGTTTCCTAGCACCATATAAACTAAAAAATAGGTCTGACTATATTGTAAGCAGCTACAATACAAATATAGTCCTTAATAGTGATGGTTCAGCCTACTTTGAAGACCAAGTCAGCTATAGGATAGTAAAGGCAGGCCAGCCCCTTGAAAAGCAAATGCACTTAAAGGATGCTTCTAGTATAGAAGACCTAGAGGTTATAAGGCTAATAGCTAGGGGAGAGGAGGCAGAAAAAGAAGTTGCCCTAAAGCCTACTGATGAGGATTTAAAAGCAGATACAGAGTATTATGAATACATAGAAATAGATAAAGATGAGAACCTTTATACTATTAGACTTTCTCCGGATACAAAGCGTGGGGACAAGCTAACCTACATATATAGGTATAGGCTTGAGGACTTTGTATTCCTATACAAGGATACAGCGGCCCTTTATTGCAAGTTTATAGGCAGTGACGATCCTATTGACTACCACAAGATAAGGGTCTCTATCAAGTTTCCCCAGTCTAATACTTATTCTGTTGAAGGCTATATAGGGGGAAGCTTATACAAGGAAAAGGGAATAGATGATAGGGGTAATTTCATTTTTGAGGTAAAAAGGGTAGGGGCAAGATACTCATTATTTTTAGATTTACTTATGCCCCTTGATAACTTTCCCCAGGGTCGCAAGTTAATAGACAACTTAAGTAGGGCAGAGCTATTAGATGAGATGAAGAGTTCAGAATTTATGGCAGATAGGAGCCATAGTAGGTATAGAGACTGGCTGAGATTTTCAATAATGGGTGCAATATTTTTAAGCTTTTTTATGACAACTATACTTTTTTGGGTATATAAGGCTATAAACAAGCTAAAGAAAAGGGAAGATAGATCAAAATAAAAAAGCTAGAAAAGGAGATCTTGGCCTATGAACCCATCATTTAGTTATTTAAGTTAAAAATTAAACAAAAAGCAGTGGGAGGGGCAGGTTAATCATTTCTAGCGCCACAGCCACTGCTTTATTTATTATTGCCTCCATTTAAGGTATCTTTTCTCCAGCCATACAACAGCTTGGTACATTAGGGCAGCTGCAATTGCTAGAATAAAGACGCTAGACATAACTAGGTCTAGCTTAAAGACCTGACCACCATATACAGCCAGATAGCCTAGGCCTGCCCTAGATACTAAAAACTCTCCAGTGATAACACCAACCCAGGACATGCCCACATTAATCTTTAGGACTGAAATTATAGTAGGAATACTAGCAGGTAAAACTACCTTCCTTAAAACCTGTAGTTTTGTTGCGCCAAAGGTCTTAAGTAGTTTGATCCTATCTGGGCTGACCTCCCTAAAACCATTTAGGACACCAATTATAGTTACGATAATCGATATGAGTAGGGCCATTACGACAATAGAAGCTGGCCCTGCCCCAACCCATACAATGATAATAGGTCCAAGGGCTACCTTTGGTAGTGAGTTTAGTACAACTATATAGGGGTCAACAACCTTAGCCAAAAAGTCTGACCACCAGAGGATAACAGCTATTGCGGTTCCTAGCAGGGTTCCAGTAGTAAAGCCTACTATAGTCTCTATCATTGTGACAGATATATGCTTAAATAGTACCCCTTCATTGGCTAGATCAATTATAGTCTTTACTATTCTAGAAGGTTGGCTACTTATAAAGGGGTCAATCAAGCCTAGCCTGGCTGCAAGCTCCCAGAACAAAAAAAGTAAAACTAAAAGCGTAACCTGGGTGATAGTGATGGAGGTCTTATACCTTTTAACCCTTTTTACATAGGCCAGATGTTCCTTAGAGGGTGTTTTATTACTAACTGACATGGACATCCAGCTCCTCCCATATTGTATTGAAATACTCTCTAAACTCTGGAGCCTTTCTTAGGCTTACGGGGTTTCTATCCTGACCACTTAGCTTTATACTATGGCTACTTTTTATTAGGCCAGGACGCTGACTAAGGACCAATACCCTATTGCTCATGGATATGGCCTCTGATATATCATGTGTAACCAAGAGAGCAGTCTTGTTCTCTCTTCTGATTATTTCAGCCACCTCATCAGAGAGGGCTAATCTAGTTTGGTAATCTAGGGCTGAAAAGGGCTCATCTAGCAAAAGTATTTTAGGGTCAATTGCCAAGGTTCTAATTAGTGCCACTCTTTGCCTCATACCACCTGATAGCTGCCGGGGATAATGCTTTTTAAATTCTGAAAGACCATAGGTATCAAGTAGCTTATTAACCTTTTCCCTGTTTTCATCGTTATCCTTGCCCAGGACCTCAAGGCCTAACATTACATTTTGAAAGATATTGCGCCACTCAAAAAGATAATCCTGTTGAAGCATATAGCCCACCATAGGGGAGGGCCCTTCAACCTCTTTACCTTGGACCAGAACCTTACCAGAGCA
>DGFG01000024.1:20243-21236 GCA_002391555.1 Firmicutes bacterium UBA3906
CCTTCTAGAGTCTGATAATTCATGCATACATCGACCAGCGAGACAATGTTATTATCTATCATATATGGCAGTCCTCCTTTGATAGTTACTTACTACTTTATTGTATTCCCCATATAGGATTTTGTTCAGTTTTAGCTATGGTTAAGGTTATTCAAATATATATAAAGTACAAGTTTATTTAGTCAAAGTAAGCTGCAAAATAAAGAAAAGCACAGGTGTTAACCTGTGCTTTTATGCTAGTTTGATAAATATTACCCTTTTTTAAAGGATCCTATGTTTAAGTATTAATTGCGCCTATACCTTTATGCTTGTACTTGTTTCTTATCTTTTGCTTTAAGTAGTTTGGCAGCAAGCTGTATTAATAGTGCCAAAAGGAAGCCTGCTATAGCAGATATAAAAAAGTACATAACACCCATCCTGTCAAACAAATCTTCGGTTCCATTTACAAACTTTATAAACATTAGTATAAAGCCAATAGCTAGACTAGACAGGTAAAGGTAGAAGGATAGCTTTTGTCTAAAGCAAAAAAACAATACGGATGCAAGACTAGTTAAAAGGGCAGCTATTAAATATGACCTTATATTAGGACCACTTATATTTATTTTTAAAAATATCTTTATACCAAAGTAAAACAGGGTAAAGACAATAGCAAAGGTGCTTATTCCCACTAGGATTATCTTATTTCTCTTTGACTTATTCATTAAGTAAACTCCTTGTATATTATATTAGTTGTGTCATTGCTACTAGTATAGCAAATGCACAGACAGCTTGTAACACCTTTTTATAATAAGCTTTTGGAGTTGACATAGCTACAATAGTTAGGCATTATGATAAGGGTATAGTATTATGGCTAATAAATAATATAAAACGAGCTAAATAAAATAGGATGGGATATAGATGTATAGCAAGAATGATTTAATTGATGCTTTTATTAGATTGGGTATTAGGAGAGAGGACACCCTGCTAGTCCACTCATCCATGAAGGCAATAGGT
>DGFG01000063.1 GCA_002391555.1 Firmicutes bacterium UBA3906
ATTGGATGTGGTACAGGGGTACTTTCAATAGGAGCCCTCCTACTAGGGGCAAAGGCTGCTACGGCTATTGATCTTGATGGTAATGCTGTAGAGATAGCTAGGAAAAATGCACAGATAAACAAGGTTTTAGACAGGATGACCTTAGTTCATGGCAACCTCTTAGATGAAATAGAGGGTAGCTATGATATAGTAGTTGCCAATATAATAGCAGATGTAATAATTGAGCTATCCCAGTATGTCACTAACTATATAAAGGCTGGAGGCCTTTTTATTTCTTCTGGTATTATCCATGAGAGACTAGATGAGGTCATCGAGCAAATAGAATCTGTAGGCCTAATTATAGAAAAAGTAGCAAAAATGGGTGAGTGGGCCATGGTGGTGAGTAGGTACAATGGCTAGATTTTTTGTAGGGGCCTCCTATGACTTAGGTCAAATTGCTAGCCTTTCTAAAGAGGACTCCTATCATATAAAAAGGGTTTTGCGGCTAGGGCAAGGAGATATCCTTACCCTATGTGATGGTCAGGGCTATGATTACAGAGCAGCCATTGAGTCTATAACTAATGACAATCTACTATGTAAAATCCTAGATAAAGAAAGGTCCGTTGGCGAGCCTGATACAAAGCTTGTCCTTTATCAAGGCCTGCCCAAGTCTACAAAGATGGACCTTATTGTACAAAAAACTGTGGAGCTAGGCGTCCATAGGATAGTACCCCTTATAACTGAAAGGGTTGTTGTAAAGCTATCCTCGGACAAGGATGCTAAAAAAAAGCAAGAGCGATGGCAGAGGATAGCCATGGAGGCTGCAAAGCAGTCAGGTAGGGGCATAATCCCTAGTATCCATATGCCTATGACTTTTAAAGAGGCGGTTAGTAAAGAAGTGCCTGGGTCAAGTGAGGGGTCACTTAAGCTAATCCTATGGGAGGAAGAAAAGCAAATTAGCCTACGGTCCATACTAGACAAGCATGATAAGGCTAGTAATATATCAATAATAATAGGACCAGAGGGTGGACTATCTGAAAAAGAGCTAGCCCTAGCCAAAGAACATGGCTGGCTGTCAGCATCCATTGGTCCCCGCCTGCTAAGGACAGAGACAGCAGGGATGGCTGTCATAGCTGCAATCATGTACCGGATGGAGGAAATGGAATGGAAATAGCAGCCCAAAGGAGGGTGGCCTTTTACACCCTGGGATGCAAGACAAACCAGTATGATACAGAAGCAATGCAGGAGCTATTTCAAAGGAGAAACTACAAGCTAGTAGACTTTGAAGAGCCAGCTGATTTTTATATAATAAACACATGCACTGTTACCAGCCTAAGCGACAAAAAGTCTAGGCAAATAATCAGAAGGGCCCATAGAAGCAATAAAGATGCTATTATAGCAGTGGTTGGCTGCTACGCCCAGCGGGCGGCCCAAGAGGTCCTAGACATACCTGGTGTTAGTGTTGTACTCGGTACAAATGATCGTACGCGGATAGTCGACTTAGTAGAAGAGGCCTACGAGGAGAAAAGGTCTGTTAATGCTGTTACAGACATTATGAAGGTCAAGTCCTTTGAGGAGACCCCTATAGAGCTTCACCAGGGGAAAACCCGAGCTGTATTAAAGATACAGGAGGGCTGTAACCAGTACTGCTCCTACTGTATTATTCCCTATGCCAGAGGGCCAATCAGGAGTAGGAGGCCAGAGGATGTGGTAGCCGAGGTAAATAGGCTAGCTGATAATGGCTTTAAGGAAATCGTCCTAACAGGTATCCATATAGCCTCCTATGGCAAGGATCTTGGACCTGGCTTTGGCCTTAAGGACCTTTTAGGGCTTATCCATGATATTAAAGGCATTGACAGGATACGCCTAGGTTCAATAGAGCCTGGCCTTTTGACGGAGGACTTTGTTTCAGCTGCCAAGGGTATGGGCAAGCTGTGCAGACATTATCATATTTCATTGCAGTCAGGCTGTGATGCTACCCTAGAGAGGATGAACCGCAAGTATACTACAGGCCAGTACAGGCAGATAGTAGACAGGCTTAGGCAGGCCATATCTGATGTGGCTATCACTACTGATATAATGACTGGTTTTCCAGGTGAAACTGATGAGGAGTTTGAATCAACTCTTGCCTTTGTAAAGGATATTGGCTTTTCTAGGATACATGTATTTAAGTATTCACCTAGGCAGGGGACACCTGCAGCCACCTATCCAAAGCAGCTGACAAATGACATAAAGGAAGACCGGAGCCGCAGGCTGATAGAACTTGCTGAGACCATGGAGAGGGCCTATCTTGAGTCCCTAATAGGAAAGACAGAACTAGTTCTATTTGAAAGTGAAAGCCAAGAAAACAAGGGTTATTATGAAGGCTATACAGACCACTATATTAGGGTTGTAGCCAAAGCTAACGAGAGCTTGGTAAACAAGCTTTTACCTACAAGGCTAGTTAAGCTAGGTGATAGATATATAGCGGGCATGGTAGATAGTCTATAACAAAGGATTCGCACATAGTAAAAAAGTATAGGGTAATAGTTAAGGAGGTTTTAAGTTTGGAAAATTGTTTGTTTTGTAGGATTGTAAACAAGGAAATCCCATCTCGGATAGCCTATGAGGATGACTTACTACTGGGTTTTTACGATATAGAGCCCAAGGCCCCAGTTCATGTCCTCTTGATACCAAAGGCACATATAGAATCATTAAATGATCTAGCTGTTGACCATTCTATCCTAATGGGCCATCTGACTCTTACAATTGCAGAATTAGCAGAAAAACTTGGAATAAAGGAGTCTGGCTATAGGGTTATTGTAAACTGTGGTGAGGATTCAGGCCAAGAAGTGGCACACCTTCACTACCATATTTTAGGTGGAGAAAAGCTGGGAGATATAATAGCTAGATAAGCCGGCTAAGAAAATGGTTGACATGACAAAAACTACAGGAGTATAATAACATAAGGTTTCTATTTGTTCCCGCAGTTTCATGCCTTGTTAAAAGGCAATTGTGACGGTGGAGGGAGGGAAGGCAAATGTCTGAGATTAGAGTAGGGGAAAATGAATCATTAGAGAGTGCTTTAAGACGATTTAAAAGAAAATGCTCAAAATCTGGCGTGTTGGCTGAAGCACGTAGGAGGGAGCATTATGAAAAGCCCAGTGTAAGGAGAAAAAAGAAGTCTGAGGCTGCACGCAAGAGAAGGTACTAGGGCTAAGACTTGCACCTAGATCCTCATCTGGCGCACTTTTAGATACCTTCCTAAGAGCTTTTATAAACTTAGTTTATATATAGAAATTGGGATTTACAAAAACAAGCTACCAGCAAGAAGGGTATTGGGGAAAGCAATGGGAACCTTTAAAAAAGATAAAAGCGTAAGTAAATTTAAAAAAAGCCGAATCTTTAAATAGCCAGTAGAAACTTAATTAATCATATATATAAGGGCCCGACCTAGTGTCGGGCTTTTATTATGCACAAATATACAAAATATACATATATCCTAAAGGGCTGATTTTCGTGAAATATAGCCAAAGCTATAGTATAATAGGAGGTAGGTTTACATAATATCTATGGGGGTCTAGAGATGGTATACAAGAGCTTAAAAAAAATCTTGTTTTATGGCTTGTTATTTTGTATATCATTAATAGGGATACAAGCCTTTTTCATAAATGAGGAGAGCCCTAACCCTAAGACCATCTATAGCACACTAGCCTATGAAGCAGAGCCCATTATGGATCTTATTAAGGAGCAAGAGCCAATAGC
>DGFG01000046.1 GCA_002391555.1 Firmicutes bacterium UBA3906
AGACTATGCAAACAAATATGGCTTTCCCATCATTGTTATTGCAGGTAGGCCCTACCATATAGATCCTGCAATCAACCATGGGATGGATCTATTGATAAACTCACTAGGCCTTGCTCTTATCTCAGAGGATTGTGTTAGCCAGTTTACCGAGAGATTTAGCATAAATGTCCTCAATCAATGGACATACCATTCTAGGATGTATGCTGCTGCAAAGTTTGTATCCCAGCATGATAATATGCAGCTTGTTCAGCTAGTTTCATTTGGTTGTGGCCTAGATGCAATTACATCTGATGAAATAAAGGATATCTTGGAGAATAACGGCAAGCTTTATACGCAAATAAAGATAGATGAAATAAGTAATCTAGGGGCTGCACGGATAAGACTGCGCAGTCTAGTAGCTGCCACTCAATTACAAGGAGGAAGCACAGGTGCATGATAGGTTTCAGTATGAAAAAGACCAAAAAGTAGTCTTTACTAAGGAAATGAAGGAATCTTATACAATCCTTTGTCCCATGATGCTCAAAATACAATTTAGGATATTTAGAGATATATTTATTAGGCATGGCTACAAGCTAGTACTCTTAGAAACAGAGCATTCGGCTATAGTAGATGAAGGCCTGCAAAACGTCCACAATGATACCTGCTATCCTGCACTTTTGGTGATTGGCCAGCTACTAGATGCTCTTAAAAGTGGCAAGTATGATATTAATAAAACAGCTCTTTTGATTACCCAAACTGGCGGCGGCTGCCGTGCCTCTAATTACATACATCTACTTAGAAAGGCATTAAAAAAGAATAATCTAGAGCATGTCCCTGTGATATCACTTAATGCCTCTGGCCTTGAAAGAAATCCAGGCTTTAAACTAAGTCTACCCCTAATAATCGAGCTAGCATATGCCTTAATATATGGAGATTTATTAATGCTATTATCAAACCAGACTAGGCCCTACGAAATAAATAAAGGTGACACCGATCGCTTAGTTGATAGGTGGTCAAAGAAAGTAAGCAATGAGGTTAGAGGCGTCACCTTATTTAAAAATAAAAAGGTAAAGAAAGACTTAGTGAATATGGTCGCAGACTTTTCCAAAATTGATATGAAAAGGACAGAAAAAATCAAGGTTGGCATAGTCGGTGAAATATATATGAAGTATTCTCCCCTTGGTAATAATGACCTTGAGGATTTCCTACTCTCAGAAGGGGCAGAGGTATTTGTACCAGGATTATTGGACTTTATTATCTATTGTGTAGACAATACCATAACTGATTTTAAAATGTACAAGATGGATAGGTTAAAGGGCCTAGTATCAATGGTTGCCAAAAAGTATCTGTTAAAGCTTCAAAATATGATGATAAGCGCTGTTGAATCATCCCCTATATTTAACCCTCCTGCCTCCTTTGAAAAAATCAAATCCTTGGTTAAGGGCTATGTTAGCAGCCGTAACAAGATGGGTGAGGGCTGGCTATTACCTGCTGAAATGCTAGAACTAATAAGCGCTGGTTACGAGAATATAGTTTGTACACAGCCCTTTGGCTGCTTGCCAAACCATATTGTTGGCAAGGGGATGATAAGAAAAATTAGAGAAAACCATCCTAATGCCAATATAGTAGCAATTGACTATGATCCTGGTGCCACAAGAATCAACCAGGAAAATCGGATAAAGCTAATGTTATCGGTAGCTAAGACAAAACAAAAGTTTGCTAATATAGTATAAAGCACTTAGAGCTAAGGCTTGATAAGACTTAAGTAAAATTGATTCTAAATTAATGCTCCTAGTAAAGCCTAAGTAAGAGGCTACTAGGAGCATTTTTCTTTTAAACTATTTAACTAGTAACTTTATCTAATGAGAAAGTTCTTAGTAACCATTAGGGTTTTGGGTCTGCCATCGCCATGTATCCTCGCACATCTTGTCAAGACCAAACTTGGCCTCCCATTTAAGGTCATTTTTTGCCTTTGTAGGGTCTGCATAGCATATGGCAATATCACCAGGCCGTCTATTAGTTATTTCATAAGCTATCTGCCTATTAGATGCCTTTTCAAAGGCCTTTACCATATCAAGTACAGAATAGCCATTGCCAGTACCCAGGTTATAGATGACTAGACCACACTTTTGTTCTAGTTTTTTAAGGGCTGCTAGATGTCCATCAGCCAGGTCCATTACATGTATGTAATCTCTTACCCCTGTGCCATCCTTTGTATCATAATCATCACCAAAAACCTGTAGCTTTTCCAGCTTGCCTATAGCTACCTGGGATATATAGGGCATTAGATTATTTGGTATATCATTTGGGTCCTCCCCTATCATACCACTCTCGTGGGCACCTACTGGATTAAAATATCTAAGGATAGCTATATTCATACTAGGATTTGCCTTGTATACATCCTGTAACATCTGTTCAATCATAAGCTTTGTATAACCATAGGGATTTGTAGCAGAAAGGGGGAAGTCCTCTTTGATAGGTACCGACTCTGGCTGCCCATAAACTGTAGCTGATGAAGAAAAGACAAAGTCCTTTACATTAAACTCTTGCATTACTTTTATAATGTTGATAGCTGATAAAAGGTTGTTATGATAGTAAGAAAGTGGATATTGAACTGACTCCCCTACTGCTTTATAGGCGGCAAAATGAATAACTGCTCCTATGGTATGGTCACTGAAAATTTGTCTTACCTTTTCCTCATCGCATACATCAACGGGATAAAAGTCTACTTTTTTCCCTGTTATTTTCTCTACTCTTTTTAGTGCTTCTTCCTTGCTATTACTAAGGTTGTCTGCTACTACTACTTCATAACCTGCATCAAGTAGCTGGACACATGTATGGCTACCTATATAGCCAGCTCCTCCTGTTACTAAGACCTTCATAATTACCAAGCTCCTCTACC
>DGFG01000075.1:0-3862 GCA_002391555.1 Firmicutes bacterium UBA3906
TGGATTGGCAACTCCTTTTTAGACAAAATTACTCCGAACAAGAAATTACTTTTACTACAGTTCTTATCCTGCTAACTTAAGTGTGCTTAACTCCCTATATTCAACTGGTGTTAAATAACCTAAAGAACCATGAATTCTTAGATTATTATACCAATAAATATACTCTGCTAATTCTAACTGCAACTCTTCTAATGTCTTAAATTTGTTCTGATATATAAATTCTGTTTTCATTATTTTACTTACTTCATGTTTTCTTTGTACTTTGTCAACAAAAAGAAAGAAGATGCCTTTTAAATTAAAGCACCTTCTTAAAAAATCTTGGTTTATTCACTCTTCGTTTTCGGGTTCACCCCAACAATTGACACAGATCCGTAAATAAAAAGGCTCTTTCCTTTCGGAAAAGAGCCATTTTATCAGTCTGTTATCAATTGTTCTACATCACGGATAGCCCAACGTTCAAATACTAGTTTGACCTTGTCATTGCCAACCTCGACTGTTATAATGTCATCTCTAATCGCTGTTACTTTTCCACAGATACCACCTATTGTAGTAATGTTGTCACCAACTTTTAAGGCTGCCAACATCTCTCTTGTTTCTTTTTCTTTTTTACGTTGTGGACGTATAAGTAAAAAGTAAAAGACTACAATGAGAAGTAAAAAGGGTAAAAACGATGCAAGTAATGCGCCTAAGCCACCTACTTGCCCTGGGTCATTAGGTCCAGGTGAAGCTGTTGCAAGTAATCTAAGTAACATTCTTTGTCCTCCTTTATAACACATATATTAACATTCTAAACTCTTTATACTCTATTATCAAGCTTTATATTCAAGATTTACTATCATAGCCGTATTTTCTGAAAAACTCATTCTTATATTCTAAAATTCTATCCTCTAGTATGGCCATTTTGACCTCTTCCATCAGCTTTATTAAAAATCTTAGGTTGTGGATGCTAAGTAATGTCGAAGCTAGTATCTCATTTGCCTTTATTAGATGTCTGAGATAGGCCTTGGTAAAGTTCTGGCAGGTATAGCAGTCACAGTCTGGATCTAGGGGGGTAAAATCCCTCTCATAGCTGGCATTCCTAACTACAACCCGGCCGCGGCTAGTCAGGCTAGTACCATTTCTTGCAATCCTAGTCGGCAGGACACAATCAAACATATCTACGCCTCTAATAACACCCTCTAACAGGCAGTCAGGAGAACCTACTCCCATAAGGTATCTAGGCTTGTTTTTGGGCATATGGGGCATGATGACATCTAGCATTTGGTACATCAAATCCTTTGGTTCACCTACGCTAAGCCCCCCTATACCATAGCCAGGTAGGTCAAAGGCCAATGTTTCTAAAGTGCTTTTAAGCCTTAGGTCCTCATACATTCCACCCTGTATAATCCCAAAAAGGGCCTGGTCATCACGATTGTGGGCCTTTATACACCTGTCTAGCCACCTGATTGTCCTATCTACAGACCTATCTGTATAGTCGTGGTCAGCTGGATATGGAATACACTCATCAAAGGCCATAATTATATCTGCCCCTAGGGCGTTTTGAATATTTATAGCCTGCTCTGGACTAAAAAAGTGGCTGGAACCATCAAGGTGTGACCTAAAGGTTACCCCCTCCTCAGTGATTTTTCTAAGATCGCTAAGGCTAAAAACCTGAAAGCCTCCACTATCAGTTAGTATAGGCTTGTTCCAGTTCATAAAGTTATGTAGGCCACCTGCTTCCTTTACTAGGTCATGGCCAGGCCTAAGGTATAGGTGATAAGTATTTGATAGTATAATTTGTGCCTTTATTTCCTCAAGGTTTTTAGGTGTCAAGGCCTTTACTGTTGCCTGGGTCCCTACAGGCATAAAAACAGGCGTATCAAAGGAACCATGGGGTGTGTGAAATCTACCTAGCCTTGCGTTTGTATGCTTGTCCTCTTTTATTAATTCATATCTAAACATATAATCTACTAAATACCTCCTAAAATTCATACCTTTAAGTTATCAGTACAAAAACATTGCGTCTCCAAAGGAAAAAAACCTGTAGCCCTCACTTATAGCCTGGTCATATATTGCCCGTATCTGCTCTCTGCCTGCAAAGGCTGAAACCAGCATTAAGAGGGTTGACTTTGGCAGGTGAAAGTTTGTAATCAAACCATCGGTAGCCTTAAACTTGTAGCCTGGATATATAAAAATGTCTGTCACTCCTGAACCCGCCCTTAAAAATCCATTTTCATCGGCTATGGATTCTATGGTGCGAAGGGATGTCGTGCCTACTGCGATAATCCTGCCTCCCTTGCCCCGGCTATTATTTATTATATCCACGTCCTCCTGGGCGACATGGTAGGCCTCCTCATGCATAGTGTGGTCCTCCACCCTGTCAACCTTTACAGGCCTAAAGGTTCCTAGTCCAACATGGAGGGTAACCTTGGCAATATTTACTCCAATAGCCCTTATTTGCTCTAATAGGTCGGGAGTAAAATGAAGGCCCGCCGTTGGAGCAGCCGCAGACCCATCGTGCCTAGCATATATGGTCTGGTACCTGTTTTTATCCTCTAGGCTCTCGTGTATGTATGGGGGTAGGGGCATAATACCTACCCTGTCTAATAGCTCTTGGAAAATGCCCTGGTAGTAAAAGCGGACTATCCTGCCTCCCTCTGGGGTCTTGTCTAATACTTCTGCCTCTAATTGGCCATCGGCAAAGCTAAAGCGTGTACCTATCTGTGCCCTTTTACCCGGTCTTACCAGTACACGCCAATCATCATCCTTTATCCTGTTTAGTAGGACAAACTCCATACTGCCACCAGTATCTACCTTTTTGCCTAAGAGTCTGGCAGGGATAACCTTGGTGTCATTTAGTACAAGGCAATCCCCCTTTTTTAAGTAATTTACTATATCTTTAAATTTCCTGTGGTCTAGCTTGTCATTTGCCCTGTTGTATAGCAAAAGCCTTGATTCATCACGCTTTTCTATTGGTTTTTGGGCAATTAGCTCTTCAGGTAATATATAATCAAAATCTGAAACCTTCAAATATACTGCTCCATTCCTTTATTTTTCTAATGCTCTTTATCCATATTTTATCCAATAACAAGGACTAGCTTAACTTTTTTCTATCCCTTTAAAAAGCTTTCCTGCTCGTCTAGGCTAATGCCTAGGTGCTTGCAGCCAAGGGATGTAATAACTCTCCCCCTTGGGGTCCGTGCAATAAAGCCTAGCTGCAGTAAAAATGGTTCGCATACATCCTCTATTGTTGTGCTTTCTTCTCCTGTTGAAGCAGCTAGCGTATCGAGTCCCACTGGCCCACCAGCAAATTTCTCGTAGATAGTGGTAAGTATCCTCCTGTCCACCTCATCTAGACCTATTTCGTCTACATCTAGCATGCTTAGGCCCTCTTTTGCAACTGACAGGGTAATTAGGTTGTCAGCCTTTATTTGTGCATAGTCCCTGATCCTTTTTAACAGTCTGTTTGCTATACGGGGAGTCCCCCTTGACCGGCTGGCTATTTCATAGGCCCCCTCTTGGTCAATACCTATATTTAAAAGGTCAGCTGACCTTGTAACAATCTCCATTAGCTGGTCTGGACTATAGAGGTCTAGCCTGTTTATGACACCAAAGCGGTCTCTAAGAGGTGAGGTCAGCATACCAGCCCTGGTGGTTGCACCTACAAGGGTAAACCTAGGTAAATCAAGTCTTACAGATCTAGCACTTGGTCCCTTGCCTATTATGATATCAAGGGCATAGTCCTCCATTGCAGGATATAGGATTTCCTCTACACTGTGGTTTAGCCTATGTATCTCGTCAATAAACAAAACATCCCTGTCACCTAGATTGGTTAGGATAGCAGCAAGATCACCTGGTTTTTCTATTGCAGGCCCTGATGTAA
>DGFG01000075.1:4152-7455 GCA_002391555.1 Firmicutes bacterium UBA3906
CCGGGCAGCTTGGATAAAGATATTCATCCTGTCCTTGACCTTGTCCTGGCCTATATACTCAGCCATAGTCCTTGGCCTAAGGCTAAATTCTATTTCTTGATCTTCTGTTGTCCTGTTTGAACCGATTATTCTGTCCCCTTGCTCCATCAAAGTAAACACCCCTATCCTTTTATATCCTATCTTTTCCTATTGTCCAGGTTTTTAAGTGCCTCTTTTATAAGCTCTCCTGCATCTTGGCCCTCGACTCCCTGAAGAGCCCTTTCTGCATCAATAGCAGAATAGCCAAGTCCCTGCAAGGCTTCCATGGCTTCAAAAAAACTAGATCCGCGGGGTATGGGGCCAGAAGGTGACCTAAGATCAAGTAGGGTCTTGTCCACCTTGTCCTTTAGCTCTAGTATAAGCCTTTCTGCTGTTTTTTTGCCTATACCAGGAATTGTGGTAAGTAGCTTGCTATCAGAAGTTAATATGGCCGTTGCCAGCTGCCTACTATCAAAGGCAGACAGCATATTAAGGGCAACCCTAGGACCAATACCAGATACAGAGATGAGCTTCATAAAAAAGGCCCTTTCCTCCTTTTCTATAAAGCCATATAGGTCCTGGATATCTTCTCTTAGGTGCATATATGTATATAGTTTTAAACTCTCACCCTGCTGGGGGAGCCTAGCGATCACTGAACCTGGCACAGATATTAAGTAGCCAATCCCATTTGTTTCAATAACCACTGCCTGGTCTTCTATCTCTGCTAGGCTACCCTTGATATATGCATACATATAATTTATCTCCTAGCGTCTGGTTAATTTCCTGCCCATATGGGAGCTGTGAAGATGGCATATGGCTACCGCCAAAGCATCTGCTGCGTCAACTGGCCTTGGTATTTCTTTAAGGTTTAAAAGTAGCTTTACCATCTGTTGTACCTGTTTCTTTTCAGCCCGTCCATAGCCAACTACTGACTGCTTTACCTGGAGGGGAGTATACTCGTACTGGGCTAGCCCTCCCTTTGCACAGGCAACTACAACTGCCCCCCTAGCATGTCCTATTATCAGAGCAGTTTTTGCATTTTTGTTGTAAAATAGCTCCTCAAGCGCTGCGCAATCAGGCTTGTGGTCATCAATCAGTTTCCTTATTGAATCGTATATTAAAAGGAGCCTCTCAGGCGTTTCCATGTCGGCAGGAGTCCTAATCACCCCAAAGTCTATGGCCCTTAGCCTGTTGCCCTGGTCTTCTACTATACTATAGCCTGTTACAGCCAGGCCTGGATCTATCCCTAAAACCCTCAAAATATCACCCTTCTGCCGAACCTGAATATATGTTCGGCATACTTATACTATGTCTTTTCCCTTGGGGTGTCAATGGGAACTAGCGAATTTGGCCAGTTCCCCTTACTATATACTTGTAGGTTGTGAGCTCTTTTAGGCCCATTGGGCCCCTAGCGTGTAGCTTTTGTGTACTAATGCCTATCTCAGCACCAAATCCATACTCATCACCGTCTGTAAATCTTGTAGAAACATTTACATAAACAGCGGCAGCATCAACACGGTCAGAAAAGGTCTTGGCATTATTATAGTTGCTTGTTACTATAGCCTCTGAATGGCCTGTTCCGTGCCTGTTTATATGATCAATAGCTTGATCTATCCCGTCGACAACCTTTACAGCCATAATTAGGCTAAGGTATTCCTCATCCCAGTCTTCTTCGCTTGCTGGCTTAATATCTTTAAGATATTTCAAAGTCTCAGGACAGCCCCTTAGCTCTACACCCTTTTCTATTAAGGCTGAAGCTAGATCTGGTAAGAGGCTAGGAGCAATTTCTCTATCAATTAGCAGGGTCTCTGCTGCATTGCAAACCCCAGGCCGGTTGACCTTTGCATTTACAACTATATCAAGAGCCATCTTGTGGTCACATTGGCCATCTACATAGACATGGCAATTTCCTGCCCCAGTTTCTATAACTGGTACACTTGAGTTTTCTACTATAGCCTTGATAAGGCCAGGACCTCCTCTTGGGATTAGGACATCAACTATACCATTTAACTTGGTTAGCTCTAGGACACTAGACCTGTCTGTATCCTTGACAAGCTGGATAGAACCCTCTGCTAGCCCTGCTTCATAGGCAGCCTGAGACATTAGGTCAGCAATTATAGAATTTGAATTAATAGCATCAGAACCGCCCCGCAGGATAACAGCATTTCCTGTTTTAATACAAAGGCCTATGCCATCTGCAGTAACATTGGGCCTAGACTCATATATGATACCTACCAATCCTAAGGGTACTCTTATCTGGCTTATTTCCATACCATTTGGCCTGATCCAACCTCCGATTGTCTCCCCTACTGGATCATTGAGGTTTATTAGGCTCCTAAGGCCCTTGGCCATGGCCAAAACCCTATCCTGATTTAGCATAAGCCTGTCTATAAATGCCTCTGATTTGCCGTTCTTTTTGGCCATATCTAAGTCCTTTATATTTTCCTCAACAATTGACTCCCATTTGTCTATTAGGACTTGGGCCATTTTCTCTAGGACCTTGTCCTTTTCCCTTGTTGATAGTCTAGCCAGTTCTGCAGATGCCTTTTTTGCCAATTTCGCTTTGATAGTAGCTTCACCCATTTACACAACCTCCTTGTTATTTGGTACAAATATAGTTCCTATTTTGTCCCCTGCAAGGGCCTTGTTTATGTTTTCTGGATTTTCTCCATTTGCTATTATCATGGGTATCCCAGCCCGAAGGCAGATCCGAGCTGCCTCAAGCTTGGTCTTCATACCACCAGTGCCTGCCTGGCTAGTAGTGTTACCACACATTTTTACTATCTCGTCGGTTATACCATATACTTCAGGTATAAGTCTTACATCTGAATTACCCCTAGGATCCTTGTTGTATAGGCCGTCAATATCTGATAGCAGGATTAATAGGTCTGCCTTAATAAGGGTTGCAACAATGGATGATAGGGTATCATTATCTCCAAACTCTATCTGTTCTGTAGATATTGTATCATTCTCATTTACAATCGGTATACTATTATACTTAAAAAGCATCTCCAAGGTGTTTATTGCATTTCTTTCCCTTTGACCATTGTCTAGTACGTCCTTGGTTAAAAGGACCTGGGAGGTTATTTGACCATATTCATTAAATAGCTTTGAATATATATGCATAAGACTAACCTGGCCTATAGCTGCTAGGGCTTGCTTTTCTCGGGTACTCTTGGGCCTTTCGCTAATACCCATTTTAGCACGACCTACCCCTATTGCACCTGATGTGACCAGTATTATGCGCTTACCCTGGTTTCGTAGGTCCGACAGGACCCTTACTAG
>DGFG01000075.1:7747-15590 GCA_002391555.1 Firmicutes bacterium UBA3906
TTTTCTTATATCCATCAGGTACAGTTACCTCCTCTTGTTTTCTATATTTTACACTTACTTAGAAGTATTTTCAAACAAAAAAAAGGAAGCCTCATACTGCAGCAGTGGCTCCTGACTTTTTTATCCTTAAATCTATATGGACTGTTTCCTGCTTTAACTGCTTATATCTTCGATAAATAGCTCAACTCCCTCAAGATTGTCAATTACTATACCATCTTTTAGCTTGTCCTTTACTTGCCCATCAAGACTATCGGCCCTGATGTTTGTTTCTTCTAGAGGGTATAATTTACCACTAGCTGAATTAGCCTTATATATAGCTAGATAGCCATCCTTGTCTTTTACAATATAGTGCTTTGGGCAGTATGAATCTATTGTTTTCTTAAAGACTAGCCTACCTGGCGAAAGCTCATCTAAGACCCAGTCCTTTTGATCAAGCTCATATTGAAGGGCCCCTAAAGCATTTGCCCTCTTATTTTGGTCTAGCTCTTCTATTACTGTATGCCCACATTTTTCATAATGTATCTTAAAGGCTATGGTGCTCTTGCTCTTTTGTGGATTTGAACCTGTATTTATCCCATCCCTGCTTAAGATAGGCTTTATATTTGGCTCAGTGTAGCCAGTTAGCTCTTTAGGATCCTTACTATCTGACCTGCCATTTATGTCGGCCAGGCTAAGCCCCACTAAAATTAGTAACAAGAGGCTAGCTACTAGGATATAAAGGTAGTAGCCCTTTATCTTGGTAAACACCTGCTATCCCTCCAAAGTATAACTTTGGGAATAGTTTTGCCAATATGCACAAATATATACAAGGACCTATAGGACTACCCCAATTATTTTTATAAACCGTATCCTAGAGAAAAAATAAGCAGACAGGGGATAGGCCTTTCTGTCATAGCTATGGGTATTTATTAGTATATTATCAAGGCTTGGTATTTCTCCTGTTTCAACAACAAATAATGAGTGGGTAAAGTAGCCTGAATCTTGAAATGCTAGCTGGATTATATCACCAGGCTCCATGCTTGACACATCAAGCTCTTGGCCTACTGGTCCTTGGTCAAGACTCTTTCTAGTTAGAAAGTTATAAAGATACCTAGTAGCCGTCCAGGCAGGCGCCTTGTCATTTGCATTTATATAATACCAGCCATAATCCCTTGTATAGTTCATGACCCCTGAGCCGGCATATATGCACTGGGAAATAAAATTTGTACAGTCACCGCCTAGGTTGGAATAGTCATAAAAGGCTGGATTTCTTGCTAGGGCCCAGGTATTTGCATAATCAATAGCCAGCTGCCTGTCATAGCTTTTAAGCATAATAAAACCTCCACACTCATGTTAATACAATGTATGTGGAGGATTGCTTAGCCGATACTATTAAACTATTTCAAGGTTATGAAAGACGTTTTGGGCATCGTCATTGTCTTCGAGTTTTTCAATCATTGCTTCGACGGAGGCTGCCTCTTCTTGACTAAGCTTGACTGTATTTTGAGCTACCATTTCAACCCCTGCTGATAGGAACTTGTAGCCCCCCTCTTCTAAGGCATCTCTGACTGATGAAAAGCTCGATGGATCTGTAAAGATTTCTATTATCTCATCCGAATCCTCTACATCCTCAGCACCTGCCTCTAAGGCATCCATTATAAGGGCTTCCTCGTCTAGGTCATCATTGTTTTCAACAATAATAACTCCCTTTCTATCAAACATCCAAGCAACACAGCCTGTTGCTCCTAGACTTCCACCACTTCTATCGAAAATATGACGAATCTCACTTGCCGTCCTATTTCTATTGTCAGTAAGGGCTTCTACTATAACTGCTACTCCATTTGGCCCATAGCCTTCATAGATAACCTCATCATATGTTACAGAGCCAAGCTCACCTGATGCTCTTTTTATAGATCTTTGAATATTGTCATTTGGCATATTTGCAGCTCTAGCTTTGGCTATTGCGTCCCTCAATCTAGAGTTGCTTTCAGGATCAGAACCGCCTTCTTTTACAGCAACTGCAATTTCCCTGCCAAGCTTGGTAAAAATCTTGCCCCTTTGTGCGTCAGTTTTTTCTTTTTTATGCTTTATATTAGACCACTTAGAATGACCCGCCATATGTATTCCTCCTAAAGTATACTACCGTTTTATCTTAGCATATCTAGACCTAGCTGTAAAGATTGGCCCTTGGTCTCTAAACAATAGACTTTCTAGCGCCTATATTATTATGCCTTTCCCCCAAAATATACTAAAATCTAAAGTTGTATATCAGCTGTTTATCAAATAACCGTAGCTTAATATTGGCATATACCTTGTTGACATTCTACTAATATTTATAGTTTGAAATTGGCTAGTATCTTGTAGACCCTTTACTCAATAGGCACTAAGTTTAGCATCTGGTCTTCATCTGCAACATTTACATAGGTCTGGGGTACATCTCCTACAATTATAGATTCACTAATGGGCACCCTTGTCGATACATTTATGACCTCACTACCTAGAGGTACTACAATTTTTACCTGGGTCTTTAAAAGCAGGTATATCTTATGTCTAGTCTGGTTAATACCAGCTGCATGGAACTCGTCAGTAAAATCTACAGAAACAGACCCTACAGGGGTCATCCTTACCCTTATGTCTGGCCCCATACCAGATAGGATTTTGCTCCTGGTTACAGAACCTAGTGGGACAGTAATTCCCTCCTCCCCTAGGCTCCTTATTTCATCCTGTGCCAGGGTAGAGGTTTCTCTGGCCAGCTTGTTTATTATGATTGTATCGTATTGGATCAGGGATATTTTCCCGTTCTTATCTAGTATTACATTGGATAGCTGGGTGTAATTAATGTCAGAGTCTA
This sequence comes from Firmicutes bacterium UBA3906, assembly GCA_002391555.1. GTDB lineage: Bacteria > Bacillota > Clostridia > Caldicoprobacterales > DTU083 > UBA3906. The sequence goes on from DGFG01000075.1 coordinate 10,578, forward strand.
AAACCTTGGAAACAGAATTGTTCATGGCAAGTATTGCTATATACTCAACCTTGGCTTCAGACATAGCAATAATAGTAGGCTTTATTGCTCTATCAACGAGTATAAACAATAAACTTATAACCATGACAATTATACCAATTACTATTAGGAATTTTTGCCCCCGATTTCTCTGCTTCATAATATAAACCTCCCCTACAGTTTATGCAAAGGCAAATGTTAATGTTACTGTAGAAGATATATTAGGCATGGCTTTTTTACTTTCTTTACAATATCTCAACAACGTAATACAATTGTCATGATATATTAATTCACCAATTAATTCATATGTGTTATAATATAAAAAATGTTTGTCTATTAACGGAGGTTTCTATATATGAGTAATATAGTTAGAAGGGAAAAGGCTAAAAAGCAAGCTAATAAGACAAGCCTTTTGAGCAGACTTAACAAGCATTTTACCAAAAGAAAAAAAGATCCTAACTTTATTCTTTCAGTAATTGTTACAACAGTTAGAATGTTTATAATCTTTTTCATCATCCTAGGTTTTGCTGGTTTTGGTGCTGTGCTCGGTGTAGCTAAGGCCTTTGTGGACGGTACACCTACCCTTGATGTAAGGCGAATTGAAACTCAAAATCTCACATCATTTATATATGATATGAATGGGGATTTGATTACAGAATACAAGGGATTAGAGCACCGTGTTTGGGCAAGTATAGATGAAATACCAAAGCAGCTCCAGGATGCTTTTATAGCAACTGAGGATATTCGCTTTGAAGCCCATAACGGCCTTGATTATAAGAGGCTAGCAGGTGCCTTTATTAATAACCTAATGAGCGAGAGTGTTCAAGGCGGTAGTACCATCACTCAGCAACTGATAAAAAACACCCTCTTGAGTCCTGAGCAAACCTACAAAAGAAAGCTTCAGGAAGCCTATCTAGCTATACAGCTAGAAAATGAATATAGCAAGGATGAAATATTAGAGGCCTACCTAAATACGATTTACTTAGGTAGTGGTAACTATGGCGTAAAAACTGCAGCTATGAATTACTTTGGCAAAGAGTTAAAAGACCTAAACCTTAGGGAGTGTGCAATCCTAGCTGGTATCACCAAGAACCCCTATCAATATGATCCAAGATTAAATATATATAGTAGGGATAGGGCTGATGTTACATATAGGAGGGGTAACCTGGTATTGAGGCTAATGTACGAAAATAGCCTAATATCCAGAATGGAATATGAAGCAGCCCTATTTGATGTAGAGGGCGGCCCCAAAAACGAAGGTTTTGTAGTAATTGAAGAATCAAGTCACCAAAAGCTTTATGACATGCCCTACTTTATTGAGTATGTAGTAGGAGATGTAATAGAAGCCCTCATGAAGCAAAACAATTGGCAGGGTGACGAAGGTCGAAGAAGGGCTAATGACCTGATTCAAAATGGTGGCCTACATATTTACACTACTGTAGATCCTAAGATACAAGAAATACTAGAAGAATCCATATATAATTGGAAGAGCTACCCTGAAACAAGATATAATAAGGATAAGTATAGTAAAGAAGTTGTTGGAAATAGAATCGTAGAAGTAGAACAGCCCCAGGCTGCAGCAGTTGTTCTTGATCACCATACAGGTGAGCTCAGGGCCCTAGTTGGGGGCAGAACCGAGCCAACTGCTAGATTTCTCTTAAATAGGGTCAATAGATCCTTCCCTGTAGGATCAGCAATAAAACCTATAAGTGTTTATGCGCCCTTTATCGAGGCTGGTTACCCTAATGGTATCATAATCGAGGATATCCCTGCCCCAATTAAGGGTTGGGATGATGGTGAAGGTGGTAAGGGTCATCCAAAGAACTATACTGCCGGTAGGTTTTACGGCCCAGTTCCCTTCCGCCAGGCTGTGGTATCATCATACAATGTTTCCTCAGCCAGGACACTACTTGAGCGAGTAGGACCTGAATACTCTATGAACAAGCTAAGGGAACTGGGAATCACAGAGAAAAGGTATGTGGAGACGCCACTACCATCTAACTTAAGTTTGGGTGGCGACCCCATGAATATGATAGAAACTGCTGGTGCCTTTGGAACTTTAGCCAACAAGGGAGAATACCGCCAGCCCATATCCTTTACCAAGGTACTTGATAAGGATGGCAATGTGATTCTTTCTAATGATAATCAGCGTAAACTAACAGTCTTTAAGGAAAGTACTGCCTTTATTATAACTGATATACTACAAGAGGTTGTCTCAACAAGTGCAGGTACAGGCCGTAGAGCTGCCTTCCCTAATATGCATATTGCCGGCAAGACCGGTACTAATGACAGCGAAAGAGGAGTCTTTTTCGCAGGCTATACCCCTTATTATACAGCCGTTTTGGGGATAGCCCATGATAAGCAAAATATACCACTAGCATCTAACTCTACTGGAGGCAGGTCTGCTGCACCTCTATGGAAGGACTTTATGGAGAAGATCCACAAAGACCTACCAGACAAGCCCTTTTTCGAGAGTGTTCCAAGTAATGTTAAAAAGGTTGAGGTATGCGCATTATCAGGCAAGCTGCCAAATGAGAGGTGTGCTAGCACAATAAGCGAGTATTTCCCAGAGAGTGCTATACCTACACAAGAGTGCGATATGCATACAGAGCTAGCGATTTGTAAGTATTCTGGCAAGCTACCATCTCCCTACTGTCCTGACCATGCTCTTTTAAAAAGGTCAGTAGCTATAATACCAGAAGGGTCTCCCTATGAGCTATTAACAGATAAGGAACTAGCTAGCCTCTACAATAATAATCTTTTAAAAGGTGCAATTCGCTCAACTAGAGGGTCTGAAGATCCAGACACTGACCAAAATGATTTAGAGGAGCCAGCCCATAATGCAGATATATGCCACCTACACAATGAAGAGTGGTATCTATCACAAGGGGAAAGAAGCCAGCTTAAGAACCAGGCGGATAATCTTATAAACCAAATAAGCTATAACATGGAGCTACACAGAAATAGGTTAACTGATGCTGATAGGTCAAGACTAAATGCAGCCATAGATCAGCTTAGGAATGTAACTAAAGACAATGAGATTCAGCCTCCAGGAGAAGGCGAGCCTTATCTTGACAAGCTCCCACCCTTTGACCCCAACAAAATTAGGCAAGCAATGCAAAACCTTAGAGATGTATACGATACAGTACTAGACAATATAAATTCTAACTAAAATACCCCCGAGTAACATAGCTTGCTCGGGGGTTTTCCTTTTTATTTCTTATCCTCTAGCAATAAAGCCGGCTTGGGCTTTTTTCTTTGCCCATACTATTACTTTTTATCCTTGACCCTAAATGATACATGGACATTTGCCCTGTATTCGCTTATTTTCCCGTCTTCTACCTTGGCTGTATTGCCAATGACCTCAACACCTACAATATTGTCAACGGTCTTTGATGCTTCTTCTATGCAGTTTTCAACTGCGTCCTGCCAGCTTAGGGTCGATGAGCCTACTAGATCTAGTATTTTAAATACTGACAATTCTATCCCTCCTTCTTATCCTCTTTTATTTTTGGCTAGCTTAGTCTTTATTAGCTAGTACATTTCTAAAATTTAATCTTGTAACTAGATCTTATTTACCATAATATTTAAGAAGCAAATCTGCCATACTGATGACTCGTTTGCCACTGTCTAAAGCTTTAAAAGAACCACTATTATAGCCTTTAGCCTCTATCCTCCTTAGAAAATTATAAAATACAGGCTTGAGCCTATTAGCTTGCCTAGGATAATAACCCAAACGATAAGGTAAAGATATTTTGCAAGATTTAGGCTGCTAGAAGCAATATAGAGTATGTCAAGGGTCTCTGTTAGAGCAGCAGCCACTATACCAATAAAAATGCCGCAAACAAGTCCAAGTGGGGCTGAAATATACTTAATTGATAGTATGTTAAGGTCAAAAAAGTATATTGCACATGAGCTAGTAGCCCCCAAGATTAGGCATAGCTTGATCCAAAATAAGCTGATTCTCTCATCTGTAAAGCCCGCAATTTCACTAATAACACCAAGAACAGTATAAAAAGCTGCAACACTTGCCCCTACTGTAAGGCCGCCAGAGAGTCCAGTGATTATCATAGCTAGGTTTTTCAATGGACTAACCACCTGAATTCTTGAGAAAATCTTCTAGTTCCTTCTTGTTTTGATAAAACTCTAGCTCTAAGGGACCAGGGTTTGCCTTCTTTTCCCCTCTAGAAAAGGCCTTGAAAAAAATTGCTATCCCTAGTCCTAAACCTATCGAATAGGGTATGGAAAATATGAGTGGGTTTTCGTTTTTTTCTCCACTCAGTAGGTAGTAAAGCTGACTATGGACCTCTTTCATATTTACATCTGAATGAAAATACATAATGGCAAGGCCTGCACCAACAAAGAGCAATAATAGGGCAAATACCAGCTTGATATAAGAGGCTAGCTTGCTGCTAGTATCTTGTTTTTTAGGCTCTAGTAAAACTTTAGCGTCACCTATTAGGTGGATAGAAATACTTTCATCATTTAGCTTTTCCCTTATAAGTTGCAAAATATCTATGGCGGTCAGGCTAGTTGGACAGTTTATTCCATTTGGAAAAACAAGTATCTTACTGATTTTTCCCTTAATATCCTTAGGGCCAGATATATTTATTATGTCACCCATAGATATTTGCTCTCCAGCAGCTTTATTAAAATCGCTCTTAAACTGAAAGTATATATCCCTCTTTACCATCTTTACTACCTCCTATATCAGGCTAGCAATACAAAAGCTAATAAGCTGATGTCTTATCTTTTTTAAGCGTCCCAATGTAGCATATTAATATATTTTGCACCTGAAAAGGATTTATTCATATTGGTTTGATAATTAATAACTGCTAGTGCTATACCACCTCCAATTATCCCTATAATCACTAGCCCAATAAAGATCTTTAATAGCTTTTTCCACATTTTCAATACCTATCTTCCTTTGCTAAGGGTTTTCTTTTAGCTCGCTCTTAGTATTTACAGGGCCTTGTTAAAATATGCTATATTTCT
>DGFG01000075.1:15878-18837 GCA_002391555.1 Firmicutes bacterium UBA3906
CTAGCTTTACTTTTCTAGATCCCTTTTTTTAAATCATTTCCCTCATCTTTTTAAGTATTCTTTTTTCAATCCTTGATACCTGGACCTGTGAAATATCTAAAAGCTTTGCTATCTCACTTTGGGTTTTGTCCTGGAAATACCTCATGACTATGATAGTGCGTTCCCTTTTCTCCAGCTTTGACAGCAGGTCCTTTAGGGTCAGTCTGACCATAGCCTCGTCCTCTTGGCTATATTCCTCTGATACCTTGTCAATTAAGAGTATTGGATTGTCATCGTCTTCGTATATAACATCATAGATTGATGTAGGTGCTCTCACTGCCTCCATTGCATAGATTATTTCATCAGGACTTGACTCAATATTTTCTGCTATCTCCTGTATTGTTGGTTCTCTCTTTAGCTCAGCCTTGAGGTACTCCTTTGCCGCATTTGCCTTGGTAACTAGCTCCTTTAGGGATCTTGATACCTTTATCATACTATCGTCCCGTAAAAACCGTTTAATCTCACCTATTATCATTGGGACTGCATAGGTTGAAAACCGTACATTGTAACTTGGGTTATAATTGTAGATAGCCTTGACTAGGCCTATCGAGCCTAGCTGAAACAAGTCCTCATACTCATATCCTCTGTTTAGAAACTTTTTCACAAGACTCTTGACCAAGGCAATATTCTTTTCCACTAGCCTTTCCTTGGCCTTTTCATCCCCTTGCTGGGCTTTTTCTAAAAGAGATAGGGTCTCATCATGGGAAAGCAGCTGTCTATCCTCTTGACTAGCAGATACGACATCCATTAGCTTTTCCCCATTTCTCCCTTATTGCTTTTTATATGTTTGATCATTTTAACCCTTGTACCCTGGCCAACTGCTGTTGTCACCTCTATATCATCCATAAAGGTCTCCATGACAGTAAAACCCATGCCAGACCTTTCTAGCTCTGGTTTTGAGGTGTAGAGGGGTTGTCTAGCCTGCTCTAGATTGTCAATCCCCTTGCCCCTATCAATTACCTCGATCTCAACTGAAGAGTCGTAAACCCTGGTAATTATCTCAACAAATTTGTCAGGGCTTTCATAACCGTGGATTATTGCATTGGTTACAGCCTCTGAGACAGCTGTCTTGATATCTGCAATCTCCTCTAGGGTTGGGTCAAGCTGAGCTGCAAAGGCTGCAACTGCGGCTCTAGCAAAGGACTCGTTTTGGGACCTGCTCAAGAATTGCAATCTCATTTCATTTTTTCTTTCCATTATGCTACCCCCCTTATGTCATCTATGGCTTCCTGGACACTATTATAGGCCTTTAATATCCTGTAGAGACCAGACAGGTCTAGGATTTTATCTAGCTGGCTGTTAACTCCCGTAAGACAGGCCTGCCCTTCCCTTTTCCTAATAACCTTGTATCGACCTATAAATACACCTATTCCGGAGCTGTCCATAAAGTTTAAACCCCCAAGATCGTATATAAGGTTTTTGATTGACCCATCCTCTAGCTGCCTATCTAAGGCTAATCTTAGATCATCTGCATGGTGGTGGTCCAATTCTCCTTCTAACTTTGCTATTAGTATATCTGCCTTCCTAGTAAAAGAAATACGCAAGCCATTACCTCCTAACATCCCTTAGTCAAAACTATATTTCTCCGTCTTGCCTTTATATCCTTCAATGAATAATGTCTTTTTTTGGCACTCTTTCAGCTAAAAAGAAAAAAGGCCCTCGGTTTTTGTCCGATAGCCTTTGAAATTTATTGTACTTCAACTTCTTGAATCTCAACACTTATAGATTGATTCTTGTTTAGGTCCTTGAGTATTTTGTTTTCGTCTGTCCAAGTCCTATACTTTTTCTTTTCTTCTTCTGTTAGGATCAATTTATCAAGGATCTCCCTGCCTGTTAGTTGCTTGTTACTTACTAAGGTCTGCATTAGTGGTTTATTTTCTAAAACTGTAAGTACTGCGTAAACAAATTTCATATCCCATTCCCCTTGTTCTCTTGAAATCTACAGTACCTAGTTTACATCAAAATCCTAGTAAATTCAATACAAGTTAAGGCAATAAGCTATTATACTTGTGCCCCCTCTTCTTCTTTTTCAGTATTTTCGTTGATATCAGCTTTGTCATCTAGCTTTTCGGCTTCTCTGCCAGGCTTATTTATACTAGCAATTATAGATTCAGGAGCTTCTAGTATAGATAGTTCCTCTGCCAGCTCCAGGTCCTGTACTTTTATGCTTTGCCCTAGATCATAGGCTGAAAGGGGTACATTTATATGGGCAGGTATAGTACCGGCCAAGCCTTCTATTCCTATCTTGTTCATCTGCCGGTTAATAATATAACCCTTTTTCTCAAGTACATGCTTCCCTTCAAAGTGGATCGGTACAAAGGCCTTTATTTTCTCCCCCTCCTGGGTACTTTGTAAATCTATGTGAATGATTTCTCTAGTTAGTGGATCTCTTTGTAGCTCTCTTATACGGACTAATTCTGATCTGCCTTCTAGGCTTATATTAAAAACTGCATTTTCACCTAAAAGCCGCACTGAGTTCTCCAGGTTCTTTCTGTTTAGTATTATAGGTCTACTGACCCCCTTGCCATAAATAACTCCAGGAACATAGCCCTCCTGCCTCAATCTATTTGCCTTGGTTTTTTTCGTTCTCACTTGTAGTTCTAGTAAATCTAATCCCATCAATCTTTCCTCCCTGCTAAGTGTATAAATATTGTTTCCACTCTTTCTCAGTTTTAAACCTAATAGCTAAGGCCTTTACTAATAGGTGTAAATAAGCTAGCAGTAAATAAGGCTTTAATTTTTTCCTGGCTTAAAAAAATGCAGCCGGTTGGCTGCATTTTAAATGACAGGTTAGATTAGGTTTTAGCTCTTTATTATTAATTTATAAGCAATCCCTGCCTTCATCTAAGTAGTTCACTATTAAGTGTGATTGCTATTAGTCTCTTAGTATTGGTCTTAGCCCTGTCTCTTATACACATCT
>DGFG01000116.1:0-12046 GCA_002391555.1 Firmicutes bacterium UBA3906
TACCTAATACAGATGACCAGCAGTCCATTGGCCAGGTCGAAGATGTGCTAGACCTTGAGCCTGACCTAGACCTACTTTTTGATGACCTCTTTCTAAGTGAGATCCAGGACCTATTTCCCATAGAACTTACAAAGGACAGCCTAATGACCCTGCTTAGCTGCAAGGATGAAGAGCTAGACAGGCTAAAGACAGGTCTAGAAGAATCAGTAAAAAAGATACAGGGTGCAGGTATCAAGTCAGATGAAATAGAAAAAGCCAAGCAGAGCTTAGCGTCTGACATGCAGGTCCTTGCCTTGACAAGTGACCTAAGACAGCTAGCAACCACCATAGGAAGCTCTGTTTTAAAGCCCAATTACCTTTATGACCAGACCTTAACCAATCAGGCAAAGGACTTAGCTGCCAGCCAGGTTGAAAAGGTTATATATATAAAGGGCCAATATATAGTAAATGCAGGCCAACCTATAACCGAGGCTCAAATGGAGATGCTATCTGAGCTAGGTCTTTTAAAGGACAAGGTAGACTTCTCTTTGATCTTTGGTGTTTTTGTGGCTGTTTTCATATGCCTTGGTATTATCGTATTATATATCTTTTACTTTGAAAAAGAGCTCTTGGACAATCCTATCATCCTCTTGATGATAGGCCTGATTTTGATTCTAAGTCTGGGACTTTCTTATGTTACTAGCCTCTTAAACCCCTACCTAGTACCTGCTGCTATGGCCGGCATGCTACTTGCTATTTTAACCAAGCCTAGAATAGCCATGGTAATTAATATGGTACTTGCTGTTCTTATAAGCTATATGCTTGGTATGCAGATATATGCACTACTTATGACCCTAGCAGGGGGTATGGTGGGTATAATGTTTGTTCAAGCAAGACAGCATAGGTATGTAATTGTCTGGGCTGGTATAGCTGTATCCTTGGTAAGTATAATGGCCATACTATCCTCAGAAATGCTTTCATCTGGTGGTTGGAATAGACCACTAAACAGCTCATTTTATGGCCTTATGAGTGGTATGCTAGCCTCAGTTCTTACCATAGGGACACTGCCTATCTGGGAAAACCTATTTAATATTATTACCCCCTTAAGACTTATGGAGTTGGCCAATCCCAACCAACCCTTATTAAAGAGGCTGCTAATGGAGACTCCTGGTACCTACCACCACAGTATTATTGTTGCTAACCTGGCAGAGAGTGCGGCTGATGCCATTGGGGCAAACGGCCTGATGGCCAGGGTAGGGGCCTACTACCACGATATTGGCAAGCTGGTAAGGCCATACTACTTTAAGGAAAACCAACTATATTCAGAAAATCCCCATGACAAGCTTAACCCTGTACTTAGCAAAAAGATTATAACCTCCCATACAAAGGATGGTATAGAGCTGGCTAAAAAGTACAAGATACCAGTGGTAATACAGGATTTTATAAGCCAGCACCATGGGACCACACCAGTTGCCTATTTCTTTCACAAGGCCAAGGAGAACAACAGTGATATTGAGATTGAGGACTTTAGGTACACAGGGCCCAAGCCTACAAGCAAGGAAGTAGCCCTTGTTATGCTGGCAGATACAGTGGAGGCCGCTGTCCGTGCTATGTCAGACCGCAATGCTGAAAAGATCGAAGAGCAGATCCGCAAGCTAATTAGGGACAAGCTCCTTGACGGACAGCTAGACAATGCTGCCCTTACAATCAAAGACCTAGACACGGCAGCTACTAGCTTTACAAAGGTAATAAGTGGTATCTTTCACGAAAGGATTGAGTATCCCGACATAAAGGCTTTGGACGAAAGGACTAGGAAGGACAAATGAATCTATTAATTGAGGACAGACAGTCAAAAATAAGTAGTAACCTAACAGAATTCTTCAAATCCATATTAACAACTAGCCTAGATCATTTAGGCTATGATAGGGATGTGGAGATAAGTCTATTACTAGTTGAGGATGATTTTATCAAGGGCCTAAACAGGCAGCATCGTGGCATAGATGAGGCTACTGATGTCTTGTCCTTTCCCATGCTAAGCCCTGGCATAGAGCCAGGGGAAATAGACTCCTTAGAGGGAGACAGAAACAAGGATACTGGTGATCTTTTGCTAGGCGATATAGTAATATCAACCGAAAGGGCCATAAGTCAAGCTGAAGAATATGGCCATAGTATAGAAAGAGAGCTTGGCTTTTTAATGGTACATGGCCTGCTTCATCTTTTAGGATACGATCATGAAGCTGGCGATCAAGGAGAAAGGGAAATGTTTAGGCTACAGGATGAGATATTAGCTAAATTAGACCTAACTAGGACATAGGGGAGAGGGTGAGGCCTTGACTTTCCCTACAGGACAAGGATATGAAGATTAAAAAACTTGTAGACAGCTTTAACAATGCTATAGACGGTCTCATACATAGCCTGAAAACGCAGCGTAATATGAGGATTCATTTTATTGCTGCCATTTTAGTCCTTATTTTAGCTGGCGTAACCCATTTATCCCGCATTGAGACTGTCGTACTTTTTCTAACTATTAGCTTGGTTATCGCAGCAGAACTGATAAATACTGCCATTGAAGCAGCTGTAGACCTAGCCTGTAGTGACTACCATCCCTTGGCCAAGATCGCAAAAAACGTAGCCGCAGGAGCTGTGCTGGTAACAGCAATAAACGCAGTCATTGTTGGATATCTTATATTTCATGACAAGCTAAGTGATATTAGCCTGGCTACAATAAAAAGGATACCTGAGCTGCCTATACATGTTACGGCCATTAGTTTTGTCGCTGTTACCCTAATTGTGATAGTGGTAAAGGCCTTAACTGATAAGGGTACCTTTTTGCGGGGAGGTATGCCTAGTGGACACAGTGCCCTATCCGCTTCCCTTTTAACCTCTATTATCCTTTTAAGTGGTGATGTCACCATAGCCATACTGGCGAGCGTATTAACCCTAATAGTTATGCATAGCCGGCTAGAGGCCAAGGTCCATACCCTATGGGAGATCCTAGCTGGGGCAACCTTAGGTTTTATTATAACAATTTTCCTATTTCAGCTATTTAGGATATAGGAAAAGGGAGTGGTGGCATGGATTATGATTTTCTTGTAACAAGGGCACTTGAGGCTAGAGAGAGAGCCTATGCCCCCTATTCAGGCCTAAGGGTGGGGGCAGCCCTTTTAACTGAGGATGGCAGGATCTATACAGGTGTAAATGTTGAGAACATCAGCTATGGTGCAACTAATTGTGCGGAGAGGACAGCCATATTTTCTGCTATAGCAGAGGGCAGGACCAGCTTTAAGGCTATAGCTGTAGGGTCCGACCTAGAAAAGACTATATATCCCTGTGGGATTTGCCGGCAGGTCTTAGCAGAGTTTAAGGTACCTGTTATTATAGTCAGTGATTCAAAGGGCAAGTATAGGGTTTACAGGCTAGAGGAGCTTATGCCATCAGCCTTTGAGGCTGAACTATAAACAATAGCCTTATAACAATAGTCTTTTTGCAAAAAGTTTCCCAAGTCCTTGGAGAGGGACTGTAAAGACTACTACTTTATCTTTTAGGGTGGTTTCCTTGACAGATTTTCGTTCAGGTTTTGTTGCAGTTATAGGTAGACCAAATGTTGGTAAGTCTACATTGGTAAATAGTATGACAGGGCAAAAGGTAGCTATTATATCAGATAAGCCCCAAACTACCCGTAACAGGATACAGGCTGTACTTACAAGGGACAGCTATCAAATTGTATTTGTTGATACTCCAGGCATCCACAAGCCCAAGAATAAGCTGGGCCAATACATGGTAAAGGCTGCAAAAAGCTCTCTAGATGATATGGACCTGATCCTCTTTTTAGTAGACGCTGCAGCAGGAATTGGCACCGGTGATAGGATGATTACTGAGTCACTAAAGGATAGCAGGGCACCAGTAGTTCTTGTTGCAAACAAGATGGATATAGCAGACAGGGAAAAGGCCAAAGAAGAGTTAGAGGCCCTGTATAAAAGCGCTAGTTTTGCTTCAATGATAGAGATTTCTGCTGCAACTCAAATGAATTTGGGACAACTAGAGCAAGTAATTTGCTCATACCTAGAGCCAGGTCCCAAATATTATCCAGATGACATGGTTACCGACCAGCCAGAGAGGGTAATTATAGGTGAACTAATAAGAGAAAAGGCATTACAGCTCTTAATGGAGGAGGTTCCTCATGGTATAGGGGTTGAGATTGAAGCAATTGAGGAAAGGGCAGATAGTGATCTAATCGATGTGAGGGCTGCTATTATCTGTGAAAAGGAGTCTCACAAGGGTATTGTTATAGGCAAGAGGGGAAGTATGCTGAAAAACATAGGAAGCAGGGCAAGGCAAGACATAGAGGGTCTACTTGCAAGCAGGGTATACCTAGACTTGTTTGTAAAAGTTAAAAAAGACTGGAGAAACAATCAAAGAGTTTTAAACGATCTTGGATATGATTTACGTAAATAAGGGATAAAATTTCATGTCATAGTCTTAAGCCAAGGGGGCAGGATAAATATAAACTTGATAAAGGTCCACAAACAGGGGAGGAATTATTATGGAGAACTTACTGTGGGATTATTTTAAGGAAAGTGGTCAGGTTTGTGCTTATCTGCTTTACAAGGCAGTAGTTGGTCAGGGATTAGACTTTGATGAAAACACGATTCAAGACCTAGAGTCTGATGACAAGGAACAAAGGAAAAAACCTAGCTAGATAGATTTAAGGAAGGGATACAATGGGACTAGTCCACACGCAGGGCGTAGTTTTAAGACATACAAATATAAAAGAGTCAGACAGGATGCTGACAGTTTTTTCGCCTAGCCATGGCAAACTTTCTGTACTAGCCAAGGGTTGTAGGAAGCCTAAATCTAGGTTTTTATCTATATCACAACCCTTTTGCTATGGTGATATTGTTTTGAAACAGTATAGGGACATCTATATTTTAACTCAAGCAGAAGTTATAAATTCATATTTTGACCTAAGAAATGATCTGGAAAGATTATCCCTAGCATCCTATCTCCTTCATATAACAGAGGATGCTATAAGCTCCGGTGAAGGCAATCCTCAGCTTTTTACCTTACTGCTAAAGGCACTGTCACTTATGTCCTTTGGTCAGTCTAATCCACTAGATATAGTCCTAATATACGAGCTAAAGCTATTGGACTGTTTGGGATATCGGCCATTACTAGATAGGTGTGTTGTTTGTGAACAAGATGTAGGTGGGTCTAATAGTTTTAGTTTAGCAGGCGGCCTTGTTTGCGGTAATTGTAATGGACAAGCTGGAGACCTTTTGCTTGATCCTGTTACACTAAATGCAATGGCTATAATTTTAGATATGGACATAGGCCAGCTGGCCAAGCAAAAGCTAATGGCAGGGGTTAGGGATCAGCTAAACAAGCTTATGCCTGCCTACATAAGAGAGAAATTAGAAAAAGAGTATCCATCAAGGGATTTTATAGATAGATTCTTGACACAGCATGCTTGACTTTTCGATAAAATTCTATATTATATATCATGGAATCTTTACCAACTAAATTAAATAAATCAGGAAAACAGAGGAAAAGATTAACTTGCATCTAAGCTATGGCTAGCTTATTAGATATATTACTAAATATCAAAGGATTGGAGGAAATTTGATGTCGCATAAATACGTATACCTTTTTAAAGAAGGTAATGCAAAGATGAGAGAACTACTAGGAGGCAAGGGGGCCAACCTAGCAGAGATGACCAATTTAGGGCTACCAGTACCCCAGGGCTTTACTGTTACAACTGAGGCCTGCACACGTTATTATCAAGATGGACAGAAAATAGCAGATGAGGTAGTAGAGCAGATCTACGATGCCATGGAAAAGACAGAACAGATAGTAGGCAAGAAATTTGGCGATTTAGACAATCCCTTCTTGGTCTCCATTAGGTCTGGTTCGAGGGCTTCTATGCCTGGTATGATGGACACTATCTTAAACTTAGGACTAAACGATGTTGCTGTAAAGGGCCTTGCCAAAGGGACCAACAACGAAAAGTTTGCCTATGATAGCTACCGTAGATTTATCCAGATGTTCTCAGATGTCGTAATGGGCATTGACAAGGAAAACTTTGACAAGATACTTGACAAGGTAAAGGCTGACAATGGTGTTGAACTTGACTCTGACCTATCAGCTGAAAACCTAAAGGAAATCGTTGCACTCTATAAAGACATGTATAAGGAAATAAAGGGTGAGGACTTCCCTCAGGACCCCAAAGACCAGCTAATAGCATCAGTAGAAGCAGTCTTCCGTTCCTGGGACAATCCTAGAGCTATTGTATACAGAAGGATGAATGATATTCCAAGTGATTGGGGTACAGCAGTAAATATCCAAGCCATGGTATTTGGAAATATGGGCGAGGATTCTGGTACTGGTGTTGCCTTTACTCGTGACCCTGCCACTGGTGAGAATGTATTATATGGTGAATACCTGATGAATGCTCAGGGCGAGGACGTTGTTGCAGGTATAAGGACACCCAACCCAATTTCACATCTAAAGGATACAAACCCCGAGGTTTACGATGAATTTGTAAAATATGCAGAAGAACTAGAAAAGCACTACAAGGATATGCAGGATATGGAGTTTACCATTGAAAAAGGCAAGCTCTATATGCTACAGACCAGAAATGGTAAGAGGACCGCTGCTGCTGCAGTTAAAATAGCAGTTGACCTTGTTAAAGAGGGACTTATCAGCAAAGAAGAGGCCCTACTAAAGGTTGTTCCAAGCCAGCTAGATGCTTTATTACACCCCACCTTTGTACAGGAGGCCCTAGACAAGGCCAAGCCTGTAGCCAAGGGACTTCCTGCTTCTCCAGGTGCTGCCTTTGGTGCTGTATACTTTACAGCCGCTACTGCAAAGGCTGCAGTCGATGCCGGTCAAAAGGTTATATTAGTTAGGGAGGAAACATCTCCTGAGGATATAGAGGGTATGTATGCAGCTGAGGGTATATTAACAGCCCGAGGCGGTATGACATCCCATGCAGCTGTTGTAGCCCGCGGTATAGGTACCTGCTGTGTAGCTGGCTGCTCAGAAATTAGTATAAACTACAAGGACAAAAGCTTTGTAGCCAGTGGCAAGGTATTTAAAGAAGGGGATATGATATCCCTAGATGGTAGCACTGGCCTTGTATACGGTGAGATTATAAAGACCCAAGAACCAACCCTAACTGGAGACTTTGCTACTATTATGCAGTGGGCTGATGAGGTTAGGAGCCTTAGCATCAGGACAAATGCTGATTCACCAGTAGAGGCAAAAGAAGCTGTACAGTTTGGCGCAGAGGGTATTGGCCTTTGCAGAACTGAGCATATGTTCTTTGAAGCTGATAGGATTCCAGCCTTCCGTAAAATGATCGTTGCTAGCAACGAGGAGGACAGGAGAAAGGCCCTAGGTCATATACTTCCTATGCAAAAAGAGGACTTCAAGGGTATCTATGAGGCTATGGAAGGCAGACCAGTTACCATTAGGCTCTTAGATCCACCATTACATGAATTCTTACCTCATGAGGACAAGGACATAGATGCTTTAGCAACAGAGCTTGGCCTGACCTTTGATGAGCTAAAGACCAAGGTTGATAGCCTAAAGGAACTAAACCCAATGCTTGGTCACCGTGGTTGCCGCTTGGCTGTTACATATCCAGAGATAGCTGAAATGCAGACAAGAGCTATTATTGAAGCTGCTGTCGAGGTTAAACAGGAAAAAGGCTATGATATAGTTCCTGAGATTATGATTCCACTTATTTGTGAGGTCAAAGAGCTTAGGTATGTAAAGGATACCATCGTAAAAACAGCAGATGCAGTTATAAAGGAAAAGGGCGTAGACCTAAAATACTTGGTGGGCACTATGATAGAGATACCAAGGGCTTGCTTGACAGCTGATGATATAGCTACAGAGGCTGAGTTCTTCTCCTTTGGTACAAATGACCTAACCCAGATGACTTATGGCCTAAGCCGTGATGACGCTGGCAAGATCCTAGAAGACTACTATGATGCACAGATATTCGAAGCAGATCCTACAGCTAGGCTAGACCAGACAGGTGTAGGCAAGCTTATGAAGATTGCTGTTGAGCTAGGCAAAAAATCAAGGCCTGATATCAAGCTTGGTATCTGTGGAGAGCACGGTGGAGATCCATCCTCAATAGAATTCTGTCACATGGTAGGCTTAGACTATGTATCCTGCTCACCATATAGGGTACCAATAGCTAGGCTGGCTGCAGCACAAGCCAAGATTCATGAAATGACAGGTGAGATAAACCTAGGCCAAAAGTAATAAATAGGCTAACTCAATAGAAACGATTAAAAGGTATTGCTATAAAGGCAATACCTTTTTGTTTTAAAAAGACCTAATAAAGACACATATAATTTATTATGGCTATTATGCAGCTAACAAGTAAAAAACAAAGGCGAAAAAAAAGAGAGGCACTTGTTTGGCCTCTCGCTTTAATACTATACTTTATTCCTTAAAGATACTTTAGTAGCTTTTTACATAGGTGGAAAGATTGCAGGACACTGGGGTGGCATTATTGGGTTTGCACACTGATCTGTTAGCTGGTCACGGGGTGAGCAGAAGTTTGCAGTAAACTCAATAGTTGCAGGTGCTACTGCTTGAATACTCTGGCATACTGATATATCTATACCGAATCCAGTGATTTCCCCATCAATATTTCTGTTAATTACAGACAGGCAGGTAAAGTTCGAAATCCTAACGACCAGGTTAGTTCCTGCAGGTGCACATAGATTCTCTGTTTCAAGGAATGTAAAGGGTACTGGATCAGATGTTATTTGGAATAGGGTTCCTGTCTCAGGATCTACACCTGATACTTCTAAAACAACGTATACTACCTTGGAAAAGATTACACGCTTAAGGGTTACAATAATACCATTTACATCGAATTGTCGGTCTTCTCTAGGTGCAACTTCAGTTACTTCAATCTCAGTATTTGGAGGCAAGGGTGTACCTTCACTATCAGTTAAGATACATCGAGCAACAACGTTAGTAGCGTCTGCTGGTATTTCTATTGGTAAATTACCAACAGCAATTGTTGTCGACCCCGAAGACTCCTCTATAACCCAATCGTATACCTTATTTATATTTACACATAAGCTTTCCTGATTAATAGAGATAGGTTCAGAACTCATAACAACACTCTCCTATAAATATAGTTTTTTGTAGTATCATTCTATGTTTTTACCCTACTTCTGTGCAATAAAAGATAGGATTTATTATCATGAAAATTTATGCCTTTTCATAGAATATACCATTAAGTTTATTTGAAAGTGGGTTATTAAATGTGAACGAGCAGGTAAATGAAAGGCAATTAGAAATCCTAAAACAGCAAGTAAATCAATATAAAAATGAGATTGAGCAAGTCCACAAGAAAAACGATGAATATCTTAGGATTATGGATAATCTTATAAAAATAATTAATAACAAGCTTATCAGTGATGAAGACAAGGACAAGAAAGCTGATACAGGATATGATGATTTTGTAAAGAAAGAGGACCTAGTCTGGGTACAGGATAGCTTGGCAAAGATGCAAAAGGAGATTAGTGAACTTAAGGCTGAGATCAAGAGGAGTAAAGAAGAAACAAGCCCCAAGCAGCTTGTAGAGAGCTTGGAATTAAAAAATGACTTTTCTAGTTTCCGCGATTATAACACTATCCGTCAAGCTCTAGGAAACCAAAGTCCAAAAATGGTCAAAATCACACCACACTATACAAGACCTATAGGCTCAAGCAAGCAAGCAGGTCAGGTCCAGAAACAGGAGATAAATAAAGAAAAGCAAAAGGTAGTTCAGCCTAAAATTGAAAACCAGCCTAAGAATGAAAACCAGGCTAAAAATGAAAACCAACTAAAAGAGGGTAGCTTTTTCTCCTTTCTTAGGAGGAAATCATAAGCTAAAGTTTAGGGTTTTTCCTTAAAAAGCTAATGTTTCTATGCTACTATCCTGCTAGCTGCGACTAAGTTATCATCCTACATTATGGGATTGCTCAGTTTTGTTTGTTAATGCTCTTTAAACTGTAAGTTCCAACAAAGAGGTAAAGAGGAACATACAGAAGAGCTTTAATAATATATAGGACAAGCTATATGGATCAATTAAGACTTAGCCACTTACCTATGCCATCAATAGCATGGTTAAGGATTATATGCTAAAATAATTGTAAAGTGACAAGGTCAAAGCTAGTAGAAAGTGATAAAACAGACATAAAGACATCTAGGGAGGAGATATAATGGTAGCTGAGAAAAACCAAAAATTAGATAGGATGAGTAGCTTGCTAAGTGACTTAACTAATCCAAGACTACTTAGTCGTAACCGACTACCAGACCGATCCTACTACATACCCTATGATAGGCTAGAATCAGCCCTTAGCTACCAAAGGCAGGAGGCTGAGCCATGGTTTAAGCTCTTAAATGGGGATTGGAGCTTTTATTATGGTCCTAGTCCATATGAAACGCCAGAGGACTTTTTTAAAGAGGATTTTGATTCTAGTAATTGGGATACTATAAGCGTCCCCTCAAACTGGCAAATGGAGGGTTATGGTTATCCCCATTATACCAATATTGTTTATCCGATACCCCTAGACCCACCAAATATACCCACTGAAAACCCAACCGGATGTTACATAAGGGAGTTTTTTGTAGCTGAGTCCTGGCTAGACAGGCAGGTGGTCCTTCGATTTGAGGGAGTGGACAGTGCCTTTCATCTGTGGGTCAATGGTCAAGAGCTGGGCTTTAGTCAGGTTAGCAGGATGCCATCAGAGTTTGATATATCAGCCTATATCAGGCCAGGCATGAACAAGCTAGCAGTTAGGGTCTACCAGTGGTCAGATGGGACTTTTCTTGAGGACCAGGATATGTGGTGGTTGTCAGGCATATATAGAGATGTCTACCTATTGGCCCGGCCTAGAGTACATATTGCAGATTTTTTCATAAAGACCAAGCTAGATAAAATTTATGAGAATGCCCTTTTAGATGTTGATGTCAAGATAGCCAATCTAAAAGAAAAAATACAAGAGGGCTATGACTTAGAGCTAATTTTACTAAATAGGGACAAAAAGCAGGTTACCAGGGGAGAGCTAAAGGATATAAGCCTAGATAGGGGGACAAACAAGCTTAATATCACACTGGAAGTAGAAAAACCCCACAAGTGGTCAGCCGAGGCCCCCTACCTTTATCATACCCTTTTAATACTAAAGGATGGTACAGGCAATATAGTCGAGATTATCCCCCACAAGACAGGCTTTCGACAGGTTGAGCTAAAGGATGGCCTTATGCTAGTAAATGGCAGGGCCATAAAGCTAAAGGGCGTAAACCGCCATGAACACCATCCGAGACTAGGTAGGGCTGTACCCTATACTAGCATGTTAGAGGATGTAGTCCTGATGAAACAGCATAATATAAATGCTGTAAGAACCGCCCATTATCCAGATGATCCAAGATTTTATGACCTGTGCGATGAGTATGGTCTATACCTAATAGATGAAACAGACCTTGAGACACATGGCTTTGAATATGGAGAGGGTGTAAGCACCTTAAGCGATGACCCTAGCTGGCAAGAGGCATATATAGATAGGGTCTCAAGGATGGTAGAGAGGGATAAAAACCACCCTTCTATCATACTATGGTCCCTGGGAAATGAGTCAGGTTTTGGGCAAAACCATATTGCCATGTACAAGTGGATCAAGGAAAATGATCCAACTAGGCTGGTCCACTATGAGGGCGAGACAGCAGGCCACTTTAAGGATGAAAGCTATGAGCTTAAGGCTTGTGATGTCCACTCTACCATGTATACCAGCCATGAGGAAATGGATCAGCTAGGGCAAAAGGAATATAAATATCCCCATATAATGTGTGAATACGGCCATGCTATGGGTAACGGGCCTGGTGGGCTTGCAGACTACTGGGATATTTTCTATGCCCACAAAAGGCTACAGGGGGGATTTATATGGGAATGGATAGACCATGGTATAGAGCAAGTAGATCCTAAGGGCAGAGTTTACTATGCCTATGGTGGTGATTTTGCTGACACACCAAATGATGGAAACTTTATCATCGATGGCCT
>DGFG01000116.1:12368-17379 GCA_002391555.1 Firmicutes bacterium UBA3906
GGGAAGATTGGACCTAGCTAATATAAAGCCGGGGGAAAGCAGAGACCTTAAGATAGACTATCACTTGCCTGAGATGGGCCAAGCCAACACAGACTATTGGCTAAACATATATTTTACCCTAAATAGGGATGAATTATGGGCCAAGCAAGGCTATGAGCTAGCCTGGGCCCAGCTAAAGCTAGCTGTAGACCAAAAGCCAGGTTCAAATGAAAAACTAGGACAAGATTTTTCTGATAGTCTAAAAGCCCTAGTAGTAAGGGAAGAGGATAGGTTTTTACTAGTGGAGGGGGCTGACTTTAAAATAAGCTTTGATTGCCTTTATGGGGTCTTAAGGTCATGGCAGTATCAAGGCAGGGACCTAGTCCTTAGTGGCCCTAGGCTAAATTTTTGGCATGCGCCTAGAGATAATGATATGTATATAAAAAGGGAATGGGAAAGGGCAGGCCTAAATAAGCTAATCCATCGGACTGATAGCTTTAGCTGGCAGCTCAAGGGAGCCTGCCTAAGGGTAGATGTAAGGGCTAGGATAGCACCCCCTGTACACTCTTGGGGCTTTTCCTGTAACTATAGCTATACCATATATAAAAATGGCCATATTAGTCTAAGAACAAGGGGCTATCTAGAGGGGAAAACTCCATTTGACAACCTAGCTAAAATCGGACTACAAATGAGGATCCCAAAGGACCTACAAGACTTTTCCTGGTATGGCAGAGGACCTGGTGAGTCATATATAGACAGCAAGGAAGCTGGCCGATTTGCTGTTTATAGAAAGGATATCAAGGACCTTTACACCCCTTATGTTTTTCCCCAAGAAAACGGCAACAGGACGGATGTGAGCTGGGTATCAGCAACTGACCTTAGGGGGCTGGGCCTATTTGCTGGGTCAAAGGAAAAATTTAATTTCAGTGCCCAGCTCTATAGCCAAGAGGATTTTGAAAGGGCAAGGCATACAATAGACTTGCTTGAAAGAGACTATATAACCCTAAACCTTGACTATAGGCACAATGGGATAGGAAGCAATAGCTGCGGGCCAGGGCCCTTAGATAAATACCTATTAAAGGCTAGCGAGCCTTTTGACTTTACGATTAGCTTTAAGGCCTTTTCAAAAAATGCTATATCTCCAGTAGCCCTTAGCAAGAAGGATCTTTCTTGACTTAATCCTTGACTACTAAAAAAATTTAAGTAAAGCTAGATAAAACACATGGCTTAAGTACTAGACCATGTGTTTTATTTCTTAAAAAGAAGGTTATTATTAAACCCTTGTTGTATATATATAATAGCGTCGAGTCCTATCCTTATAGGAGGAGTTAAAATGATTAGAGAGGATATAGAGAGGCTAGAAGCCGAAAACCTATCTCCTTATGCCGCCCTAAGTAGCAAGAGCAAAGGGCGATTACAGGCAAAAGAGCCCTGCTCAATTAGGACAGAGTTTCAACGTGACAGGGACAAGATTATTCATTGCAAATCCTTTCGTCGACTCAAGCACAAGACTCAGGTTTTCATCTCACCTGAGGGAGACCATTACAGGGACAGGCTAACCCATACCTTAGAAGTATCCCAGATAGCTAGGACTATATCAAGGGCCTTAAGGCTTAATGAAGACCTTACGGAGGCTATAGCCCTTGGCCATGACCTGGGTCATACACCCTTTGGCCATACAGGTGAGAGGCTACTTAATTCCATAAGCTCAAAGGGCTTTAAGCACAATATCCAAAGCCTTAGGGTAGTAGACCTGCTAGAGGATGGCAAGGGCTTAAACCTTACCTGGGAGGTAAGAGATGGTATTAAGAATCACAATAGTACTGGGAAACCTGGCACCCTGGAAGGCCAGGTGGTTTTAATTTCTGATAGGATAGCCTATATAAACCATGATATAGATGATGCCCTAAGGGCAAAGATTATAACCATGGATGACTTGCCAAGGGACTGCATTGAGCTTTTAGGCCATAGCCATAAAATGCGAATAAACACCATGGTAAATGATGTGATAAGCAACAGCATGGGCAAAAGCTCAATAAAAATGAGCACACAGATAAGGGAGGCCACAGAGCTACTAAGAAGCTTTATGTTCGAAAGGGTATATCTTGATTCCAAGGCTAAAAGTGAGGATGAAAAGGCCATGCATTTACTTGAGACTTTATTTAAATACTATCTAAACAGGCTAGAAAAAATGCCAAAAGAATACCTTAAAAATATTGATGAGCATGGCAGTGAGCAGGTGGTGTGTGACTTTATTGCAGGCATGACTGACAGGTATGCTATAAGGACCTTTAGTGACCTATTTATTCCCAGTGCCTGGAAGGTTTTAGAATAAAATTAAGGGGTCATGATTAATTATCTTTTACATGAAGGATTAAGCAAAAAAATGTCGAATGATTAATGATTATGCCAGTAGATAATTTTTAGGCAGCAATAGTTGGCTTAGAAAAAACCTAAAAAAAGAAGGAAAAAATATGGATTTGGCGAACTAATTATACATAAAGAACAGGTGAGTTTAATGCCGTGGTATCCTGATGATTTTATAGATGAGGTTACTGCAAGGAATGACATAGTTGATATAGTTAGAGAGTATCTTCCTTTAAAGCCCAGCGGTAGAGGATACACCGCCTTATGTCCATTTCATAATGAAAAAACAGCCTCCTTTCATGTATCTCCCGAAAGACAGATTTACCATTGCTTTGGATGTGGAGAAGGAGGCAATGTTATTACCTTTGTGATGGCCGTAGAGAGACTAGACTTCCCCGAGGCTGTAAAGCTCCTAGCTGAGCGAGCTGGTATGGACCTGCCAAAGGCAGACCCTAGAGGGGGGAATAGAGAAAAGAGGATATCTAGAGATACACGGGAAGTTCTTTATGAAATTAATAGGGAGAGCGCCAGGTTCTATCACAAGATGCTCTATTCTAGTGAAGGCAAGGCTGCCCTACAATACCTTTATTCCCGGGGTTTAGATGAAAAGACCATTAGGATATTTGGCATCGGTTTTGCCCCTGATAGCTGGGACAGCATCTTAGGGCTACTAGAGGCCAAGGGTTATGATAGGGAAAAGCTTTTAGCTGCTGGTCTAGTGGTAGAAAACAAAGAAAAAAATAGTGTTTATGATAGGTTTAGAAACCGAATCATGTTTCCCATCATAAATCCGAGGGGACAGGTAGTTGGCTTTGGTGGTAGGGTTATGGATGACTCCCTGCCTAAATACCTCAATAGCTCTGATGGACCTATTTTCAATAAAAGCGCTACCCTTTATGGCTTAAACCTTACAAAAAAGGTTAGGCCCTTAGAGGAAATAATAATAGTCGAAGGCTATATGGATGTTATAGCCCTACACAGGTTTGGATTTCCCCAAGCGGTGGCCTCCCTTGGTACAGCCCTAACCGCCGAACAGGCCAGACTAATGCGCAGGTATAGCTCTAATATATATGTGGCCTATGACGGCGATACTGCAGGTCAAAAGGCTACACTAAGGGGACTAGACATACTTAGGGAGACGGGCTATAGGGTCAGGGTCATGCAGTTTCCCAAAGGGATGGATCCAGATGATGTCTTAAGGACCTATGGACCTGAGTATTTTAAAAAGCTGATGGACAAGAGTCTAGGCCTTATAGATTATAAATTTAAACTACTGACCCAGGAGTATGACCTAGACACACCGGCGGGCAAGGTGGACTTTGCTACAGAGGCTGCCAAGATACTAGCAGGGGTGGACAACCTGATTGAAAGAGAGGCCCATATACAGAAAATAGAACAAATGACAGGCATAAGGGCCAGGGTAATTTATGACCAGATAGAAAAAAATCAGGCAGCTACAGGGCAAAGAAAAGTAAAAAGGAATATTAGTGGTAATAATAGTAACACTAGGGGTAAAAAGAGTAAGACGATACTGCATTCAAGCCATATTAAAGCAGAAATGCATCTGATAAATCTGCTAGCCCAGGGTGAAAGGATATCAGAAAAAATTATAGCAGGGCTAGAAGATTTAGAGGCACAGGATACCCTCTTATGGGAGCTTGCAGGCATTGTAAAGGGCTTACTTAGCAGAAAGCGGGAGGTTAATCCAGCACATATCCTCAGTCACATTGAGGACGAGGCTAAGGCCAAGCGTTTAGTGGATATATTTAATATTGAAATGGAGTATGATAATATAGAAACCTTTATAAAAGACTGCTTAAGCAGCATAAAAGCAAAGCAATTAGATATGAAAAGACAGGAAATACAGGACCAGCTAGCAAAAATTGAACAAGCCGAAATTTTCGATGCAGACAGATACAAGAGTCTTATAAAAGAGCTAGAGATGATTAACTTAGAGGTAGGACGCAGACACACTGGAAAGGAGGGGAGTTCGTGAAAAACGGAGAATCCAAAATGGACAAAATAAAGGAGCTTATTGAGAAGGGAAAAGCTAAAGGAGCCTTAACATATAAAGAAATTATGGACATGCTCGAAGAAATTGAGCTCGACTCTGATCAGATTGAAAAGGTATATGAAAGCCTAGAAGCTCTTGGTATAGATGTTATAGACGAGGAAGAGCAAGAAGAGGAGTCTCAGGACGAGGAACTTTCCATATCCGTACCCGAAGGTGTCAATATAGATGATCCCGTGAGGATGTATTTAAAGGAGATAGGCAAGGTAGCCCTTTTGACTGCCGAAGAAGAAGTAGAGCTAGCAAAAAGGATGGAAGCTGGCGATGAAGCTGCAAAGCGCAAGCTAGTAGAGGCCAACTTACGTCTAGTTGTTTCTATAGCAAAAAGATATGTGGGCAGGGGCATGCTATTTTTAGACCTTATACAGGAGGGTAACCTAGGTCTTATAAAAGCTGTGGAAAAATTTGATTACGAAAAGGGTTTCAAATTTTCTACCTACGCAACCTGGTGGATACGCCAGGCCATTACAAGGGCTATAGCAGACCAGGCTAGGACTATCCGCATACCTGTTCATATGGTTGAGACCATAAACAAGCTAATACGTGTCTCCAGACAATTATTGCAGGAGCTGGGCAGGGAGCCTACACCAGAGG
>DGFG01000165.1:0-2054 GCA_002391555.1 Firmicutes bacterium UBA3906
AAAACATAATGAGGGACTCATTGTCATACATTTGAAGGCTGGCAACCGGCTTTGACTTTGAAATTTTCCTAATTACCAGGTCACGGACCTTTTTATCCGACATATCTAACTTTTCTACATCTAGCTCTTCCTTTTCTAGCGAAAGGGGCCTTGAATATTGGTATTGGTCTACCGTAACAAAGCCAAACTTTGGATAATAGTTTAGGACGCTATCGTTGGCATAAAGGTATAAAAGGTCACACTTGTCCTTCCACTTTTCCAATACCCTATCCATGACAAGCCTGTTTAGCCCTTGTTTCCTATAGTCCTTGTCTGTCATAACAGTACCTAGCTGTATATAGGTCTTTTTCTCTCCCATAATCAAAAATTCAATGATATTAACAGATACATTTGCAATAGCCCTATCACCATCTAATAATAGGTGGGGCTGATACCTGTCCCCCCAATAGCCTTTTTGATACCAGTCCTCAAAATTAAAGCCATAGGTTTGCTGGGTAAGGGCATTAAAGCTAGCTCTTAGCTTGTCATTATCCCTTACATCGCTGGTATAGCTATATAGTTTATCGTCTTTTTTTATTTGCTCCATTACAATGTCTCTCCTTCTTTTTATGTCATTTACCTGTAGTCTTTAAAGCAAAAAATCATACACCATCAAAGACAGATAGAACCTCTATGTAATTGCCATCTTTATACTCATAGATAGTGTAGCGTACACCCTCATAGTAGGATTGCTGTGCTGCGATTTCTAGCTTGCCATCTCCATTTAAGTCAGCAAAAGCAAAGATACTATGGTCTAAGACTAGCTCGTTTTCAGTATCGGGACTATTAAAATATCCACTTAGGATTTGATAGGACTGGTCCTGCCCATCGCTAACCGAAAAGATAAAGGAGTAGGAGTTATCCTTGCCTTCAAACAGGTCTAGACCCTTGACATTGGCAGCCTTTACAAAGACCCTTTCTTTGCCATTACCCTCAAGGTCTACTTTATATACCCTTGTAATTTCTGCTTTTGCACTTATCTTTTTATCCTCTAAGATCCTGTCAACAAGAGGCTCATAGCTTGAAGTATCCTCTATTTGACTAACCTTTTGGGCTAGGGGGTCAAAGGCAGCAGATATTGCTATTAGATAATCATCACTATCTATTCCATCATCAAAGGAAAATAAGATAGCACCAGTAGCCAAGGATTCAGATATCTTGGCCCCCTTTGATGTCTTGATAAGGCCCTCATTTGAATAAAGCGTAAAACTATCATCCTCTGATATTTTGCCCTGGAGATCTTCAGCACTAATCCAGCTACCCTTTTGAGAGCCACCCATCAGTAGGTCCTTAAAGGCAATTGGATGAAGGTCATTTATATTTTCATCCTTGTCCTCATTATCATTTCCTTGATCTGGCTTTTGGGTTTGCTTATCCTGCTCTATAGGTCCTGCAGTTGGACTAGTCGCAGGCTGCTCCTTCCACTTGTAGATACCATTACTAGCTAAGAATACCATAAGAAGAACTAGTAATATAATTAGTTTGACTATGCTTTTCCTTGAAACGGGTCTTTCCTTCATTGGTCTTTCCTCCTATACTTTTCTCCTCATAGGAAATCCTAGACCAAAACTACCCTTGCTCTCTTGTCTGTTATTCTTATAGGCCTGGCTGTAGAGATATAGGTCTATACACCTTCCGCATAGGGTGATTTCCAGGGCTGTGCGGGTTTTCCCTAATCTTGTACTCTAATATTTTCACTGTCTCCCTTTTATACTTAGGACACACTATAATAAACAAAGCCTTTGCTCTTGTAGCCACTAACTGGGCCAAGGACTAGAAATGGTTTCTCTGCACCGTTAAACTATATCTTTTTGACTATATTACCATGTTAGCATCATAATGTAAATGATTCTCAAGTAAGGAACCCTGCTCACTACTCAATATATAGCAAAGTAGACCTTAGCTCCCAGATAAAAATATAGTGCACATTGGCCTATAACTAGCCCTTGTGCACCTATTATAAATACTTTGATATGTAATTAATTCAGTAGCCTAATCTATCAGGCTAAAAGCTA
>DGFG01000165.1:2354-2860 GCA_002391555.1 Firmicutes bacterium UBA3906
GTAAATACCTTTCCATGATATTGTTCTTGATAATAGTCTGGTAATTTTTCTTGGCCTAACTGATATGAAAACATACTGTCTATATAGGTAAAGCTCACATCATCTTCTTTAAAATATGAAATTGGAACTTGGATCTTGGCTAGTTGTCCATCCGGAGCAGCATTTTCTAACATATCACATGCCCCAACAACCATGTAAATAGGGTAGTCTTCCTGAGGACGCCCTCCCTTGGATATAAACTCATGCCTTAACCACTGTTCTATTTGCCTTCTAGCTTGAATGTACCAAGCTGGATTTTTAAAGCGACCCCATACTGGATCATCGACATACAATTCATTCATTATTTTGATTGCTTCCTCATCTGGCAGTGCAGATAAACTCCTAAAAGGAATAGTCTGGGCACCGTAGTAATAGGTTAAATGTTTTATCAAGTTTATACCCCCTAAATATTAATCAAGAATTAATAATGTCCTTAACTGTCATGTCACATAACGGGCCGCGGGTTT
>DGFG01000007.1 GCA_002391555.1 Firmicutes bacterium UBA3906
GGCAGCGTCAGATGTGTATAAGAGACAGGATCACCAAGACAAAGACGAGAACGGTAAAGACAAGGGCGGTTACGGAAAGTATGTAATAATAGACCACGGTAGTGGCATAACTTCCCTATATGCACACGCTTCTAGTGTCTTGGTAACAGCAGGACAAAAGGTAACTAAGGGCACACCGGTAATCAGAATAGGCACAAGTGGGACATCTACAGGTTATCACTTACATTTTGAAGTCCGTAAAAATGGTAAACATACAAACCCCTGGCCTTACTTAAAAGGTAACTAAGCATAACTTTAAGCTTTGTTCAAAAATTTAAATAATTAAAGAGCTTTCCCTTCTTTCTCTAGGGCAAGCTCTTTTTATTTTGATCTTAGTCCTCTACTATATCCTGATCAACCTTGTCTGTGTAGTAGTCTAGGAAGGAATGGGATTGTCCATTAAACTTCCAGCCTAGTAATCCATCTAAGTTTACATTTTGTGTTGCCTTCAATATAGCATTTCCTATGTTTTCGTTGGTCTTTTTTAGTTCCTTAATTAATCCCTTTATCTCTCTACGTTTACTGGAGGTCTTCTTGGCAGCTACAATACATCCACAGTTCATAGGGTTGATTCCTGAGTTTAAAGTGAACCTTATTATATCTTCTTCATGTATATAATACATTGGCCTTATTAGCTCTAGACCTTTAAAGTTTTTTGACTTAAGCTTTGGAAGCATGGTCTTGAATGTCCCTGCATAAAAGACATTAAGTAAGGTAGTCTCAATCACATCATCAAAATGATGGCCTAATGCTAGTTTGTTGCAGCCTAACTCTTGGGCCTTTGAGTATAGGGCCCCCCTTCTCATCCTTGCACACATATAACAGGGATAGTCCGCTGCTATCTTGTCAACTATTTTAAATATATCAGACTTAAAAATCTTTACTGGAATATTTAGATAGTCACAATTTTCTTTCAGCATGTCTAGGTTCACACTATTAAAGCCAGGGTCCATTGCTATAAAGTGCAAATTAAAGTTAGATATCCTATGCTTTTGCATCTCCTGAAAGAGCTTTGCCAACAGTAGGCTATCCTTGCCACCTGAGATTGCTACAGCTATTGAATCTCCTTCCTCTACTAGTTCAAAGTCTCTAACAGCCTTGTTAAACCTTGCCCAAAGATACTTACCATATTTTTTATTAAGACTTCTTTCTATATCCTTAAGGGGTTTCCTTTCTTGATCTGATATTAGTAGATCACAATTTCCAACTATTGATTTTGCCATATACTAACTCCAATCTATTTAAGCTTATTTATTATTTTTTTGCCTATATTCAGCTAACATTAGATCTAGCATCCTACCGTAGCTTTTCTCTCCATCCTCTTGGTCATTTGCCTTTAAAAATGCATCATTTGTTTTACTAGTAGCCTTACTAAGCTTTCCAGAATACTTGTCATGGTAATTATTGTTCTCGTAAAGGTCTAGCTTTACCCCTTTGTCTAACTGTTCAAAAATAATCTTGTATGCCTTACTGTCCTGAGCATATAGGGCATTTAGTGAATAATTAAGACCTAATAAATAGCCTGAGTATTGAAAATCAGGGTCTGGGTGGTTAATACATGTTATAAAGGCTATATAGTTTGCCTCGTCCTCCCTAGCAAAACCTGCCTGATGGGCTAGCTCATGCATCATAGTTGACAAAAACATAGGAGTAGGTATTTCCATATTTACATTTGATTCTACTGTAAAGGGACTATATATGCCCCATATACCTGTATAAGCGTAAAGCTTTGATGACAAGATAGGCTTTGCCCTGCTAACCACTCCTCCTAGCTCTGGGTGATACTCTGCTACCGCCTTGTAGCCCTCCTTATAGCGCTTAAAGCCCCCTTTATATCCACCAAAGGGAACCATTACCCCTGATTCATTCTCCTCAACTAAGGGCCTTAAGCTATTTACTTTTCTAGCTAAGTCCTCAGTAAGGTCTCTTAGTTCCTTTACAGATGATGGTTTTACCTCTAAACCCATTATCTCCCCCAAAGTGAGCCTATTATAGTTTAATCCCCACATTGCTATAAAGGAAAAATAGATGATACTTATAGCAAGGGCAATATTCAAGAGGCCTTTAACTATGAGCTTTAAGCGTTTCTCCCTTCCTTTTATTAGCTTAATTATAAAAAAAACAAATATTATAGGGACAAAAATTAATAGTGATATAAATAATAGTTCAACTAGTGAAATTGGCAGGAGCCCTGTTATCTTTCCCAGTAGCCAGCTTATACCCCTATAAATGAAATTGGAATAGTACTTTTCTGTAGCTAACCTGTTTGATCTTGATAGGAGGTTAATGATATATCCAAGGGGAAAAAGTAAAATTAGAAAGTAACGTTTTTCTATCTTCTTTAACATCTTTATGGCCTTTATCTTTTTTGTCATCTATGTTACCTCTCTAATTGTTTTTATAAAGTCGTTACTATATATTATAACACAAATACTGCTAACCACGATTAAGCAAAAGATAAGAGTAGGCTACTAGGGTTTGCCTACTAGTAAAACCGTCTGTTTAGGGTCATAGAAAAATCTTGGTCCACCAGCAACTGTTAAGATTTTTAGTTAAAAAAACAAGATATAAGTTATTAGACATTATATCTTGTCGTATTAATACAGTATATATCA
This sequence comes from Firmicutes bacterium UBA3906, assembly GCA_002391555.1. Lineage (GTDB taxonomy): Bacteria > Bacillota > Clostridia > Caldicoprobacterales > DTU083 > UBA3906. The sequence goes on from DGFG01000007.1 coordinate 2,655, forward strand.
TCTATATTAGCTATTAACTACTCTATTATCCGCCTGGCTCCCTTGTATCTTAGCTGATGATTTTTTGTTGTCAGATATCCAATCTCAACCTTTTTAGGATTTCTACTGCTACCTCTAGCATGAATAAAGGCATCCTTTTGTCCATTGTAATCTCCTACGTAAATCCCTACATGACCTACTCCATTAGTCTTGGCAGAGCCAGATGATGTGAGCAGAATTATATCGCCTGGTAACCATTCACCTTTTGAAACAGGTGTACCTATTGTTGCTAGACCTTTTGCTGTCCTATGCTTGATATCTATACCAAAATGTAGCTTGTATACATACCAAACTAGACCAGAGCAATCAAAGCCCACCGAGGGAGAATGGCCAGCACGAACATAAGGCTTTCCTAATTGCTTTAAGGCGACATTTACAATATCAGTCCCTGTAACCGGTCCACTATAATTAATATTTGAAGCTCTGCTACTTAGCCTAGTACCCTTTTCTACTATTTTTTTAACTGGTTCTTTTTCAATAGTTTCACTTATCTTTTCCCTATTTAGCTCAATACCATTTTCTCTATAGATTAGATATTGGGAGTTCTTTCTTCCCATTTCTCCTGCTTGTACTATTCTGCTTTTACCATAGTCAAGATTATCATTTATGCGTGTTTCAGTTTCGTAGTCAAGGTTTTCTGCTAAGGTCATCCTTTCCTTGGTAATTATCGTTAGCAAAAAAGGATCACCATCAGCATCAAGACTACTATTTAATTTTAAAAAAGCTTTATCTAGACTTAATATTTTTTCTACTTCTATTATCTCTTCTTCAAAGTTAATTTTTTCTTTAAAATAAACATCCTCTAGCTGTGTATCCTCTTTTAGATTTAGACTTTGGACAAGATCATCCTTTAGCTGCTCAAGGGCCTGCTCTGCTATAGTCTGATCTTCAACATAGAAAACTAGCTTATCTTCAATCAGCAAGGCATATGCATTAGATTTTACAGTAAGTACATCCCTTATTGCACTTTCTATTTGACTAGTATCAGTAAAAGCTTTGTCATTGCCTCTTGTTTCTTTAAAAATTATGCTTCTATCAATAATTGATTCCCTACCATATTGGGCCTTTAGGTCTTCTACAAGCGAATCTGCCAAGGCAAGGCCCCGGG
>DGFG01000146.1:0-14836 GCA_002391555.1 Firmicutes bacterium UBA3906
AGATGTGTATAAGAGACAGAAATTATGCTCATTAAAAGTAGGAGAAAAAATAATACAAATGAAAGATTTCTTTTAATCTTTATTATAAAATCAATTAAACTAGCCTCTTTCTTTTTAAGTAAGACTTTTATAATAAACAATACAACTACAATAAGACTTAAAAGTCCTAACTGTTGAAGCCTGGTAAACCATTCTATTGTAACTAAGCCACTATTAAGTAAAATCAGGGACTGGTCCGTATTCTTAAGAAAAACACTATAGACCATCATTATGATAGGTGTATATAGCCAAAGAAGGATTATAATATAGATAGTTTTTGCAAATACATTATGTGGAATCGACAAGATTAGATCACAAATACTATATGTGTTCTTTATCTTTGATTTAGCGGTATTTAATTGTTTTACTAAAATATTTACTATTTTCATATCTGTTCTCTTTAATAATTATTTACTTAATTCTTAGTATCTAAAAAGAAAGCCAATCCGCTAGGAATTGGCTTTTTGTAGATCTACAAGTAAACACTCTTTATGATTTTTCTGAAGGATCTTTAAGTTGCCCATCTTCACATTTAACGAACCAACCACTTCTTTCATAGGTGAAAGATATCTTTCCATCAATATTTTTTTGTTCGGTTATTTTGCTGACATCTATATTATCACCTGTTAATGCCTTAAGATCATCGGGGTCAACAGCAGCTAAATCCACATTTGGATTCTCTGCTACTAAGGTTGAGTAGGCTGTAAGAATCGTTCTTGCCTCTGTAGCTGCAGCTGATTTATTTGCCCTGTCAGTAAAGCCTGCCAACCTTGGGATAGCTATCGCTGCAAGTATGCCTAGGATGGCAATTACAACGATAAGTTCAATTAGGGTAAAACCCTTTTGGTTCTTTCTTTTATTGTTCTTTTTCATTTTGTACACTCCTCCATTTATAATATTTTGGTTCCTGTTTGTAATAGACTTCTACAAATTTTTTAATTTTCCTTCAATCACCCCCTAATTTATTGAACATGTTGCATCATATCAAACATGGGTAGCATTATGGATAGTACGATAAAGGCTATCATACCTCCTAAAAATACAATTATAATAGGCTCTAGCAAGGATGTTAGCTTGTCTATCTCCCTTTGTACCTCTTCTTCATAAAAATCGGCTGTTCTAACTAGCATGTCCTCTAAGGTACCTGATTCTTCTCCTAGCATAATCATATTTTCTAGCATAGGAGGAAACATATTTAAGTCTTTAATAGGACCGTATAGGCTTCGTCCCTGGTTTACCTGGGCTTCTACATCCATTAGTCCCCTATTTACTATAGTGTTATTTATAGTCTTGGAAGTTAAATTTATAGATCTGGTAATATCTACCCCTGTTCTCATCAGTGTACCTAGTGTTCTTGCTATCCTAGCAGTAAAGACTTTGATCTGTAGCTTTCCTATCAAAGGAAGTCTTAGGAAAAGTCTGTGCATAGTGGCCTTACCATTGTCTGTAGAAAAGTAGATTTTAAACATGATGGCAGACATAACTAGAATAAGTAGGATTACAAGTCCGTTTTTTTGTAGCCCATCACTTAAAGATATAAGTAGTTTGGTAGGTCCTGGTAGGTCTGCACCAAAGCCAGAAAACATATCAACAAACATCGGCACAACCATGATTAGTAGGAGTACTACAACTGCAATAGCAACTACCATTATTACAATTGGGTAGGTCATGGCCCCCTTGACCTTGGCTTTGAGCTTGTAATCCTTTTCATAGTGTGTGGCCATGGTCTCTAGGGTCTCATCTAGGGTACCGGAAACCTCTCCTGCCTCAATCATGTTTATAAGCATGGGTGGAAGCTTGTCCTCATGGAGCCTCATAGCATCAGATAAGGAGTTACCCTTTTGTACTTCCTCGTGCATGTTTACTAGTGCTTTCTTAAGGGTCTTGTTTTCGGTTTGCTGGCTTAGCATTTCAAGGCCCTGGACCAAGGTTACACCCGACCTTAGGATTGAAGCAAACTGCCTGCAAAATAGGGAGATATCCTTGGTTGATATTTTGGCAAATATAGATAGTTCCTTTAGGTCTTTTTGCCCCTGGAGCTCCTTAATCTCTAGCTGAAAGAAGTTTTTTTGTCTTATCATATCAGCAACGGCATCCTTGCTGATCGCTTCGTAGACACCTTCAATAACGCGGCCAGAAGAGTCTACTGCCTTGTACTGAAACTTAGGAATTAGAATCACCCTCTCTATAAATCATTAAAGGATTTTCTTTTTCATGTATTCTTGATCAACACTATACATAAGTGCGTCTTCTCTTGAAATTAGTTGTTTGTTGTAAAGTTCTGCTAGGGCGTCGTCCATCAGCATCATGCCTTTGCTAGCACTGGTTTGGATTACGTTGTTTATTTGATGGACCTTTGCTTCTCTAATTATATTTCTTATGGCAGAGTTTACAATCATTGTCTCAACAGCAACTACTCGGCCATTTCCGTCACGTCTTGTTAATAGCTGCTGGGAAACAACCGCCTGAAGTAGCATGGATAGCTGGACCCTCACCTGTTGCTGCTGGTGAGGTGGAAAGGCGTCAATTATCCTGTCTATGGTCTTGGTAGCTCCTACTGTATGTAGGGTACTTAGAACCAAGTGACCTGTCTCCGCAGCAGTTAGAGCAGTAGAGATAGTTTCTAAGTCTCTCATCTCACCTATTAGTATAATGTCGGGGTCTTGCCTTAGGGCCGCCCTTAGTGCATTGGCAAAGGAAATGGTATCACTACCTACTTCCCTTTGGTTGACTATGGACTTGCGGTGTCTGTGCAAATACTCAATAGGGTCTTCGATGGTAATTATATGTCTGTCAAGATTATTATTAATGTAATCAATCATACTAGCAAGTGTAGTTGATTTACCACTACCAGTTGGACCAGTTACTAGTATAATGCCCCTGCTAACTAGGGAAAGATCTCGTACAACTGAGGGTAGGCCTAGCTCTTCGAAGGCAGGTATCTTTGAACCAACAATTCTCAGGGCTGCACTATAGCTATTTCGTTGTCTATAAGCGTTTACCCTATATCGCTGCATACCAGGCATAGAATAAGAGAAATCTATCTCGCCTTTTTTATTTAAAATTTCAAACTGGGTGTCATTACAAAGCTGTCTAACTAGCCTTTTTGTGTCCTCTGGAAGTAAGATATTATTGTCAGCATAGACTAGTTTGCCATGGATTCTATAAGTGCAAGGGACACCTACTGTAATATGTATATCGGATGCCTTTAGCTCCGTTGCCCTCTCAAGCAGCTTTTTGATGGCCATATAATACCCCTTTCAGATCTAATTTTGTGAGTATGCTACGCTAAGTACCTCTTCAACTGATGTGATTTTCTGGTCTAATAGTCTGATGCATTCTTCCTGAAGAGTAGTCATGCCATTTTTAAGTGAGTATTCTGTAAGCTCCCTAACGCTTGCATCTCTACTTATCATTTCTCTGTGGTTGTTATCAATAACTAAAACCTCATGAACCGCTAGCCTGCCCTTGTAGCCCACGTTATTGCAATAGCTACAGCCAACAGGTCTTTTAAAGCTTGTACCATTTCTCTCTATACCTAATAGCTCTAGCTCGTGGGCCTCTGGAGTGTACTCTTCTGCACATCTTGTACAGAGCCTTCTAACTAGTCTTTGAGATATGACACCTACTAGTGAAACTGCCACCATATAGGGCTCTATACCCATATCTACTAATCTAGATATCGAGCTAACAGCATCGTTGGTGTGTAGAGTACTGAGTACCAAATGGCCTGTAATAGCAGCTCTTAGGGCGATATCCGCTGTCTCTGAGTCCCTAATCTCACCTAGCATTATAATGTCAGGGTCTTGCCTTAGGAAGGACCTTAGGGCTCCTGCAAAGGTTAAGCCTGCCTTGACATTAACCTGGACCTGGTTTAAGCCAGCTATTACATACTCAACCGGGTCCTCTACTGTAACTATATTTTCAGTTACCTTGTTTAGCTCACTTAGCATTGTATAAAGGGTTGTTGACTTACCACTACCTGTAGGCCCTGTTATAAGTATAATGCCATGCGGGTTTAGTAGTAGCTTGTCAAACTTTGCAAGGTTGGCCTCTGTAAAGCCAAGCTTTTCCTTTGGTAGGAGGAAACTTGACTTGTCTAGGATACGGATAACAGCTTTTTCCCCGTGTACTGTAGGCAGTGTTGAGACACGTAGGTTTAGCTCCTTGTCCCGTATAGTAACATCACAGCGACCGTCCTGGGGTACCCTTTTTTCGGCAATATTTAAGCCAGAAATTATCTTTACACGGGTTACAACTGCTGATTGGGCTCCTTTTGGTATTGTCTGAAACTGTTGGAGCTTGCCATCTATCCTGTAGCGTACCCTTACCTCATGTTCCATAGGCTCTATATGAATATCACTTGCACCCTCGAGTACAGCCTGCTCAATTATGGAGTGGACTAGCCTTACTATAGGAGCACTGTCTACCTCTAGCTGCTGTTCCTTTTCTAGGTCTACATCAAAGCTATGGCCTGACTCCTTTTGAAACTCCTTTATGGCCCTGTCAGTCTCTTCACTACCATACAATTCATTTATAGCAGCAGCTATGGAGTCTTGGTACGAAATAACAGGTGCTATATCAAGGTTTGTTACAAGCTTTAAATCCTCTATTGCTATAAAGTCAAGAGGGTCCTCCATTGCTACATATAATAACTCGTTCTCTATTTTTACTGGTACAACATTATATTTGTCCGCTAGTTGGTAGGGAACTACACTTTTCATCTGTGAATCTATATGTACATTACCTAGATCTATAAACGGGATACCTAGCTGGAATTCAAGTACCTCCATAAGCTGTCTTTCATCTGCTAGGTCATTTTTTACTAAAATGGACCCGAGCCTTCCGCCCTGTTCCTTTTGGATTTCAATAGCCTTTGCTAATTGTGCTTCGTTGATTATTCCCGTTTCTAATAGTAAGTCCCCTAGTCTTTTCCTTTTCTTAACCGTTGTTCACACCCCCAAGTTACCTTATATATTTTATCAGACAGTTAATTTGTCGAAGTAATCCTTGTTGGTTATAAAAAAGTCTATATTACTAATCAGTTCTTCACTAGATAGGGTCTTAAATGTAATATCATCTCCATTGTAGTCTAGGTATACAAGGTCATGTATACCTGCCTGTACGCAGCTAAAGCCAGTTGCTACAACATCTTGTCCAATTTGCTTCATGGCAGAAACAGAGATAATATTGTCATTTATAATCATCCTGTTGGCTAGGAAGACTAAATCATCTGTTAATTGATATAGACCGTTTTTCTGCTTTAACAAGCCCTTTGGAACTAACCTTTCAAGGGCGTCTTGTACCTGCCGGTAATTTAGGGTAGTATATTCTCCTAGTACCTCATTTACTATATGTACAAACCACTGAATGCTTGTACTAGTGCTATTTATTGATCTCCAAATTTTGTTATAGCCGTATAGGTTTTGGTCATAGGGTATCTCATCTATTAATGATCTAAGGCAAAGCTTTCTCTCTAGATCTATAATTGCTGCAATAACAAGGGCTTCTTCTGTGTCAAATTCACAATCAAAGTCTAGACTTTTTAGATTGCTCCTACCAATAAACTGAGTCAAGGTATCTAGTATACTGGTTGAATCTACCTCATCAGTCAAGATAGCTTCATCTGATAGCAAGGTTATTGAGACACTATTATCATAGGTCTGGTTATAGTAAATATTGTGCTGGTATAGACCTACTCCACCTGTAAATTGTAGCTTTACTACCGCATGTGGCTGGCTTATGCAGGACATAATAGTGCTAAAGTCCTGGCTGGCTAGTCCTTCTTCGTTTAATACTCCCATATTTGTTAGGTGCTTTATTTCATCCGCTTTTAACTCTCTTTCTAGTAAGGACGAAAAGGGCGATATCTCATTTTTCTTGTCTGCAAACTTGCTAAGGCCTTCTAATAGGTGTTTGTTAAGAGTGTATTTGCTCATCTATTTTGTCCTCCTTGACCCTGGTATAAGTATTAATGTATTAAATAGTAAATCTATTGTTACCTAGAATACGTGTACCCTTTGACCTTACAAGGTTAGTTATGGCTATCATCAGGCTTTCGTCCGATTCTTCTTCTTTTGTTTGCTTTTTGAATATATCCTTTCTATATACATTAAGTAGTGAGATTGATCTTGATTCCTTGTCTTCTTTTAGGCTATTTGTATAGAGCCTTTTTTTGCTTTTGACCTTGCCCTTTATTGCAAACTGCATATTTTCGCTTCTGAATCTATTATCTATGCAAATGTATGCACCTAGTAGGTTGTAGAGAGTATCGAAGTCAAAGTCTAGCTCTAGTTCCATTTCTTCTTGGTTGCTTGCGAGCTGACTTGCTGCTATACGGTTGACTCTAAGGTTAACCTTTGACCTTGCTGTTACTTCTTGAGTTTTACCAACAAGGCTTGTGGCAACTTCATTATCCGTAGCTTCTACAGTTTGTGCGAGTGTAGCTTCATGGTCAGCCGGAGCTTGTTCGATAGAGATATCAGTAAGCTCTACAGTATCCTGGCTATCTAGTTCTTCTACTATTGTATCCTGGATCTGTTCTATTTCTTTATGGGCCTCTGTATCTTCTACTAAGTCTATAGCTGGCAGCTCACTGTCATCTGCATCTAGTATTTCTAGTTCAGCTTCTTGGTTGTCTTTTGACTCTAATAGCTCATTGTCTATCTCTATTTCAGCCTCTACAGGCTCAGACAAGTCAACAATAGGCTCAGTTAGCTCAAGTACAGGTTCAGCTTCTACTAGACTAGCCTCGACCTTGTCTTCCCCTTGGGCCTGTGTATCTATAAGGTCTGTTGTAGAATCTTGGTCAGCCAGGTCTCCAAGCAAGAAGCTGGTATAGGTGGCATCATCATTTATGGCTAGAGTAGGTTCTTCTTCGTCTTCTAATGAGGCTTCTAGGCTTTCATCTAGAACTTCTAGACTAGGTGTATCTGCAGCAAGGGTAAAGTTTTCGAGAAATTTATCGAACTTATCAAGTGTCTCCTCTGTCTTTCCTGCCATAAGCTTGTCTTCGCCAATTGAGTCTTCTACTTGAATATCTAGTGTTTCTAGGCTCTCTACTTGATCAACTGTTTCAAGCTCAGCATTAGTAGTGATAAGGTTGTCTGCCTCTAAAATAGGAGTTTGATCACTTAAATCGGTTGTTTCTAGTGATGTATCTCCAATATTTAAGGTCTCAACTTGGTCTTCTGCTTCTACTAAGGCTATTGCCTCTTCCTCTTTATCTTGTACGATATCTAGGCTTGCTTCACTTGTAACCTGTCCTACTGGTTCTAAGGCAGGATCATCAACTAGCTCTACCCTGTCCTCATCATTTTGGTAGGTTTCGAAAATGATATCTATTTCTTTTGAAATCATATCATCTAGGCTGAGATTTTCCTCATCTTTGATTTGAGCAGTAGAGGGTTCGTAGTCCTTTTTGACCTTTTTAAGGTGGTTGTCGCTCCTAAATGGAATAACTTGGCCCTTTTTGTCAGCTTCCATATGTAGGTCTACAACATTTATGATGTTTTCTTTTTTATAGGGCTTTATAACAAAATCCTTGGCACCTGCCTTGATAGCCTCTACGATGATTTTCTTTTGGCTTAGGGCAGAACACATGATAATATTAACATCGGGGTTTTCTTTGATTATCTCCTTGGCGGCTGTTAGTCCGTCCATATTAGGCATAGTTATATCCATAAAGATAAAGTTCGGCCTTTTTTCTTTCGCCAGCTCTATCGCTTCGAAACCATCCCCAGCTTCTCCAACTATATTGTAGCCCTCATTTCTTAAAATGTCAGTTAATATACTCCTTGAAAACTTGGAGTCATCAACTACAAGAAAATCGTGCTTGTGTTTTTGCCTAGCAGCTGGTTCCTCATTTTTGATTTTGTTGGTATTGTCTTCAATGGATCTAAATAGCCTCATAGTCATTCCCCTTTGCTATTTTTTATATCTAACTGCTGTAAGTTATACCCTTGGCTACGAAACAGCCTTTTAGTTTTATATATTATTTAATGTATTTGTCTATTTTTAGATAATTAGGCAAAACACCTATGATATCTTGTGTATATATAATAATACATTTTTCCAAGGATTACAATAGGCATTTACAATGTATTGATATAATTTATATTTTAGGTCCAATACTCCCTATCTAGACTCCTATATTGTATAGCTTCTGCTAAATGATGGTCCTGAATTTTGTATAAACCATCCAAATCTGCAATGGTTCTTGCTAGCTTAAGTATCCGATCATAGGCTCTTGCGCTAAGAGATAGGGCTTTGAAAGCAGCTTTTATCATTTTAATTTGACTAGGAGTAAGGCTACAATACTTTTCTATGTTTTTAGAGCTAAGCTGCGCATTGTTGTATATACCCTGATCTTTATACCTTTCTAATTGTATATTTCTAGCCCTATTCACGAATTCCTTCATTTGACTTGAAGATTCTCCATTTCTTTGGCTAGTTAGTTTATCAAAGGGAATTGGACTGACCTCTAAATGTATATCAAACCTATCAAGCAAGGGTCCTGATATTTTGCTCAGGTATCTACTGATGCGACCTGGTGTACAGGTACACTCCTTGTTTGGGTCTCCAAAGTAGCCACAAGGACAGGGATTCATACTGGCAATTAGCATAAACTTTGCAGGAAAGACTGCTGTGCCACTAGCCCTAGATACTACAATCTGACCATCTTCAAGGGGTTGTCTTAGGACCTCTAGTACATCTCTTTTATATTCGGGAAGCTCATCTAAGAATAATACGCCATGATGAGCTAGGCTAATCTGACCAGGCTTTGGCACTTGTCCCCCGCCTACAAGGGCTACATTTGAAATGGTATGATGAGGTGCCCTAAAGGGCCTTTCTTCTACTAGGCCCCTAGCAGTATCAAGGACACCTGCCGCACTATAAATTTTCGTTATCTCAAGAGCTTCTGAATAATCAAGGTCTGGTAGTATAGTTGGTAGTCTTTTTGCTAGCATGGTCTTGCCAGTACCAGGACTGCCTATCATAAGGAGGTTATGGCCACCTGCTGCTGCTATTTTTAGGGCTCTTTTGGCTGCCTCTTGCCCCTTTACATCTATATAATCTAATACTTTTTTGCTTTCTTTTTTCTTGTTAAAATGTTTTCCTATAGTATATGGTACAAGCTCTTGCTGACTATTTATGCTGTTTACTAGTTCTATTAGGTTTTTGAAGGTAAATATGGACATACCTTTAACATGGCTGCCTTCTGCAGCATTTTCTGTTGGTAATACCACCTGACTTTCCCTATCAGAAACCGATAAAAGCATGGGGAGTACACCACTTACAGGTCGAATTGAACCATCTAGTGATAGTTCTCCTAAAAAAATTGGATCTAAGCTATTATCTTTTTCTATCTGACCAGTTGCCATTAATATACCTACAGCTATAGCTAGATCATAGGCAGACCCTTCTTTTTTTGTGTCTCCGGGTGCCATGTTAACGGTTAAACGCTTTACTGGAAAGTTAAAGCCAGAATTTTTTATTGCAGCCCGTACACGTTCTCTTGATTCTTTTACAGCAGTATCGGCTAGGCCAACTATATCAAAGCTTGGTAATCCATTTGATATATCAACCTCTATATCAATAATATATCCCTTTATTCCAAATAGACCTGTACTTTTAACCTTTGCCAGCATTTAAATCCTCCAGATTAGGCGAATTTTCCTGTGAAGCTACGGCGATGTACTGGAGCTAGACCAAGTTTTTTAATAGCTTCTATGTGAGCCTTTGTTCCATAACCCTTGTGCTTTTCAAATCCATATTCGGGGTAGATTATTGAAAGTTCATTCATAATCCTGTCCCTTGTAACCTTTGCTATTATAGATGCTGCAGCTATTGACTGGGACCTTGAATCACCGGATATGATAGATTCTTGTGGTATAGGCACATTATCTAGTTCCATAGCATCTATAAGCAGGTATTGAGGTCTTGTATTACAGGCATAAACTGCCTCTTGCATAGCCTCTAATGTGGCCTTGTAGATATTGATCTCATCTATCCTAGTAGGGTCTATAATGGCTAGGCCGATTGAGATAGCCTTGTCTTTGATCATATTATAGAAAAATTGACGTTTGCTTGCTGAGAGCTTTTTTGAATCATCTATACCCTCAATAACAAGTCCTTTTGGTAGTATTACACAGGCTGATACCAAGGGTCCAGCTAATGGCCCACGGCCTGCTTCATCAATGCCTCCTATATACTCATAGCCCTTGGCCCAGATCTTATTTTCAAAGCTCATTAGCTGAATTGATTTTTCTCTAGCTTTTTGTATAGTCTCTTCTTTTATAATTGCATTTTGTAAAATCCTTTTAACACCTTTTCTTGGATCTTGTTTTAGTTTATTTAGTAAATCCTCATTTAAACCCTCTTCGTCTACCAATTCTTGGATTTGCTTAATTGTTAAGTCATTTAACACACAAGACCCCTCCGTTTATTCTAGATATTCGATACCTTTTTCAAATATCCTTTATTATTGTGGGAGGGGTGTTCTTATACACTATTTATTTTCTAATTATGATTTATCTTCTACCCTGTCCTAGCTACTTTCTTGGGGTAATTCAAGTGTGATATCACCAATAAGTCCAGTTCTAAACTCTCTTAGTATGGTGGTAGCACACCTTTCTGTGTCTATTTTGTTACCAGCCATTAGCATACCCCTATTTGTAGCTATAAGTTCTAATAAGTCATAGCCGGGTAGATTTGTATCTTCTAACTTAAATCTTGTCTTTAGGGCATCTGGATATAGGGTCTTGACTTCCTCAAGTAGGTTAACAGCCAGCTTTACTGGGTCTAGTATTTCTTCTCGAATAGACCCTATATAAGAGAGGTGGAGCCCTATTGTTTTATTATCAAGCTTTGGCCAAAGCATACCAGGAGTATCCATAAGCTCAAAGTAAGGTCCTATCTTTACCCATTGCTTTGACCTTGTGACACCTGGTTTGTCACCTGTTTTCGCCTTTGCTCTACCTGCTATGCTATTTATTAAGGTTGATTTGCCTACATTTGGGATACCTACAACCATAGCCCTTATAGTTTTATTTATACCCTTGCGTTTTTTTATTTCATTTCGTTTTTTATCTGCTAACTCGAAGAGTTTGTTCTTTAAGTACCTTACATCTTTACTATCTAGGGCATTTACAGTATAAATATTGATTCCTTGACTGGTGAAATGCTCTAGCCATAGTTGAGTCTTTTTATTATCAGCATAGTCCTTTTTATTTAGTACTATAACTCTTATCTTGTTTTGATAAAGCTGCTCAAAATCAGGGTTTAAGCTTGACTCAGGTGTCCTTGCATCTACTAGCTCGATAACCATGTCTACTAGCTTAAGGTTTTCCACCATCATTTGCCTTGCCTTTGCCATATGACCTGGATACCAGTTAATATTCAAAGTAACACCCCATTTCTATAGTGAAGTTTCATAGTGGGCAATTCATTATTAGCCTTCTTAGATTAGAACAAGATTAAATAGCATGCTTTTTAGCTATTGCCTATAAAAATAATATGGGACCGATTAAGCAGTCCCATACATTTTGACTATAGTCTTTTTTCTTTAACTTTTGCCGCTTTACCAACTCTATCGCGGATATAAAATAGTCTTGCTCTCCTTGCCTTACCCCTACGTACGATTTCAATACGGTTTATCCTTGGAGAATGTAAGGGAAATGTTCTCTCTACTCCGATACCATAAGATAACCTTCTAACTGTAAAGGTCTCACTGATACCGCCACCATTTCGCTTTAAGACTAGACCCTCAAAGGCCTGAAGTCTCTCACGGCTACCCTCTACAACCTTTACAAAGACTCTTACTGTGTCTCCAATTGCGAAATCTGGTAGATCTGTTCTCATCTGTTCTTTTTCTAATGTTCTGATAATATCCATAGGTTCCTCAACCTCCTTCTCAAAAGCGTTCATAACCTTTATCAAGGAAAGCGGACCGCTCGTAATCATACGCTTGATTATACCACATGATATTTAAGCGTGCAATAAGTATTTATTTATGTTCTTTTAGTTCTTTTAATAGCATTTGATCCTCATCACTAAGCTCTGCTTTGCTAAGCATATCTGGTCTTTTTATTAGGGTGTTTTTTAGGCTCTGTGTTCTCCTCCACCTGTCAATTTCCTTGTGGTTTCCTGATAAGAGGACCTCAGGGACCTTATCACCCTTGTAATTGCTAGGTCTAGTATAGTGGGGGTATTCAAGTAGATGGTTGGTATGAGATTCTTCTAAGATTGAATCTGAACTGCCTAAAACTCCAGGTATAAGTCTGGTTACTGAGTCTACAAATACCATGGCCGCTAGTTCTCCGCCTGTTAAAACATAGTCACCTATAGAAATCTCCTGGTCAACATATTTATCTATTACCCTTTGGTCTATACCTTCATAATGGCCACATAACAAGATGATATTTGTATGTCTTGAATAGTCTGCTACCATTGCTTGGTCTAGTACCCTGCCTTGGGGTGATAAATATATAATTGTAGGCTTTAAATCATGTAGCCCAATTACATGGTCAAGGGCATCATAGAGTGGTTGTACTGCCATAACCATGCCAGCACCCCCTCCATATGGGTAGTCGTCAACCTGCCTGTGTTTATTCTTTGCAAAGTCTCGTATATTATGGGTATTTATATTGACTAAATTGTTATCTATAGCCCTTCCCATAATACTCGTGGAAATAAAGGGTTTAAATAGTTCTGGGAATAGTGTTAGTATATCAATCCTCATCATCTAACAATCCCTTCATATCTGTAAGATCGACCACAATCCTAGCTGCATTTATATCTACTTCTTTTACTACCTTTTTTATAGCTGGTAATAGTAGCTGTCCCCCATTAGATTTTATCTCATATACATCGTTACTACCTGTTTTGATAACATTGCTTACCTGACCTAATGATTTGCCTTCTATAGTAACTACTGTGCATCCTATTATATCACCTATAAAAAAGGTATCCTCAGATAGTTTAATAGCAAGCTCTCGTGGTATCCATAGGTATTGGTTTCTAAGAATTTCAGCATCTTCTATAGAATCTATCTGTTCAAGCTTTAGATAGACAAAGCCCTTGCTGTGTCTTGATCTTTCTATCTTATGTTCTATATATACATTATCTTTTTTTGACTCGTCTTTTATAAGAACATAGTCTAGTCTATCAAAACGTTTAGGGTCTTCTGTTAAAGGCTTTACCTTTAGCTCACCCTTTAAGCCTTGAGGCTTTAGGACCAAACCTATAGATAAATAGGTCATCATCTCTACCTTCTCCTTTAAAGAAAAAAGGATTGAGTATCCCCAACCCTTAGATAATTTCTACAATTACTTTTTTCTTTTCCTTGGCCGTTGCTGCCTTTATAACAGTCCTAATAGCCTTTGCAATACGGCCTTGTTTTCCTATTACTTTCCCCATATCTTCTTGGGCAACCCTGAGCTCTAGCCTTATGATGTCTTCTTCTTCGACTTGCTCTACCTCTACCTGATCAGGGTTGTCAACTAGGGATTTTGCAATATATTCTAGTAATTCAACCATTTAAAAAACCTCCTATAGAACGCCGTTTTTCTTTAAGAGCGCTCTTACGGTATCGGTTGGCTGTGCACCCTTGCTCAACCATTCCTTTGCCTTGTCGGCATCAATTTTTACATCGGAAGGATCGGTGTTTGGGTTGTAATAACCAATCTCCTCTATAAATCTACCATCTCTGGGATAACGGGAGTCAGCAACAACTACACGATAAAATGGTTTTTTCTTTGCTCCCATTCTTTTTAGTCTGATCTTAACTGCCATTTAATTCACCTCCACTGCTTTAGTATATATCCATAATCGGTTGTTTACCGTTAAGGGCTTACATAAAGGGTAGGTTAAATCTACCTCTTTTCATTCCTTTTCCACCTGTCATCTGCTTCATAAGTCTTTTTAACTCGTCATAAGACTTTAGTAATAGGTTAACATCCTGTATACGGGTGCCACTACCGCGGGCTATCCTTTTTCTTCGACTAGCATTTATAATGGATGGATTGGTCCTCTCCTGCTTGGTCATTGATCTTATAATAGCCTGGGTTCGTGGTATCTGTTTTTCATCCATCTTTAAGCCTTTTAGCTTTTTTGCCCCTGCACCAGGTAGCATTGCTAAAATATCATTTATGGAGCCCATTTTTTGTACCTGTTCTAGCTGCTCTAGGTAGTCATCCATGGTAAAGGTCTGAGTCCTAAGCTTTTTTTCTAGTTCTTGGGCTTTTTTTAGGTCTATATTAGCCTGGGCCTTTTCTATTATTGTAAGGACATCGCCCATACCTAGTATTCTAGATGCCATCCTATCAGGGTGAAATACCTCTAGGTCTTCGAGCTTTTCGCCTATTCCTGAAAACTTTATTGGCTTGCCAGTTACTGCCCTGGCTGATAAAGCTGCTCCACCTCTGGTATCACCATCAAGCTTGGTTAGGATTAGTCCATCAATACCAAGGTCTTCGTTAAAGGACTTTGCAACATTTACCGCATCTTGTCCTGTCATAGCATCGATTGTCAAAATAATTTCATGGGGCTTTACAGTCTTTTTTATAGACTTTAGCTCATCCATTAGCTCTTCGTTAATATGAAGTCGGCCTGCAGTATCTATGATGACTAAATCATGTTGGTGGTCCTTGGCATACTTGATCCCTTGCTCTGCGACAGATACCGGGTCCTTTTGACCCTGCTCAAAAACAGGAACAGCTACTTTTTCTCCTACTAGTTGAAGTTGCTTTATAGCAGCAGGCCTATATATATCACAGGCCACTAGTAGAGGGCTCTT
>DGFG01000146.1:15155-40399 GCA_002391555.1 Firmicutes bacterium UBA3906
GCACCCTGAAGTCCTACTAGCATGATTATCGTTGGAGGCTTTGGGGCTGTGGCTATCTTGCTTTGGCTACCACCCATTAGCTTGGTTAACTCTTCATTTACTATCTTGACTACCTGCTGACCTGGGGTAAGGCTCTCCATGATTTCATGGCCAACCGCCCTGTCAGTTATCTTTTTAATTAAATCTTTTACTACCAAAAAGTTAACATCTGCCTCTAGAAGAGCTATCCTAATCTCTCTCATAGCTGCCTTTACGTCTTTCTCATTGAGCTTACCCTTACCAGTTAGCTTTTTTAAAGCGGATTGGAGCTTGTTTGATAGTCCTTCAAATGCCAAGACATCAACCTCCTGTATATTTGTTAATTAAAAGCTTTAGCTCATCTTTTATATCGCAAAGGCTCGTGATTGAAGCCTCTTTAGTCTTTTCCTGGCATATGGCATCAAGCTTTTTATAAAGGCTCTTAAAGTCCTCTTCCATGGCCAAGTGTCTTTCAAGTAGCTTTAGCTTTTCCTCGGTTTTCATTAGGCTTTGCTCAGACCGTTTTAAAGAATCATAAACAGCCTGCTTGCTAATGCCCTCATTTTCAGCGATTTCCTGCATTGATAGATCATAGTTGTAGTATTGATCTATAAGGCTACGCTGTTTTTCTGTAAGTAACTCTCCATAAAGATCTAGGAGAAGGGTATACCTACTATGCTTTTCCATCATTATCACTATCCTATAAATGGCCGTCAAGGGTAAATACTTAACGATGAAATTATACTATGTATTTATAAGATAGTCAACACTTATCTACTCAAATAATCCTTCTGCAAAAGCTTGAGGGTCAAAGGGCTGTAAATCGTCCATCTGTTCTCCAACACCTATATAGTAAATGGGGATGTCAAGTTGTGATTTTATCGCAATTACAACTCCACCCTTGGCGGTACCATCGAGTTTGGTTAGAACTATACCTGTTATACCTACAGTATCCTTAAACATTGAGGCCTGGCTTATGGCATTTTGTCCAGTAGTCGCATCTAATATTAATAGGACTTCTCTGTGGGCTTCAGGCATTTCCCGGTCAATAACCCTTTTAATCTTTTCCAGCTCATTCATAAGGTTTTTCTTATTGTGCAGTCGGCCTGCAGTATCGCAGATAAGGACATCCCTGTCTCTAGATTTGGCTGCCTGTATAGCATCGTAAACTACAGCAGCCGGGTCAGCTCCCTCATTGTGGCGTACTATATCTACACCTGCCCTATTAGCCCAGATCTCAAGCTGTTCTGCTGCCGCAGCCCTAAAGGTATCAGCAGCTGCCAGTAAAACCTTTTTCCCATTGGACCTTAGGATATTAGCAAGCTTGCCTATTGTAGTAGTTTTACCTACCCCATTAACACCTACTACTAGTATAACAGTAGGTGATGGCAAATCTAGTCCCTTGCTATCCTTTTCTAAGATCTGGCTAATATTCTCCTTTAAGATAGCTTTAATCTGGTCTACATTACCGATTTTTTCATCTTTTACCCGTTTCCTTAGGTCCTCTATAATTTTATTACTAGTTTCATATCCAATATCTGAGATAATAAGGGTCTCCTCTAGGTCATCAAAAAAATCATCATCAATTTCTCTATAGTATCTTAGGAGTTCATCTATCCTCCCTGTAATACCCTTTCGTGTTTTACTAAGACCCTCTTTCATCTTTTTAAATATGCTTTTCTTTTCTTCCACTTTTACGCCTCCATACTCTAACCATTATATAGTTTAACCCTTTTAAGCCTAGCTTACCATATCTTCGAACTTGACAGATATTAATTTTGATATACCCTTTTCCTCCATGGCTATACCATACATAACATCACTGGCCTCCATAGTGCCTTTGCGGTGGGTTATAATAATAAATTGTGTGTCCTTTAGATTTTGGATAAAGCTACTAAACTGGTAGACGTTTGACTCATCTAAGGCAGCATCTATCTCATCTAATACACAAAAGGGTGAAGGTTTATGACGTAGTATTGCAAATAGTATTGCTATTGCAGTTAGCGCTTTTTCTCCACCTGAAAGTAGGGATAGGCTTTGCAGTTTTTTACCAGGTGGTTGAGCTATTATCTCAATACCACATGATAGTATATCCTGCTCATCCTCTAGCAAAAGTTCAGCCTTACCACCGCCAAAAAGCTCAGCAAAGGTATCTCCAAAGTGCTTATTTATTATAGCAAATTCCTTTCTAAATCTTTTTTCCATGCTTGAAGTTATATCCTTTATCACAAGCTCTAAGTCTTCCTTGGCAGCAATAAGGTCATCTCGTTGACTTGTCAGGAAACTATACCTTTCATTTATTCTGTTGTACTGTTCAACTGCGTTTACATTTACACTACCAAGTTCACTAATGCTTGTTTTTAACCTTTGGATATCCTGCCTAATCCTTGTATAAGACAAACTTTCATCCTTGAATAATAGAGCATTATTATAGGTTATCTCATATTCATTCCATATATTGTTTTGAAAATTCTCAAGCTCAGCTTCAATACGAGAAAGCTGTACTTCAAACTGGTGCTTTTTGCTTGTAAGCTCTTCTATAGTCTGATTCCAGGATTTTATACTATTGTTTAAGTCTAATAATAGTTTTTCACCCTCTAAATAGGCATCTCTTTGAGTTTTAGTCTGGCCTTCTAGCTCTAGGACCTTAGTATTGGCTGTTTCTATTTCCTTATCATAGTCCTTGATTCTTTCAACTAGCTGGTCTTTTTCTTTTATATTGGCCTCATAAAGGGCTTTTTTATTTTTTACACTCTCTAACTTTCGCTTCTTTTCATTATTAAGCCTAGATATTTCATCATCTATAGCCTTTATGTCTCCTTCAGCCGTTGCAAGCATTACCCTAGAGTCTGCTAGCTTAGAGTTAATTATATCTCTCTCATTTATTAGTTCTTTTATAGTATCCTCTAGCTTTTTAGTTCCCTGGCTTATACTAGTGTTTTCCTCTTCAAGCCTTGACAGACTATTAGTAGTTTCGCTAATTAGTTTCTCTAGGTCTTGTAAGTCTTGTTTTATGCTGGTCTCCTCATTATTCAAGTCTCTAATCTCAAGGTCTAGTCGATTTCGCTGGGCAAGGCTATTGGTGTATATTTCCTGGCTCTTGGTAAGGTCTAGAACAATTTCTCTTAGTGAATTTTCTATCTCCTCTAGTAGGTCTTTATTCTGACGGTGCTTTTTATATAATGACTCCTGCTTTTCAAGTATACTTTTCAGCTTGCTAGTCTCATCTTTAATTTTACTTGTAAGCTCATTTAGCTCACGTTTTCTTCCAAGTAGACTAATGCCCTTCACAGCCTTGCTACCGCCGGTCATAGAACCACCGGGATTTATAAGGTCTCCTCCTAGGGTTACAATTCTAAATGTATGAGAATGGTCTCTGGCCATCCTTATGGCCTCTTCTAGATCATCTGCTATTATAACTCTACCTAAAAGGTTGTCTACTATGAACTTATATTTTTTGTCACACTTTATAAATTCACTAGCTAGACCATGGCAACCCTTGTATTTTAATACACCCTCTTCCTTTTTGTTTAGTGTTCTTGGTCTTATTGAAGATATGGGTAGAAAAGTAGCACGGCCAAGCTTGTTTTTCTTTAGATAATCAATAAGGTATTTAGCATCCTCCTCTTGGTCTGTAACAATATGTTGCAGGCTTTGCCCTAGTACAGTTTCTATAGCTAGCTCATACTTTTTTGGTACATCTATTAGACTTGCAAGTGTCCCCTGAACCCTCTTGGCCATGTCTTGATTGCTTTTACAAGCCCTGAGTATATCTTTCACACTCTTGTTGTAGCCTTCATAGCCCTTTTGCATATCTTCTAATAGCTTGTGTCTAGACCTGAGTCCCTCTATCTCTTGTCTCTTTAATTGGATTTCATTATCCATTTGGCCTAGGGTCTGCTTAGTGGTGCTTATTTCAAGCATAATGTCTTGCTTTTTGCTTTCTTTTTCGTCAACCTTTGCTTTAGTAGACATAATATTATTATGTAAACTATCTAGTTCCTGATTAAGCTTTTCTTTACTATTTTCCTTTTCTAGGACTTGCTCCTTTATTTTTGCAAGCCTAGAGTCCAAATTGCCTTTTATGGTTTGATACCTAGTAAGGCTTTCCTTATCCTGTGATATTTTGTTTAGTACATGAACTATATTACCTTTAGACTTATCAACTATGTCTTGCTTATCTTTAAGGTCAGCTTCGAGTTCAGCCAGCTTTTGAACTAGGCCATTTAGGTCCTCCTCACTTAGCTTCAAGGCCTGTTTTTTTTCCTCTATTAAAAGGGTCAGAGAATTAATTTCTATATCCCTTTCTTCTAGCTCCTTATTTTCAGCCTCAGTTTCATCCATTAGCCTATTATTATCTCTTTCAATTTGACTAAGCTTTTCCTGGTGAAGTCTTTGCTCACCCCTTATCCTCTCTATTTGATTGATAAGCTCATAACGTTCTTGCTGGAGAGCATCGATTTTCTCCTTGATTTTGTTTATCTCAAGAGCCTTGACGTCTCTAACCTTTTCTTTTTCTTTGTAGTCAGCTTTGTTATTATTTATCTGATCTGATAGGAGGTCTATTTGCTCTTTTAGACTTTCGGTTTTTTTACTATGTCTTTCATATTGGTGGAGAAATAAATTAATTTCTAAATGCTTGAGCTGGTCTCTCAGATTTAAATATTTCTTTGCTGTTATAGACTGTTCCTTTAGTGGTTCTAGTTGTTGCTCAAGTTCTTGAATAATATCCTCTACCCTTAGAAGGTTTTCCTGGGTCTTGTCTAACTTCTTTTCAGCCTCATTTCGCCTACTTTTATATTTTACAATTCCTGCAGCTTCTTCAAAGATATATCTTCTGTCTTCTGACCGGTTACTTAGTATTTCGTCTATCCTACCCTGACCTATGATCGAATAGCCTTCCTTGCCTATACCAGTATCCATCAAAAGCTCTGTTATATCCTTTAGCCTGCATGGACTCTTATTTATAGAATACTCACTTTCTCCAGAACGGAAAACACGACGTGTAATTGTCACTTCTGTATATTCCAAGGGCAGGACAAAGTCACTATTGTCGAGCGTTATAGAAACTTGTGCGTAACCTAAGGGCTTTCTAACCTGGGTTCCTGAGAATATTACATCCTCCATTTTATTACCACGAAGGGATCTAGCACTTTGCTCTCCAAGAACCCACCTAATAGCATCTGCAATATTGGACTTTCCACTCCCATTTGGCCCAACTATTGAAGTTATCCCCCCATCAAAGGACATATGAATCTTGTCTGCAAAGGATTTAAATCCATAAATCTCAAGTTTCTTTAATATCAACCCATCCACCCCTAGATCTTGTGTAATATGTTTCTATGTATTAAATAGATAGACTTTAGCCTTTTAGCCACTAGCCTTTAAATAATTCTCGTAAAACTCTAGCTTTGTAATCTTAAGCTGCTCATGCCCAACTATCATTAGGATTTCTTCTTTTTCTATAGAATCATTTGCCCCTATAGTAATTTGGCTAGCTGGGTACTTAAGTCTTAGCCTGCTTAAATTGGCCCTTCTTTGCCCTATTGCCTTAGATAGGTCCTTTGGATTTACGTTTATCTCTATCTTAGCTCTAGCCTTTCCTATTAACTGGTCTATTGCGTATTTAAACCACTTATATAATATCTGACTTTCGACAAGCTCACCAAAGGCAGGATGATAGGGACCCTCTGCCAAGCCTCTACCTAAATCTAGGTCTTCGTTTGATTGTAATCCAGTCCTAATAACCTTTATACCATTGTAATCAAACATGATCTTTAGATGACATACTTGGTCAATAGCTTCTTCTAATGACATGGCCTTATAATCATCAGTCTTTAGCATTTCTTCTAGACTTGATCCCTTAAGTACTAGTGTCGGATAAATTCTCACATAATTAGGTTCTAGGCTTATTATATCGCTGGCTGTTTTTATGGCGATTTCCCTTGTGTCCTTAGGGAGCCCTACCATCATCTGTAGACCGAGCTTAAAAGCTTTATCCTTTATGAGTCTAGCAGAGTCAAAAATGCAGGAAACCGTATGCCCTCTACCACTATGAAAAAGAACCCTTTCATTTGTAGACTGTATACCTAGCTCTATTGTGGTTACATTGGCATCTTCTAGTAATTCCAGACTGGCTGTATCAATATAGTCTGGTCTAGTAGATATCCTAATTCCCTTTGCTAGGCCTTTATCTATATATGGCTTCGCCAAATCTAGGACTTGCTTTTGAAAGGCTACTGGTAAACAAGTAAAGCTCCCTCCAAAAAAGGCGATCTCATCACAGGGTTTGTCTTTGCTTATATGAGCCATACCTTGTTCTATCTGGGATTCAATTTGCTTAAATGCAGCATCCTTATGACCTGTAATAATATGTTGGTTACAAAACACACACTTGAACTTACAGCCTAGCATAGGTATAAAGACTGGGACAATTTTAAAATTCTTCTTCATTTATCTTTTTAAGAGCATTGTAAGCTGCCATCTGCTCTGCTTCCTTTTTACTTTTTCCTTGACCCGTCCCTATAATTTTGCCATTATTGCTGATTTGAGCTGTAAAGCTCTTGTTATGGTCGGGGCCATCTTCTGCAATAATTTCATACCTAATATCAGCCTTATTTGAGACCTGAAGTAGTTCCTGTAATAGGGTCTTGCTATCCCAACTACCATCGCTTTTGGAAAGGCTTTTTATCGAATCTGCCAGCTGCCTTATAACAAATTCTTTGGCAGGCTCTAAACCACCGTCTAAGTATATAGCAGCAATAATAGCTTCAAAAGCATCCGCCAGGATTGAATCCCTATGTCTGCCTCCATTTATCTGTTCGCCCTTACCTAGCCTCAAATATTTGCCTAGTCCCATGGACTTTGCTATCTTTGCTAGTGTAAACTCGGATACTACCCCTGCCCTTAACTTGGTCATAGATCCCTCAGGTAGCTTGGGATAGGTTTTATATATAAATTCACTAACGCTTAAGCTAAGCACTGAGTCTCCGAGAAACTCAAGCCGCTCATTATGGTCTACCCTACCACGTGCTTCATTTGCAAAAGAAGTATGGGTTATAGCTGTTTTAATTAAGTCCTTGTCCTTAAAGTCATAAGCAAGTACCTTTGAAAGCTCGCCTAAGAGTGGGTCTTCAGACCTATCAAGCCTTGTCATTTAAAGCAGGTCACATCCTTTAAACAATAATCTACATGATAATTATAAAGGCAAAGGTAGATTTTATCAATAAAAGCCTATTATAAAGTTCAAAGCTTTAGCTGGGCCCGCCGGGCCTTAATGAAAGTAATTGTGATTTAAAAAATGAAATAGAGTAAAATATCAATTATAGGTATAAAAAAAGGGCTCTAGGCCCCTATTTTATAAATCTTTTAATTATTATACTTGAGTTTTGGCCTCCAAAGCCAAATGAATTTGAGATTGCTATATTTATTCTAGCATCTCTGCCCTTATTGGGTACATAATCCAAATCACATTCTGGGTCCTTGGTTGTTAAGTTAATCGTGGCTGGTATAAAATCATTCTCAATTGCAAGAACGGTCAATATTGCCTCTATTGCTCCTGCTGCTCCTAACAGGTGTCCAGTCATTGACTTTGTAGAGCTGACTGCTAACTTGCTGGCATGTTCCTTAAAAACTGTTTTTATAGCCTGGCTTTCAAATTTGTCATTGTAGGGTGTTGAGGTCCCATGGGCATTGATGTAGTCAATGTCCTTGTAGGATAGCCCTGCATCCCTAATAGCCTCCTCCATTGCCCTGGCGCCACCTTCTCCTCCAGGGGCAGGAGCTGTTATATGGTATGCATCTGCTGTTAAGCCATAACCAGCCAATTCTGCTATTATTGGTGCATTCCTTTTTACTGCATGCTCGTAGCTTTCCAGTATCAAAATTGCTGCACCCTCAGCCATTACAAAACCATCCCTATCCAAATCAAAGGGACGACTAGCTCCTTTTGGATCGTCATTTCTTGTAGAAAGAGCTTTCATAGCGTTAAAGCCTGCCAAGGCTAGAGGGGTGATGGGCGCTTCTGTACCACCAGTAATTATAACATCAGCCTTTCCATATTTAATTGCATGATAGGCCTCTCCTATAGCTGTAGTTGATGAGGAACAAGCAGTTACCACTGTTGAATTAATACCTCTAGCATTGTGGTAAATTGAGATCTGTCCTGCTGCTATATTACCTATCATCATAGGTACAAAAAAAGGACTAATTCTTTTTGGACCCTTTTCTAAAAGTATCTCTGTTTGCTTTTCTAATGTCTCTATACCGCCAATTCCAGACCCGATTATAACACCAAATCTATTAGGATCGACCTTATCAGCATCAAGACATGAATGCTTGACCGCTAAATCAGTAGCAGCTAAGGCAAATTGGGTAAACCTGTCCATACGTCTGGCTTCTTTTTTATCTAAATAATTAAGGGGATCAAAATCTTTTACCTCTCCACCTATCTTTGTGTCAAATTTATCTGTTTCAAAGTGGGAGATTATATCTATACCAGACTCGCCCTTGACTATGTTTTCCCATAAAGTCTTTATATCATTGCCAAGGGGGCTTATAACTCCTAGCCCAGTTATCACAACTCTATTGTTCATAAATACCTCCGCTATTTCTTAGAATAAAATTAATAATTAATAATGATTGCTTTAGTAAATTGGGTTCCCAGTTTGACTGGGAACCCGACATGTATAAGTGCGATTAAGAGTTCTTTTTGATGTAATCGACAACATCACCTACAGTATTGATCTTCTCGGCTTCTTCATCTGGAATCTCCATATCATATTCCTCTTCAAGAGCCATAATAAGTTCAACTATATCCAGTGAGTCGGCTCCTAGGTCATCTATAAAGGAAGAGTCCATAGTAACTGTATCAGCCTCAACCCCAAGTTGCTCTACAATTATGTCTTTTATCTTGTCAAACATTGCTTTCACCTCCCTTCATATACTTGCTTGATAGTAATATCTATTATTATCAATAAATATTATTACATAAGCATTCCGCCGTCAATATTAATAACCTGACCTGTGATGTATTGGTTATCATCTGAGGCAAGGAAAGTAACAAGTTTTGCTACATCTTCGGGACTACCGTAACGGCCTAAGGGTATTTGTGATAGTATATTGTCCTTTACCTTTTCACCTAAAACTGAAGTCATATCTGTATCAATAAAGCCAGGAGCAACTACATTGACCAAGATCCCCCTAGGGGCTAGTTCCTTGGCTATAGATTTAGAAAAGCCTATGATACCTGCCTTTGATGCTGCATAGTTAGCCTGGCCAGGGTTACCAGTTATACCAACTACCGATGAAATATTTATGATCCTTCCCTGTCTTTTTTTCATCATATGTTTAGCTGCAGCCTTGCAGGTTAGATAAACACCCTTTAGATTTATGTCTAGTACTGTGTCCCAGTCCTCCTCCTTCATCCTAATAAGGAGAGTATCTCTAGTTATTCCTGCATTATTAACTAGTATATCAATACTATTAAAGTTCTCTAATGCTTGGTTAAATAAGTAATCTATGTCTTGGCTACTTTTTACATCTGCCTTGACTGCTTGTACCTTAACACCTAGATTTTTAATTTCGTCAGCTGTTTCTTCTGCCATGCTTGAATTATTAGAATAATTAAAGACAATGTCTGCCCCCTGCTTTGCTAGATAGATAGCACAGGCCTTGCCTATTCCCCTAGATCCTCCTGTTATAATTGCTGTTTTCCCTTTTAAGCTCATATAATCGCCTCCAACTTTTCTAAAGTTGATTCAAGTGTATTTATGTCCTCTACATTATATACATTAACACTCTTATCTATCCTTCTCATAAAGCCACTAAGTGCTTTTCCAGGACCCAACTCAATAAAGGTGTTTATACCTTTTTCAAGCATTAATCTAATCGAATCCTCCCATCTAACTGGGTGGGAAACCTGTTTTATTAGCAGGTCTTTTATTTGAATTGGAGTATCTACCAGCTCAGCTGTAACGTTTGATACAAGCTCTAGCTGAGGGGTCAATATATCTATTTTTTCAAGTTCCTTGGCAAGCTTAGTTCCTGCCTCTTTTAAAAGAGTGGAATGGAAGGGGCCTGAGACCTTAAGTGGTATAGCTCTTTTTGCACCTGCAGTCTTTGCCAGTTCACAAGCCTTTAATACTGCCTCTGTCTGGCCAGAGATGACCAATTGACCAGGACAGTTGTAGTTTGCAATTTGAACATGACCTATATTTTCTGCATCTTTTAGGCATGGCAATAGATTTTCCTCATCAAGACCCACTATAGCTGCCATACTTCCTCTACCAGCAGGGACTGCTTGGTCCATGAAATATCCTCTTTTACGTACAAGGGGTAATGAATCCTTAAATAGGATGGCTCTTGAATAGGTCAGTGCGCTATATTCACCTAGACTTAAGCCGGCAACCATACAAGGTTTTATCCCTAGTGACTCTAATAGCCAGGCTACAGCTGTAGAGAATGTTAAAACCGCTGGCTGAGTGTTTTGGGTTTTAACTAGGTCCTCTTGTGAACCTGTAAAAATAAGCTCACTCAGCTTTTCTTGCAGGACCTCATCTGCAAAATCAAAGGTTTCTTTAACTATTTGATAATTATCGTATAATTCCTTGCCCATTCCTATATATTGGGCACCTTGGCCTGGAAAAAGAAAAGCTATTTTCATAATGTTCTCCTTTATATTGCCCATCTAATCATTGTCGAAGCCCATGTAAGGCCACCTCCAAAGCCAACTAGACATACATGGTCTCCTTTTTTAATTTGGCCTGCTCTTACCGCTTCGTCCAAGGCAACTGGTATCGAAGCTGCTGACATGTTTCCATACTTATCAAGATTAATCCAAAGCTTCTCTTTATCTATCCCAAGTCGCTTTGCTGAAGCTTCGATTATGCGGATATTCGCTTGGTGGGGTACTAAATAATCTATATCTTGGCTAGTCAGGCCAGCTAGCTTTGCTGCTTCATTGGCTGCAGCGGCCATAATTTTAACAGCAAACTTGAATACCTCACTACCCTCCATATGGATACTATGTAGGTTCTTTTCAATCGTTTCTAGGGATGCTGGCTGTCTTGAACCACCAGCCTTTAGGCTAAGTAAGTCCTTGCCACTACCATCTGCCCCTAGGTGACATGAAAGTATTCCATATTTTTTATCTACCCTACTAATCACAACTGCTCCTGCCCCATCTCCAAAGAGAATGCAGGTATTGCGGTCTTTCCAGTTTACAAACCTTGACAAGCATTCTGAGGCAACGACCAAGACATTCTTGTAAAAGCCAGTAGC
This sequence comes from Firmicutes bacterium UBA3906, assembly GCA_002391555.1. Lineage (GTDB taxonomy): Bacteria > Bacillota > Clostridia > Caldicoprobacterales > DTU083 > UBA3906. The sequence goes on from DGFG01000146.1 coordinate 26,454, forward strand.
AACAAATTGCTCAGCTATTGCAAGGGCGTAGATAAAGCCAGAGCAGGCGGCCTCTACATCAAAGGCAGCAGCCCTTGTTGCCTTTATATTATTTTGTATGATACAAGCAGTAGAAGGAAAGTTCATATCTGGGGTCACTGTTGCAACAATAATCAGGTCTATTTCTTCGGCACCGATTCCTGCTGCTTTTAGGGCCTTAAGTGAAGCATTTGTCCCCATATCTGAAGATGCTATAGCCTTGTCTGCTATTCTTCTTTCCTTTATGCCAGTTCTTGTGGTAATCCATTCATCACTTGTATCAACGATCTTCTCTAAGTCTTTATTTGTTATTAGCTTATCTGGTACAAAAGAACCAGTTCCTATTATACCTGCTTTGAAAAGCTCCAAGATTATTCCTCCTTCAAAAGCGAAATGGAGTTTTTGATGCTTTCAAGCACCTGATTATCTAAAAATAGCTTGCCTTGTCTAATTGCGTTTTTTATGGCATTGGCATTTGAACTACCATGGGCTTTAATTATTCCACCATTAATACCTAAAAGAGGAGCTCCCCCTGTCTCCGTATAGTCTAATTTGCTTTTAAAGCCTTTTAAGCCCGGTTTTATAAGTAGGGCTCCTAGCTTTCTAGTCAGGGTCTTTGTCATTTGCTCCTTTAGCATGGAGAATAGATTGTAGGCCAAGCCCTCTGTATACTTTAGGACTATGTTACCTGTAAAGCCATCACATACTATTATATCTACTGCTCCTGCTGGAATATCTCTAGCTTCGATATTGCCTTTGAAATTTATAGTATCTATTTTCTTTAGTTGCTGGTAGGCAGCCTTGTAAAGCTCACTGCCCTTGCTTTCCTCAGTGCCTACATTTAGTAGGCCAACTGTAGGCTCTTTTATACCTAAAACCTTGGACATATAGATTGAACCCATTATTGCAAATTGCACTAGATTGATAGGTTTAACTTCTGTATTTGCTCCTGCATCTATAAGTAAATTATGGCCCTGGCGGTTGGGCAGTATAGGGGCTAGAGCTGGCCTGTCTATACCCTTGATTCTACCTACCTTGAGTAGTCCCCCAGCCATCAAGGCTCCTGTATTACCTGCTGATACAAAGACTCTAGATGGATCCTGGCGTAATAACTCAAAGCCCCTTACCATTGATGAGTCCTTCTTGCTTTTTATAGCACTAACTGGGCTATCATCCATGGTTATTTGCTGGCTTGTATGTATAACATTAAAACGGTTCATTGGTGCGCTTAATTTTTCTAGTTCACTTTTTAGACTATTTTCATCACCTATTAAAGTGATATCAATGTCATACTCTAAAGAAGCCTCTACGCACCCTTTAACAATTTCGCCAGGTGCATGGTCGCCGCCCATTCCATCTACTAGAATTTTCAATCTACTCACTCCTATCCTCATCTATTGAAACTAGTATAAATTTGCCCCTAAATGCTTCTTCTTGTCTGACCTTTATAAATACCCATACAAAGTATTTGTTGCCCCTTATCCGATTTACATGTGCTTTGGCTACAAGTTTGTCACCTGCATAGATTGGGGTTTTGTATTTTATGTTTGCAACACCAGTTAGGGCTACCTTGGCATCTATAACAGCTATAGCTAAAGACTCTGCCTGAGCAAATATATAGTGACCCCTTACTATCTGGGTTTTTTCAAATACCATATCATTTGTGGTTTCTAGGATGGAGATACCACTTTTCCCTAGCTCAATATCAACAATCTCACCTATTATTTCCCTGGCCCCTATGGTTTTAATCTTGCTATAGTTTTCTGAGGCAACGGTTTTTATCCTTTCCCTAAGCTCAGGTATTCCAAGCTCTAGCCTATCAAGGCGAATGGTTTGAATACTAACATTAAAATCCTCACTAAGCTCCTCGTCTGTTATAAAGGGGTCCTCTTTTAATTTCTCTATAAGCTGACTCTGCCTTTCCCGTTTAGGTAGTGGTCTTTTTGACATGCCTTTCACTCCACAATTTTATATTTACATCTAATACTAGTACCTAGTATTAAAATATAGTATATAGATATTTTCTAGAAAATGCAATATAAATTTGAAAATAAAAAAACTACCCTTTATCGGGTAGCCTTTTTTAGTCTTCTTTATTAACAACCTTCTTATTGTTGTAGTAACCGCAGTGTTTGCATATGCGGTGTGAAAGCTTGGTTTCACCACATTGGGGGCATTCACTTATACCAGGTGCTCTCATTTTCCAGTTTGCTCTTCTCTTATCTCTTCTAGCTTTTGATTGCTTTTGCTTTGGTACTGCCATCTTTACACCTCCTTATTTTGGGCGGATAAGTAGTCCTTTAATGCCTTGAAACGTTCGTCTAGCTCCGGCTCCGTATCTTCACCTATATGATTGATACAATCACAAGTATGGATATTTTTATTTATACCACAGCTTGAACATAGACCCCTACACTTATCACTGCATTGCCTGGTTGAGGGTAGTTCTAGTATGATATACTCCATCATGATATCTGTTAAGTCTATCTCATATCCTGTGTAGGTAAAGTAGTCTGGATCATCTTGGTTAGAGTCCTTTTTTAGCCTTGCTTCAAAGTCAAGCTTGAGTTCATATTCATAATCCTCTAGGCATAGTCTACATGTTAGGATAAGTGTAGACCTAACGGACCCCTTTAAACTCAAGACATGGCCTAGATTTTGTATACTGCCACTAATAGCCAAAGGCCCCTTAAAGCTGACGTTTTCATTTTGCCAGACAAAATCCTTAAGATATAGATCTTTGTTAAATTCTAGACTGGAGCCTGTCTCCAGTAGAATTTCAGTAAGGTTAATTTTCAAGGTACTCACCTCATCAAGGAGGCGATCTGAACCTATTTCTAGCCTCCAAATTATAATTATATAGAATACTTGTAGTATATGTCAAGCATCCTTTGACTAGTCTATTTGAGCAGGTTTATGGTTTCTCTTGCTATCATTAGTTCTTCGTTTGTTGGGACAACTAGTACCTTTACAGGTGTATCATCTGTTGATACTATTCCTTCTTTACTGGTTTGAATTTCTTTTGAGTTATTCTTGACAGGATCAACCTTGATACCTAGAAACTCTAAACCTTGGCAGGATTCTTCTCGTATTGCAGGAGTATTTTCGCCTATTCCCGCTGTAAATACTACACAATCTATACCACCCATAGCCGCGGCATATTCTCCAATGTATTTTTTGACCTTATAATTAAATACCTCTAAGGCTAGTTTAGCCCTTTCAACATTGTCAGCTGCAGCATCTGCTAAATCTCTAAAGTCACTGCTTACTCCTGAAATACCAAGTACGCCCGACTGCTTGTTTAGGTATTCACTTGTCTCATCTATGGTTAGGTCTTCTTTTTCCATCAAATAGCTTACAATTGCGGGATCTATGCTACCTGAACGAGTGCCCATGGGTAGACCATCTAAGGGGGTAAAGCCCATACTTGTATCTATGGATTTACCGTGCTTAACAGCTGCTATACTTGAACCATTTCCAAGATGGCACGTTACTATTTTAAGTTCCTCTATGGGTCTGTTTAGTATTTGAGCTGCCCTTAAAGAAACATATTTATGGGAAGTTCCATGGAATCCATAGCGTCTAATGCCATGTTTTAGATAAGACTCATAGGGTATAGCATAAAGGAAAGCCTCTCTTGGCATTGTCTGGTGGAAGGCAGTATCAAAAACTGCTGACATGGGTACACCTGGCATGATCTTCATACAAGCCTCTATTCCCATTATGTTAGCTGGATTGTGTAGTGGTGCCAGGTCAATATTTGCCCTTATAGCATCCATTACCTCATCATCAATAAGAACCGATTCTTTAAATCTCTCACCACCATGTACTACCCTATGACCAACCGCACCAATCTCAGACATATCTGTAATAACACCCTTGTCAGCTGATATCAAGGTCTTTATAACCTCCTTGATGGCTTCGGTATGGTCATTAAAGTTTTTACTGATTTTGAACTTTTCTTTGCCTATGACCTCGTGGGTAAGCAGCGAATCCTTTATTCCTATCCGTTCTGCATTTCCTTTAGCAAGTACATTCTCATTGTCCATGTCTATTAATTGATATTTTAAGGACGAGCTACCTGCATTTATAATAAGTATCTTCATCTCAATGCCTCCAACTTAAATTTCAGCCTGTACAGCTGTTATTGCAATTGCGTTCATTACATCAAGGGGTGAACATCCCCTGGACAAGTCGTTTATTGGTTTTGCAAAACCTTGGCAAATTGGACCTACAGCCTGGGCACCAGCTAAATACTGGGTCAGCTTGTAGGCAATGTTGCCTGAATCAAGGTCAGGGAATACCAAGACATTTGCCCTACCTGCGACCTGACTATCTGGACATTTTAGTCGTCCTACCTTTTCTACCAAGGCTGCATCACCCTGGAGCTCACCATCTATCATAAACTCTGGCGCCATTTGCTTGGCTAGTTTTGTAGCTTCTATAACCTTGTCTACTCTAGGATGGACTGCGCTTCCCTTTGTTGAATAAGACAATAGGGCTACAACAGGTTCCATTAATGCTACCTGCTTGGCAGTTCTTGCTGTACTGACTGCTATAGCGGCTAATTCCTCTGCATTTGGGTCTGGGTTAACACCACAGTCACCAAAAATTAGAGTTCCTTTATGACCATACTCATCTGTTGGTAGCTCAATGAAAAAGACGCTAGATACTACTCTAATACCAGGAGCTGTTTTTATTATCTGCAATGCTGGTCTTAGTACATCAGCAGTGGAATTGATTGAACCTGCTACCATACCATCAGCATCACCCATCTTTACCATCATAACTGCATAATACAAGGGGTCTTTAAGCATTTTGCCTGCGTCTTCTATAGTAATCCCCTTATGCTTTCTAAGCTCAAATAGTTCTTTTGCATATAGATCCATCTTGTCTGAGTTTAAGTAGTCTATAATTTCAACTCCTGAAAGATCAACTCCTTTTGAATTAGACCGAATCTGTTCAGGATTTCCTAATAGAATAACCTTTGAAACTTTACTTTCAGTTGCCATAGCAGCTGCCTCTATAATCCTAGGTTCAAAACCTTCTGGCAATACTATAGTCTTTTGTAGCTTTGCAGCCCTTTGTCTTATCCCCTCTAGAACACCCATTATATATCTCCTTTCAAGTCATGTGATTAATTGTTATATTAAAGCTAGAGTGCAACCTAATTAGTTTTCTACATATTTAGTCAAAATCCTCTAAGCTCCGTTATCTATCTTATCATAATTTAAATGCTTGTTTAATAGCTAAATAAAGTATAGTATTTAATTAATGCAAGGATTCTACGATTATTATATACCAACTTGCCTAATCGCTATCCAAATAAAGCCTTGAGGAGTAAAAACTATGAAGGTACTTGGTATTATTTCCGAATATAACCCCTTTCATCTGGGACATCTTTATCATCTTTCCGAATCAAAGCGCCTAGTAAATCCCGACTATACTATAGCAATAATGTCAGGTAACTTTACACAGCGGGGCGAAGCAGCCTTAGTTGACAAATGGCTAAGGACAGAAATTGCTATTCGCTGTGGTATTGACCTAGTTATAGAACTACCAGTCATCTATGCAAGCCAAACAGCTGAACTATTTGCCTATGGTGGAATACAGCTATTAAATCACACTGGCCTTACTAGTTATATTAGTTTTGGAAGTGAAATTGGTAGTCTAGAGCCCCTTGATATAATATCAGATATTTTAGTAAAAGAGGATGATATTTTTAAGGGCTTTTTAAAGACCAACTTAAACAAAGGTCTTTCTTATCCAAGTGCTAGGCAAGCGGCTATCGAAGAATACCTGTACCAAAAAGGGGAAAAGGCAGAACAAGTAAAAAAACTAGTTGATGTCTTGTCCGGATCTAATTCAATTCTGGCCATAGAGTACTTAAAGGCCTTAAAAAGAACAAATAGTAAAATACAAGCTGTTACCATAAGGCGTATTTCAGCTGATTATAATTCGCTACAGATCCAAAAGGGCATATCTAGTGCCAGTGCAATACGCAAGGAAATATACAATTCTGGTTTGTCAGAAATGGTTAAGCAGGCTTTGCCTCCTGCATCTTATAGCCTATTATTAAATGCCTTTGAAAATGGTGCTGGTCCCTCAAATGGAAAAATGCTTGACAATATAATTTTAGGCTTAGTCAGGAGAGCTAGCATAGACGAAATCTCTACATGGATGGGAATCGAAGGAGGCTTGGAAAACAGGATAAAAGACTGTGGTCAAAGAGCCAGTGATTTTAGTGAATTACTTGATCTCTTACAAACCAAGCGCTATGTTGCTACTAGACTAAAACGAATCTTGTTTCATGGTCTGATTAATTTATCTGAGGAAAAATTTAATGTTTTAAACAGTGGGCTTGGACCAAAATATATTCGTATCCTAGGCTTTTCAAAGAGGGCTCAACCCTTGCTAAAGGCTTTGAGGAAAAGCTCTAAGCTGCCTGTTATTACCAAGCCTGCTCACTATAATAGATATGGTAAAGAGGTTAGGGAAATGTTTGCCTTTGATAGCCTGGCAACTGACATTTATGGACTAACATTAGAAAACAAGGAGTTTCGTATAGGTGGCAGAGACTTTATCACAAATCCCATTATTCTTTAGCCTTTGTTAAACCCTTGACCTTGCTAAGTACCTCCATTGCAGCTACTCTGCCTGCCTCAATTGACTCTGCTACTTCATCAAAGCCAAGCGGATTTTCTAAGTCTAGATCGGGTACTATCATGATTGCATCCTTGATGGTGTTTTTGCTAGCAATCTCCATTTGCATAACCTCAAATGACTGAATTATGATTTCAATTAACTTAGTGGAAGGGGTATGCTGACCCTTAGGTCCAACATCAACACCTATAATTATATCTGCACCCATATTTCTAACCATATTTACAGGTACTCTTTCTAATAGTCCTCCATCGACTAGGACCATATTGTCCATGTATACAGGATGAAAGACTCCAGGGATTGATATGCTTGCCCTTACTGCCCTGGCGACATTACCCTGGCCTAATATGACCCTTTTACTCTTTACTAGATCAACCGCAGTAACTTGCAAGGGTATATCAAGTTCATCAAAGCTTTTATTTCTAGTCAATAGTCTGACAATATCCTCAAGTTTTTTACCCTTTATAAAGCCCTTTCTAGGTACGCTTATATCATATGCAATCTTTGTATCAATATTTAGGGCTATGCCCTCCATCATCTTTGGACTAACTCCAGAGGCATATATAGCGCCTACCAGGGCCCCTATACTAGAACCGGCTATATAGTCTACCTGTATCCCTAGCTCCTCCATGACCTGTAATACACCAATATGGGCCATACCCCTACTCGCTCCTGCCCCTAAAGCAAGCCCGATTTTCGGCTTATCCATCATACAATCACATCCCTTGTAATACATATATTAATGATTACATAAACTTATTGTACCTTTTCAAGGTAAATAGGAGGAATAATGAAAGGTGTAGCTATAAAAAAATACCTTAGTCCATTTCCCACAATCCTTGTAATGATACTTTTTGTACTGATTATCACCTATCCAGAGCAGGCCTTCCATTCAGCCTTGTCAGGGCTTAATGTATTCTTAAACTCTGTATTCCCTGCCCTATTACCATTTTTTATAGTGTCAGACCTCATGGTAGGTCTAGGGATTATAGATTTTCTATCGGTAATTCTAAGTCCCCTGATGCGGCCCCTTTTTCGTTGTTCAGGACAGGCCTCCTTTGTATGGATAGTAAGTGTAAGTTCTGGCTATCCTGCTGGTGCAAGGCTAGTATCTATGCTCAGGCAAAACAGAAAAATTGATGTCATTGAGGCCCAACGTATTTTATCATTTTGCTCAACTTCAGGGCCGCTTTTTATCCTAGGAGCCGTAGCAGTCGGTATGCTCGGTAGTCTTGAAGGAGGTACAGTGATACTAGTTAGCCACTACCTAGCATCGATAATTATCGGACTTATTTTTAGGTTTTACAAAAGTGAAGATCAGTATATTCACTACCCTAAGAGTCAACGCTCCCTAAGTAAGCTTATAAAAGGGTCAATAAAAAGCCAAAAAAAACCCTTTGGCCTCTTAATGGGGGATGCTGTGAATAGTGCAATAAGTACACTCCTAGTTGTAGGTGGCTTTATCGTCCTGTTTGCAGTAGTAATTAACCTTTTAATTGAACTTGGCTTTATAGGCAGTATGGCCAATATTTTTTTAAAGCTTTCTAAGCCACTTTTCAAGTTAGACTTAAGACTTATAGAAGGGGTTATAGGAGGGCTCTTTGAGATCACCATAGGGAGCAGACTAATCTGTCAGTCCCTTGCAAGCCTAGAAGAAAAGGTTGTAGCCCTTTCTTTTATTATTGGCTGGAGTGGACTGTCCATTAATGCTCAGGCTATAGCTCTACTTAGCAAAAGCGGTATAAAATTTGGCCTTTATATGCTGATAAAGCTTTTTCATGGTCTTTTGGCTGCAATAATATCTTATTTAGTAATAAAGATATTCTATTCGGAATCAGCTTTAGTATTTAAGGATAACAGGGCTTTTCCAATTAGCTGGCAGGAGAGTCTATATGCCTCATTGCAGCTAGTTTTATTTGTAGCAATTTTCCTTTTGATTCTACTAACGATCTTTTATTTTATAAATAGGGTAAGCAAAGCAGGACATTACAAGTAATCGAAGTTTGCTTAATTAACTTAAAGTACTTATCTTTTAACAAAAGATAGTCTACTCTGGTTTATAACAGGTCCTGTGATTTATCCTATAAGTCTCCTCTAGAGGGTTTTTGCCTAATAAATAGGGAGAGAACAAAGGCTCAGTAGCCTTTATCTCCTTTTGCTGTTAAGCTCAGACCTATTTTCCTGTAAAATATTAAGCTGCTTGCTTAGGTAGTCTTCTACCTCTTCTAATAATGAGTCCGCATATTCATTTGCGCCTAACCGAATCTCTTTAGCGCTGTTTTGAGCATTTTCAATTATTTCTCTTGACTGCTTGTAGGCTCTTTGGGTTATTTCATTCTCATCTACCAAAGCCCTAATCTTCTGCTCCGCATCCTTGGTAATAGCCTCAGCTTCTCTTTGTGCTTCTACTAATATTCGTTGTCTTTCTTTTTTTATCCACTCAGCCTGCTTTATCTCGTCTGGTAGATTAAGCCTAATATCCTTTATAACCTCAAGGCATTTTTCCTTGTCAGTCAAGGCCTTGGAGGTAAAGGGTAGGTTCATACCTCTTTCTAGTTCATCCTCTAGCACGTCTAGTAAAGCTAAGATATTCATAAGTGCCCACTCCCCCTTGTTAATCTTTAAATTTGTTTTTTATGTCTTGTAATATAGAGTCAGGAACAAGGTCCTTTATACATCCGCCGAGACTTGCTATCTCCTTTACCATACTAGAGCTTAGGTAGGAATACTTGTAGTTGGTCATTATAAAAATTGTCTCTATGTCTTTTCTTAGTTTTTTGTTCATAAGGGCCATTTGGAATTCATACTCAAAGTCTGAAACAGCCCTAAGACCCTTTACTATGATATTAGCCTTTTCTGCTGCAGCGAAGTCAACTAATAATCCATCAAAATTTGTAACTCTAATATTGTTCAGGCCTTCTGTAGACTTTTTTATCATTGCTATTCTTTCTTCTGTACTAAAAGTTGGTTTTTTACTATAATTAGTAACAACTGCAACGACGAGCTCATCATACATAACAGCTGCACGCTTTATAATATCTAAATGGCCATTTGTAATAGGATCAAAGCTACCTGGATAAACTGCTCTTTGCATTTTCGCCTTCCTTTCTATAAAAGCTTATGCTTGTATAACCATAATTTCTATTGTCATATTGGACAAATGCTCCTATCTTTTCTGCCTTTGTTGAAGCTGTCATATGTTCATAAACAATAATACCATCTTTACTGACTAGCTTGTTTTCCTCAATTAAAGGGAATATATCCTGATCTATTTTGCTATCATAGGGCGGATCAATAAAGATAATATCAAATTGCTTATGGCTTTTTCCTAGATAGGGTATTGCCTTTAGAGCATCTGTGTTTAATAGTTCAACTGAATCCATGCAATCTAGCATAAGACAGTTTTTTCTAAGTATTTCAAAGGCCCTTCGATTTTTCTCTACAAATACTACCTTGTTACTTCCTCTACTCAAGGCCTCTAAGCCTAGACTACCTGAGCCCGAAAATAAATCTAGTACTGAGCTAGCAGCTATATGATTTTGTATTATATTGAACAAGGATTCCTTTATTCTATTGGTCGTAGGTCTGGTATTATTTTCACTAAGGGTCTTTATATATCTGCCCCTGTACTTGCCGGAGATTATCCGTAACATAATGCTTGCAACCCTTCGTTGTCTAATTAATTATGGATATAGTATTATTTGTATTTTATCATAATACCAAATAGTGGACAAGGAGCATAGACTGACAAATTTTTATTAATTTACTTCACTGTATGTAGCTATTTACCGCACTCTATTCCATTATTCAGGGAGTATTTTCTAGCTTGTAACAATATCCTTAGTCATATTTTTAGCCAAAGACTCCTCTAGTACTTTCTTGTATTCTTCTTTACTAATATTACTGACTACTAGCTGGGCATGTTCACTAGCTAGGGCAAAAAGCTTAGAATCCTTTATAGGGTCTGCTATCTTAAGGTCTAAAATCCCATGCTGTTTTATCCCGTATAGGTCTCCAGGACCCCTAAGCTCAAGATCTCTTTCCGCTATTTCAAAGCCGTTTGTTGTAGACACTATGGTTGAAAGTCTTTCTAATGCTAGTTCTTGGTCTGTATCAGATATTAGTATGCAATAGGATTGTTTATGACCTCTTCCAACCCTACCCCTTAGCTGATGTAGCTGGGCAAGGCCAAATCGTTCTGCATTTTCAATTACTATCACTGTTGCATCTTTAGCATCTATACCTACTTCAACAATGCTTGTTGCTACTAAGACCTTTATTTGGCCCCTTATAAATTTATCCATAATTAGCTCTTTTTCTTTTGCTTCTAACTTCCCATGTAATAGGGCTAGGTCTATATCCCTTAGATAGTTTTCTTTTAATTCTATGTAAAGTTCTTCTGCAGATATTGCCTCTATTTTGTCACTTTCTTCTATCAGCTGGCATACTATATAGGCTTGCTCCCCTTCTTTTACCCTATTTCTTACAAACCTATACACCCTCTCCCTTAGGCTCGATCTTACACAATAGGTTTTAACAGCAATTCTACCCTTAGGCATATCATTCATAATAGAAATATCTAGGTCACCGTATATGATCTGGGCTAGGGTTCTTGGTATGGGGGTGGCTGACATTGCTAAAAAGTGAGGCAATTTACCCTTTGACCTTAGTACTGCCCTCTCCCTGACTCCAAACCTATGCTGCTCATCGCTGATAACTAGACCAAGCTTTTTAAAGACTATATCCTCTTGTAGGATTGCATGCGTAGCTACTAAAATGTCTATTTTACCCTCAGCTAATCCTTGTACTACTTTGTCTCTTTCTGATGATGGCATATTCCCAACCAATAGTTCTATTCTAAGCTGAAACCTATTAAATAGTTTAGCTAATGCCCCTAGATGTTGCCGTGCTAATAATTCTGTTGGAGCCATCATAGCTCCTTGAAGGCCAGCGAGTTTTGCTGCATAAAGGGCCGTAGCTGCTACTAGGGTCTTGCCTGAACCGACATCTCCTTGTAATAACCTATTCATAGGCCTACCGCCGGCAAAATCCGTAAGTATATCTTTTATTGCCCTATGCTGGGATGCTGTTAATTGAAAATCTAGTGAAGCAAAAAAAAGCCCAAGCTTGGCACTATCTACTTTAATAATAAGAGAGTTAGTACTAGAGCTTAGGAAGTGTTTTGTATATAAGGCCCTTAATTGTAAATGGAAGAACTCTTCAAAGGCAATCCTTTGCCTTGCAGATTCGAGTAGTTTTTCACTCTCTGGATAATGCATGGCCTCATAGGCCTTACATTTACCCATCAAGTTACTTGCTCCATCTATATAGCTATCAAAATTCGAAGGGGCTTGTAATTTTAGGCACTCTAATGCCTTATCTATAAGATTTTTTAAATCCCCTTGTCTTAAGCCCTTTGTCAGCCTGTAAACTGGTAGCAGGGCGTCCTTTGTATGTTTATCTTTGCAGTAGTCTTCTACAAGAGGATTTTGTAGCTGCATGCTTCCATTTTTCTTGTTGACTTTGCCGCTGATAAAATATAGGGTATCGGCTTTGTAGTTAAAGGCTCTATATGGCTGGTTAAACCAAACACAGTCTATAGAGCCTGTATCGTCAACTGCACTGATACTGGTTATAGAAAGTCCCTTTATATATCTAGTACCTGCTTTGCCATTAAAGCTTGCAGCTATAGAGGCATCTTGCCCAGGTCTTACTTTATCTATTGGTATAACTGCCCTTTGTATTGCATAATCCCTGGGGAAATAGTTTAGCGCATCCTCTAGTGTATAGATAGCAAGTTTATTTAATAGGGAGGCCTTCTTTGGCCCTATACCCTTTACCTTTATTATACTATCAGTTATCTTTAACATATTGACCTCATCGTCTGAAGCAATGGTAAAACTACTTTACTCAACAGAAATAATATAATAATACAAGGGCTGACCTCCATCTAAAAGCTCTACCTCTATATCAGGATAAGTATCCTCTAAAAAGGCTAGAATTTGGTTGGTTGTCTCCTCTGTTGCATCCTTGCCATATAATAAGGTTATTATCTCGTCATCCTCATCTACCATATGTTTGAGCAAGTCCTGGGTTACGGTCTCAATGTCTTTACCAACAGTCATTATGGTTCCATTAGATAAGCCCATAAAGTCCCCTTCCTGGATCTGCTGGTTATCAAAATTAGAGTCCCTAACAGCATAGGTTACCTGACCAGTCTTAACCTGTTCGATAGCCTTTAGCATAAGGTTATTATTCTCATCTATTGGTAATTCAGGATTGTATGCGATTAAGGCAGCTAAACCCTGGGGAATAGATTTGGTCGGTATAACATGGATGGGTTTATCGCTAAGCTCTGCAGCTTGCTTTGCCGATAAAACTATATTGCTATTATTTGGTAGTATAAATATTTCCTTTGCCCTGACCTTGTTAGCTGCATTTAATATGTCTTCAATGCTAGGATTCATTGTCTGACCACCTTCTATGATATAGTCAGCATTTAGATCCTTAAATAGATTTGCTATTCCTTCTCCCATTGCAACTGAAAGAATACCAAAATCTTTTTCGGGGCTATTATCAGCCATAGCTAATTCTGCGTACTCCATGTTGTGGCTATGTTGCTCTCTCATGTTATCTATTTTAATGTTTGATAGCTCACCAAATCTAAGGCCTAGCTGTAGACCCTTGCCAGGCATATTAGTATGGAAATGCACCTTTATTAGATCCATATCTCCAACAACAACTATAGAATCGCCAAATCTTTCAAGCTTTTGCTTTAGCTTTTCTATATCTTCATCTTTTATATAGGGGTGTAGATTTTTAATAAAGAACTCAGTGCAATAGCCAAACTCTATAGATTGGCTAGAGTCAGTGTCGCTAAAAGATGGAAGAGATATGTCCTTGGCATCAAAACTTGATATATCAAGGTCAAAATCTTCATCTAGGGCATTGGCAGCACCCATCATAATATATAAAACACCCATACCACCTGAATCCACTACCCCTGCCTGTTTGAGTACAGGTAGCAGGTTTGGTGTATTATCCAGTGTATCCTTTGCTACATCTAATATCCTTGAAAAGAAACCTGTGAAATCCTTGGTCTCATTTGCTATCTTGACAGACTTCTCAGCAGTAACCCTTGCTACTGTAAGCATTGTACCTTCTACAGGCTTCATAACAGCCTTGTAAGCCTTGTCTGAGCCTCCCATAAGTGCTTTTGCAAACTGGACTGTATCAACCTGTTCATAGTCCTTTAAAAACTCAGC
>DGFG01000110.1 GCA_002391555.1 Firmicutes bacterium UBA3906
ATCTTATTTACTTATTCTGGATTTTGTGTAATATTATAAAACCGTTTTCCTCAATGGTTTTTTCAATTTCACTAGTATCCATGGAGTTTATACCAACGACTATTGCACTTTTCCCATGCTCGCCTCTATAGACAGCGACCCGAGTTATATTGGCCCCGAATTTGCTTATAATGCTAGTGAGGTTGGACATTATGCCAGGTTCATCAATTGCTTCTATTGTGAGCCTAGTTCCCTTTTCCCTAAAGCCTAATAGCTCAATAAATGAATCAAATATATCGCTTTCTGTGATGATTCCTACCAATTTGTCGTCTTCTACTACAGGCAAAAACCCTACCCTCTGGTCTCTCATAAGGGTTGCTGCTTCTTCTAATAGGGCATCAGGTGAAATAGTTACTATATTTTTAGACATTATATGCTTGATCTTGGTCTTTGACAATAAGTAAGTAATCTCACCTACACTAAAGGTAGTAGCTTTAGAAGGTGATGCAGATTGTATGTCCTCCCTTGAAACAATCCCTACAAGCTTATTGTTTTTCATAACGGGCAATCTTTTTACACCGTTCTCAACCATGATGGCATGAGCATCGGGTATAGTTTGATCAGGTGAAATCGTATGTGGATTTCTAGTCATCTTATTCTTAACAAACATCTGCTTAACCCCCTAAGTATGCCTTTTTGATAGCATCACTCTTTAAAAGCTCCTGTCCACTTCCACTAACTCTAATAGAACCGTTTTCAAGTACATAGGCACGGTTTGCAATTTGTAGTGCCATATTCGCATTTTGCTCAACAAGAAGTATGGTTGTACCAGCCTCATTTATCGTCTTTATTATACTAAATATTTCTTGGACTAGCAATGGGGCTAAACCCATCGAGGGCTCATCTAGGAAGAGTATCTTTGGTTTGCTCATCAATGCCCTGCCTATAGCTAGCATCTGCTGTTCTCCCCCTGAAAGGGTACCAGCAGCCTGCTTTCTTCGCTCGTGGAGTATAGGAAAGTGTTTATATACCTGCTTTATATCTTGGGCAATCCCTGCCTTGTCCCTGCGTAGGTAGGCTCCAAGCTCTAGGTTTTCTAGTACAGTCATTTCAGTAAATACATGCCTTCCCTCTGGTACATGGACTATACCATTTTTAACCCTATCCTTTGCAGACATGTTAATTATGCTTTGGCCATTTAAAAGGATATCTCCTGACCTAGCTTTAATAAGTCCTGATATTGCTCTTAAGCTTGTGGTTTTTCCAGCACCGTTGGCACCGATTAGGGTGACTATCTCACCTTCATTAACTGATAATGAGATACCTTTGAGTGCATGAATTACCCCAAAATATA
The DNA here is from genome assembly GCA_002391555.1 of Firmicutes bacterium UBA3906. Taxonomy (GTDB): domain Bacteria; phylum Bacillota; class Clostridia; order Caldicoprobacterales; family DTU083; genus UBA3906. Next base: position 1,334 of record DGFG01000110.1, read on the forward strand.
CATTTAAGTCTCTAACCTCAAGCATCTTCGACACCCTCTCCAAGATAGGCCTTGATGACCTGTTCATTTGTTTTTACTTCTTCTGGTGTCCCTTTTGCTATGACCATACCAAAGTCTAGCACATAAATTCGCTCACAAATCTTCATTACTAAGGACATATCATGTTCTATAAGCAATATAGTTAGATCAAATTTTTCCCTGATTCTTTTAATAATTTCGGAAAGACGCATGGTTTCTGCAGGGTTCATACCAGCTGCAGGCTCATCTAAGAGCAAGAGCTTAGGCTTTGTAGCTAATGCACGGGCAATCTCTAAGTGACGTTGCTCTCCATAGGGCAAGTTTTTAGCTAACTCATCCTTTTTATCTGCTAGATCAAAAATCTCTAATAACCTTAGACTTTCCTCAACTAATCTATCCTCTTCCCTTTTAAAGCTTGGTAGGTGCAAAAAGCCAGACAATAAGCCATAGGCTACATTCTTGTGCATAGCAATACGGACATTATCTAGCACAGTTAGCTCCTTAAAGAGCCTGATGTTTTGAAAGGTTCTGGCTAATCCCTTACTGCATATCTTGTGGGGCTTTAAGCCCTCAAGTGCTATTTCTTGGCTACCATCGGCTAGTGTAATTGTGCCATGGGTTGGCCGGTATACTCCTGTTAGTAGATTGAAAACAGTAGTCTTACCTGCACCATTTGGTCCTATCAAGCCTACTAGCTCACCTTTATTTATTTCCATGTTAACATTAGCAACTGCAGTTAAGCCTCCAAAGGACTTGGTAAGTTTATTTATTTTCAACAGGGTCATTATCCAAATCCTCCTTTGCAGTAGTTTTTTTCTCTTTTCTAGACCTAAGAGCCTTAAACTTTTCTCCAATAAAGGCGCGCCAATCTCCTAGCATCGCAATGGAGAGCTCTCTAGAACCTAAGAGCCCACCAGGCTTAAAGATCATTATTATAATAAGTAACAATGAGTATAGGATCATCTGCACATCTGAGAATGCTTGCAAGAAGGAAGATACCAAGGCTAATACTATGGCAGAGACTACTGATCCTGAAAGGCTACCCAATCCCCCAAAAACTACTATTACAAGAATATTAACAGACTTGTTAAAGTTAAATATATCAGGTTTTATCACATAAAAATAGGATGCATATAAGGCTCCTGCAATACCTGCAAAAAATGAACCTATTGTAAAGGCCATAACCTTGTATTTGGTAGTATTTATGCCCACTGCCTCCGAAGCAGTCTCATCTTCCCTAATGGAAATGCAGGCCCTACCATGAGTTGATTTCAAGAAATTTGATATAAAATAGACAGTAATAACTGTAAATATAAACAACCAAGTCCAGTTGACGAATCGTTTAGTTAATAGGCCTGCTGCCCCATTGGTGATATCATCCATATTTATAAAGATTATACGAATGATTTCAGACATACCCAAGGTTGCTATTGCAAGATAATCACCCCGTAAACGGAGGGTAGGTAGACCAACCAAATAGCCAGCTATAGAAGCTACTATAGCAGCAGCAAGTACCCCAAGAATAAAACCCCATGTTGTAGGTATGCGGGCTGTTATCAAAGCACATGTGTAGGCACCAATGGACATAAAGCCTGCATGGCCAAGGGAAAATTGGCCTGTAAAACCAGTGATTAGGTTTAGACTAACTGCAAGTATTATATTGATAAATATCGTCACTAGTGTCGCCTGCATATAATCATTTATTATATTTGTAGATACCAACACCTGTATAATTATATAGGTCAACACCAAGGCTGTTAGCATTTTAAAGCCCTTTGCTTTAAGTATCTTTTTCACTGCTTACACCTTCTCTCTGACATTCTTGCCAAGTAGGCCAGTAGGCTTGACGATTAGTATAAATATTAGTATAGCAAAGACAACAGCATCTCTAAACATTGATCCACCATAACCAGCAACCATTGTCTCTACCATTCCTATAAAATAGCCACCGAGCATAGCACCTGGAATTATACCTATTCCTCCAAAAACGGCTGCAACAAAGGCCTTTAAGCCAGGTAGCAGACCCATTAAGGGGTTTATTGAATTGTAGTATACTCCTACCAGGACACCTGCTGCTCCTGCTAGGGCAGAGCCTATGGCAAAGGTAAAGGATATTGTAGTGTCTACATTTATGCCCATTAATTGAGCTGCTTCTGTATCAAGAGATACTGCCCGCATTGCTTTTCCGATCCGAGTTCTTTTAACTATGAACTGTAGTAGAATCATCAATATAATGGTGGTAGCTAGTATTAGAACCTGTTTCATGTTTATGGTTATCCGGCCTATATCAAAGCTTTTTGCAAGTAAGCCATCTATCTGTGGATATACCCTAACTTGAGGAGATGCTATTAGTATCATCCCATTTTCAAGCAAGAGTGAAACCCCTATAGCAGTGATTAGGACAGCTATTCTAGTAGCATTTCTCAATGGCCTATATGCTATTCTCTCTATTAATACACCTAGAATAGTACAAATAGCCATGGCTATTAATAGGGCTGGTATTAGGCCTAGCTTAAGGCTCGTTATACATACAAAGCCTATATATGCACCTATCATATATACATCACAATGGGCGAAATTGATAAGCTTGATGATACCATATACCATTGTATAGCCAAGGGCAATCAGTGCATATATGCTCCCTAGGGATATGCCGTTTATGATCTGTTGTAATAGCTGGTCCATCAATATTACCTTCCTTTTATCATCTTCCTTTATAGTTTTTCACAACTATGGGTTTATAAAAAAATACATATAAGTGGGTAAACCCACTTATATGTTATTACTTTAACCTTTTATCTATCTAAAGTCAATTAATTACCTGCCCTGATGGAAGAAACCTGTTTTCCATTTTCTAGCTCAATGATTATAACTGCTTTTACAGTATTATGGTTCTCATCTATAGAGAATGAGCCTGTAACTCCCTCAAAATCCTTGGTGGATGCAAGGGCTTCTTTTAAGGACTCGCCATTTATCTCTTCTGCCCTGCTCAGCCCGTCTGCAATAAATTTTGCCAGGTCATAGCCTAGAGCGTTAAAGGCATCAGGTTCTTTATTATATTTTGCTTTAAAGTTTGTAATAAAGTCTTTTACTACCTTGCTCTCATCTAATGAGGAGTAATGGTTAGAAAAATACACATTAGTTAGAGCATCCTCGCCAGCTAGGTTAACAAGCTCAGGGGAGTCAAAACCATCAACGCCCAATATTGGTACATCGATACCCATAGCTCTAGCCTGCTTTATTATTAAACCCGCTTCATTGTAATAGCCAGGGATAAAGATAACATCAAAATCCTGCCCTGTTACGCTAGTTAATATAGCATTAAAATCAGTATCCCCTTTAACATATGCGAGCTCTGATACTACAGTTCCACCACCTGCTGTAAAGGTGCGATTAAAGTTTTCTGCAAGTCCCTTTCCATAGTCACTTGAGTTGTCCTTAATTATGATTGCCTTTTCTTTCTTAAGGTTATCAAGTGCAAAGTTAGCCATGGCAGTTCCTTGATATGAGTCAGTATAGCAAATACGGAAGGCATATTCCTTAAGATTACCTGATTCATCTATTGTTACATTGTCAGCTGTTGCAGAACCAGAAGCCACTGGGATTTTGTTGTCAATAGCTACTGGGATTGTAGAATTAAAGCTGCCAGATGTAGCAGGCCCCATTATTGCAACAACCTTGTCTTGGTTAATAAGCCTTGTGGTTAATGTCATAGCAGTTGATTCTTCGGACTTGTTGTCATACTTAACAGCTTCTATCTTTTTACCATTTACGCCACCAGCTTTATTTATCTCTTCGATAGCTAGCTCTATTCCTTCAACAGAGCTCTGACCATAGGTAGCTACCTCACCGGTAAGCTCATAGTTAATTCCAACCTTAATTACATCATCTGTCTTGGAATTATTGCATCCAGCAAATAAGGCGAATATCATTATAAGTACTAATCCTATACTAAGCTTTTTCATTTTCTTCTCCTCCAGAATTTATTTATAAAATGATACTATACATGTTGATGAACGTCAAGCACTTTAGCAAATTAAACTAGTAAATTTTATTATTTATATACCTTTACCACTTTTAAAGCTTTTATCTTATGCACTTTATTAGGTTTAAGTGGTGTTATCCTATAATAAAAGGCCCTAACATGACTCACTAGTAGTCATCTTAGAGCCCTTATATATAGTCTATGCATCTTGTGCTTTAAGTTGAAGGTAAGCTTTAAGTTTTTATAGAATCTAAATTATATGATTATCTTATTCTACCCTACTTTGTCTTAAGGATAGCAGCTTTGGGAAATGCTGCTTGGCTAGCCACTCCATCTCCGAGTCTCCTATGACTGTTGTTCTACCACCAGCATATTCAGTATCTATCCATTCTTTTATCTTGGCTATTCTTTCATCTCTTTTGTCAATTCTATCGTCTCCCTTTAAGGAAAAATAGTTATTTAGCCAACCTGCTATACCAGCTGCTCCAGAATGGGCGTCAATCATTATCACTGGAGGGCGACCAAGTATAGTGGCTGTATCAAATATATTATATATCTCCTCATTTTTTAATAGGCCATCTGCATGTATACCAGCTCTTGTTGCATTAAAGGCTCTACCTACAAAGGGAGTCCTAGGCGGAATCTCATAGTTTAACTCGTTTTCGAAGTATTCTGCTATCTCAGTTATTACCTTTAAATCCATCCCATCACTTGTACCCCTAAGCTGTGTGTACTCCATAACCATAGCCTCTAGAGGGGTATTACCTGTTCTCTCTCCAATCCCCAGTAGAGAAG
>DGFG01000048.1 GCA_002391555.1 Firmicutes bacterium UBA3906
AGATGTGTAGCGGTTTACACCCTATAGGTACCACTATATTCAGGTACTTGATGACCAGCTCAAGGAGATGGGTAGATTAAATGAAGGGCAAGTTATAGAGGGTATAGTGGATTATGCTGCCTACACCCAGATAGGCAGGCTCTTAAATAAATAAGCGGCCTAGATATATAAATGTTAAATAAAGGATTGTACAAGAGGCAGGAGAAAATATATACTATATTAGATATCTTATAAGCAAAATACAGTCATACAATAAGAGGAGGCATCCTGTGAGCAAGGATTTAATAGATAAAATATTAGGACAAGTTAGCAAGCCCGTCCGTTATATGGGCAATGAATATAATATGGTGGAAAAGGATTTGCAGGATATTAAGATTAGGTTTGCCTTTGCCTTTCCTGATGTCTATGAGGTAGGCATGTCCCACCTAGGTATGAAAATACTCTACCATTTATTAAATGAGAGAGAGGATACCTATTGTGAAAGGGTTTTTGCCCCATGGACCGATATGGAGGACAAAATGCGAGACCATGGGATAGACCTTTTTAGTCTAGAGACCAAGGATCCCATAAGGGATTTTGACTTTGTAGGTTTTACCCTACAATATGAGATGAGCTATAGCAATATAATTAATATGCTAGACCTTTCAAGGATACCGATCCTAGCAGAGGACAGGACCACAGATGACCCCTTTGTTTTAGTAGGCGGTCCCTGTGCTTACAACAGTGAGCCCTTAGCTGACTTTATTGACCTTGTAGTTTTAGGTGAGGCAGAGGAGGTCATGGATGACCTGCTTGACATATACAAGCTATGGAAAAGAGGGACCGGTAGCCGTGATGACTTTTTACTCAGTGCTGCCCAGATAGAAGGGGTTTATGTACCAAAGTTTTATGATATTAGCTATGCTGATGATGGCAGGCTCTTGTCAATCAACCCTAACAAGCCTAAGCTACCAAAGACTATAAAAAAGAGGATAGTAAAGGACCTAGACTCGGCATATTTTCCTGATAAAATAATTGTTCCCTTTATGAAGCTAGTCCATGATAGGGTAGTTTTAGAGATTTTCAGGGGCTGTAGCCGAGGCTGCCGCTTTTGCCAGGCGGGTATGATATATCGGCCTGTGAGAGAAAGGTCTACAGAAAAGCTATTAGACATGGCGGACAAGCTACTTAAGAGTACAGGTTATGAGGAAATGTCTCTAGCATCCTTGTCTACCAGCGATTATTCTGGCCTAGAGGACCTAGTCATAGGCCTAATGGAAAGGTATCTACCCCAGCGCATATCCTTGTCCTTGCCATCTCTTAGGCTAGACTCCTTTGATAAGGCCTTTATTGAGCAGATACAAAAGGTTAGAAAGACAGGCCTGACCTTTGCCCCCGAAGCCGGAACCCAAAGGCTAAGGGATGTAATAAACAAAGGGATTAGGCAGGAGGACCTTACAAGCACTGTAAAGGATGCATTCGAGTCTGGCTGGAATTCGGTAAAACTTTACTTTATGATTGGTCTACCTACAGAGACAATAGATGATATATATGGTATAGCAGACTTAGCTGAGACAGTGGTAGATACCTACTACTCAGTTGACAAGGATAAAAGGCAAAGGGGCCTGAGGGTGGGTGTTTCTGCATCTTCCTTTGTGCCAAAGGCCTTTACCCCCTTTCAATGGGCTAGGCAGGATTCAATGGAGGACCTGAGGGAAAAGCAGGCAGCCCTAGGAAAGAGGATTAGAAACAAGCATATAGATTTTAGCTGGCATGACCCTGAGACAAGCTTTATGGAGGCTGTCTTTGCCAAGGGTGACAGGCGACTAGGCAAGGTACTATATACAGCCTGGCAACTAGGTGCAAGGTTCGATGGCTGGGCTGAGCATTTTAAGCTTGATATTTGGGAGGCTGCCTTTGAAAAATGTGGCCTAGACCCTGCCTTTTATGCCTACCGAGAAAGGGAGGAAAATGAACTATTTCCTTGGGATCATATTGACGTTGGCGTATCTAAGAGCTTTTTATGGAAGGAATACCAAAAGGCCCTTAAAGGAGAGACAACCGGGGATTGCCGAGAGACCTGTTCTAACTGCGGTATTAGAAGGCTAGGGGAGGGACTTTGCTGATGAGACTATTTATTGAGTATACCAGGGAGGATAGGGTTAGATATATATCTCACCTAGACCTTATGAAGAGTATGCAAAGGACCATCCGTAGGGCCAGGATCCCTGTTGCTTATAGCAAGGGCTTTAACCCTCAATCAAGAATTTCTTTTGCCCTACCCCTATCGGTGGGTGTAACTAGCAGTGCTGAGTATATGGAGATTTACCTTGAAAAACCTGTGGATATAGGAGGACTTCTAAAGGACTTTAGCAGTCAGCTACCAAGGGGTATAAGGGTCTTAGCTGCCTGTGAGGTTGACAGGTCCATACCATCATTGATGAGCCTTGTTGAAAGGGCTGACTATAGGGTTAGGATGAGCATAGATATACCTGACCTAGAAAAATCAATTAAAGAATTTATGAAACAAGAAAAAATCCTCTATGATAAGACTAGCAAGAAGGGGATCAGGCAGGTTGACCTAAAGAAAGGTATATTTGATATAGGCTTAGATGACAGCTTAAATAGGGATATAATCCTGTCCCTTAAGGCAGGTAGCTCCGGCAATGTAAAGCCAGAGGCAGTATTAGACAGGCTACTTCACTTTATTGGAAAGGACCAAGAGGATATTAGGCTTGATATCCATAGGACTGGTATATACCTAATGCATGAGGGTAAATGGCAAAGCCCGCTTGCCCTAGGGGAGGTTTAATAGGAGTTTGAACAGTAAAATTATCATCGATTGTCAGGACCAGCAAACCAGGGTGGCCCTTTTAGAGGACGATAACTTGGCTGAGCTATATATAGAGGACAATGACAGGAAAAGGACTGTTGGTAATATTTACAGGGGCAAGGTTATCAATGTTCTACCTGGAATGCAGGCTGCCTTTATAGATATAGGGCTAGATAGAAATGCCTTTTTGTATATAGATGATATAGTCGGCCATGATAACAAGACTATAGAGGAAATACTAAAAGAGGGGCAGGAGCTTACTGTTCAGGTCAACAAGGAGGCATCTGGTTCAAAGGGGGCAAGGGTATCGACCAATATTAGCCTACCAGGCAAGCATATAGTGCTTATACCCACAGCAGATTATATTGGTGTATCTAAAAAAATCGCAGATGCTGAGGAGAGAAAGCAGCTAAAAGACCTTGCAAATGAGCTAAAGCCAGAGGACATGGGCCTAATAATCAGGACAGCCGCCAAGGATATCAGGGCCAAGACCCTTAAAAGAGAGCTTGCCCTACTACTAGACCTGTGGGAGGACTTAAAAAACAAGGAGCAGGAAGGAAAGGTACCTCGGCTTTTATACAGTGATGAAAGCTTGATTTACAGGACCTTTAGGGACCATTTTAATAATGATGTAGAAAAACTAATAATCAATGATTTTGATCAATACAAGAAGATCCTGTCTTGGACTAAAAGGCTTATGCCTAAATTTAAAAATAGGATATACTATCAAGAGACAGGCCAAGAATTATTTAGTCAATATGGGATAGAGGACAAAATAAAGCAGGCAGTAAGGAGAAAGGTATGGCTTAAAAGTGGAGCCTATCTAATAATAGAGCCAACTGAGGCCTTGACTGTTATTGATGTTAACACCTGTCTCTTATACACATCT
>DGFG01000074.1:0-1892 GCA_002391555.1 Firmicutes bacterium UBA3906
AGATGTGTAGGTCCTTAAACGGCCAGATTGAATACCTCTTAACCGAGTGCGTCAGAAAAAGAAAAAAGAAAAGTATTGACTAGAAAAAGGCCTATTTATAGGCCTTTTTTATCATATCTATATTTGAAAGGATCCGCATAAATAGAAAGTCCACTAGGACAATCGCAGTCATTGCTTCAAATACAACAACAGCCCTAGGTACAATAATCGGATCATGGCGACCCTCAACCACTATACTTTTGTTAGTACCATCCTTGCTTACGCTTTGCTGGGCCTTTGAGATGGAGGAGGTGGGCTTTATGGCCGCCCTAAAGACTATATCGGACCCATCACTAATACCGCCTACTAGGCCGCCGGCATTATTGGTCTCTTTTCTTAGCTGCCCATCCTCATCATAGTAGAGAGAGTCATTGTGGTCAGACCCCTTCATTTTTCCTGCCTTAAAGCCAGACCCAAACTCAATCCCCTTTACAGCTCCGATAGACATGATTGCCTTGGAGAGGGCTGCATCTAGCTTTTCAAATACTGGCTCACCCAGTCCAGGGGCTAGGCCTGTAACTACAGTTTCTATTATGCCACCGGCTGAGTCCTTTTCAGCCATCCGTTTTTCAAGTAGGAGGCCTGCCCTTTTAGCAGCCTCTTTATCTGGCATGGCTAGGCTGTTTCTATAGATCTCATCCCTGTCAAAGCTTTCCCTGTCTATATAGACCTCATCTATAGCCAGGGTATAGGCCATGACATCAATACCAAGTTCAGACAGGATTTTTTTAGCCAGGGCTCCTGCAGCCACCCTAGCTGCTGTTTCCCTACCCGAGGACCTGCCGCCCCCACGATAGTCCCTAAAGCCATATTTAGCATCATAGGTAAAGTCAGCATGGCCTGGCCTGTAGATATCTTTAATATCACTATAGTCCCTAGACCGCTGGTTGGTATTGTAGATTATCATGGATATCGGGGTACCTGTTGTTTTGCCCTCAAAGACACCAGATAGTATATCTACCTGGTCTTCTTCCTTTCTAGGGGTTGTAAACCGACTCTGGCCTGGCTTTCTCCTATCTAGGTCCTTCATAATATCCTCTACTGACAAGGGAATACCTGCAGGACAACCATCTATCACTACCCCTAGTGCCTTGCCATGGGATTCTCCCCAAGTTGTTATTGTAAAGTTTCTACCTATTGATGATCCTGCCATAATAGCTTCTCCTTTTTTCTTATGTATCTGTATATCAATCTTGGTCTTGTGGCCAATTGTAGTTTCATGTTAGTCTAATACTTCAGTTGAGCAATCCCAACTCTATTTAGGAGATTGTACCATTATGCCCAAGTCTTCGCAAGACTGACCCAGACAAATTTCACTATTAATTGTTGAATAAAGATAGCTAAAAGGATATACTATGGATATATCTAAAGCTAAAGGCGGAGGATAATTTGATTATTGGTATAGGTCTTGACATAATTGAGGTCCCTAGGGTTAAAAGGGCCCTAGAAAATCGTCGCTTCTTGGCCAAGGTTTACTCAGAGGCTGAACAGGAATACCTGCTAAAGAAAAATCTAAATCCTCAAAGCGCTGCAGGCATCTTTGCAGCAAAGGAAGCAGTAGCCAAGGCTCTAGGTACAGGACTTGGGACTATAGCCTGGGCGGATATTGAGATTTTAAAAGAAGACAGTGGCAAGCCCTATGTAAGGCTAAGGGCTAGTGCAAGGGACAGACTCAGGGACATTGGTGGTTTAAACGTTTTCGTTTCCATCACCCACTTAAAGGAGCTGGCAGCTGCCCAAGCTGTGGTTGAGGGCTAGGCTCATTTTGCGATTATGATTATACCCTAGAGACAAGCAGGAGGGGCCTTCGGACCAAGTAATAGTAAACTAAATTCAAGTAATAGGGAAGTAAG
>DGFG01000074.1:2037-5744 GCA_002391555.1 Firmicutes bacterium UBA3906
GTGCAAGCACAATTCTAGACTATTAAAGTCGAATTTACATAACAATTAGACATATCAAAGTAAAGGCCAGGAGGTTTTTTAAATGCTGGTAATAAGGGCTCAGGAAATGAGAGATATAGATAAGAGGGCAATAGAGGATTACAAGATACCCGGCATTGTTTTAATGGAAAACGCTGCCTTGGCAGTTCTTGGCTTTATGGAAAAGACCTTTAAGATTGATAAAAATGATAGTATACTTATATCGGCTGGGACCGGCAACAACGGTGGAGACGGCTATGCCCTAGCAAGGCTACTAGTAGATAGGGGCTATAGGGCAAGCCTTTTTATAATAGGAGATAGGGAGCCTAAGGGAGATGCAGGTCTAAACCTAAGGATCCTAGAGAGGCTAGTAGAGGACCAAGAGGATATGGGCGATGGTCTAAGCCAGGACTTAGGCCAGGACTTTAGCGGTACTGAAAAGCTTTTAATGGAAAAGACCCTAGGGACCAGACTAGATATTAAAAGGTTAAGAGGACCTGGGGACCTAAAAGGCTTAGAGCTGGCCCTAGCAAGCTCAAGTATAGTTGTAGATGCCATCCTAGGGACAGGCCTAGATAGGCCAGTCGAGGGCCTATTTGCTAGCGCTATAGACATTATAAATAATAGTGGTAGGAGGATCCTATCTGTTGATATACCCTCTGGCATTCATGGTGATAGTGGCAGGGTAATGGGGACAGCCATCAAGGCTAGTGCAACGGTGACCTTTGCTTACCTAAAAAGGGGCCAGATCCTTTATCCAGCTAGAGAACATGTAGGTAGCCTATACCTAGCTCCCATTAGTATACCATCTAAAATTGCTAGAGATATTGGGGCAGACAAGGTCTTTACCCTAGATAAAAAAGAGGCTGCTAGACTCTTAAAGGACAGGCCAAGGGCTGGCCACAAGGGTAGCTTTGGAAAGCTTGCTATCCTAGCAGGCTCAACTGGCCTTACAGGGGCAGCATACCTGACCTCTATTGGTGCCCTTCGGTCCGGTGCAGGCCTAATAACCCTAGGCATACCTGCCTCCTTAAACCCAATAATGGAGGCCAAGCTAACTGAGGTTATGACCCTGCCCTTGGAGGATAGGGGTCTAGGTCATATCACAAGGGACAGCCTGCCTGATATAATGAGGCTCTTAGAGGGCAAGGATTCAGTTGCAATAGGGCCGGGTCTAGGAAAAGATAAGGATATTCTTGAAATATTAAGGAATATTTTTGGCAAAATTAATATATCCATAGTAATAGATGCCGATGGATTAAATCATATATCCGCAGATATTGACCTAGTAGCCAAGCACCAAGCCCCTGTTATAATGACGCCCCATCCAGGAGAGATGGCCAGGCTGATGGATATGGATATAAAAGAGCTTTTGTCAGACCCAATCCAAAGTGCCCAGGCACTAGCAAAAAGGACAGGAGCCATAGTATTATTAAAGGGTGCGGCCACTGTTATAGCAGATCCCTCTGGTAGGGTTTATATAAATAGGTCAGGCAACGAGGGCATGGCCAAGGGGGGCAGCGGAGACCTACTAACTGGTATAGTAGCAGCCCTCCTAGCCCAAGCCTATGACCCCTTTGATGCAGCAGTTTTAGCCTGCTTTGTCCATGGCCTAGCTGGGGACCTGGCTGCTAAAGAAAAGGGCAGGCTAGGTATGACCCCAGATGATATGGCCCTTATGATAGCCAGGGCCTTTAAGGACCTTTATGAAATGAGGGAAAAAGCCCACAAGCTATAAATTTTCAACTCTATATTATTTTCGCAAAATATTTAGGAGGTGTCTCCGTGGCAGAATTAAAAAAGATTTTAGTCAGCCTACCGGATAGCTTATTAAGAGAAGTAGATGAGATAGTTGCAATAGAAAAGAAAAACAGAAGTGAATTTATTAGAGAAGCTATGAGACTTTATATAAGGGAGAGGCATAGAATAGAAATTAGGGAGAAAATGAAAAAAGGCTATCAGGAAATGGCCCGAATAAACATGGAGTTAACTGAGGAGGGTCTTAACTCAGATATGAAGACTTTGGAGGGTTATGAAGCCATTTTATCGGAGTGTGAGTGATTATGGTAAGACGCGGAGAGATATACTATGCCGACCTAAGTCCAGTCATAGGCTCAGAGCAAGGCGGAGTCAGGCCTGTCTTGATCGTGCAAAATGATATAGGTAACAAGTACAGCCCAACAGTTATAATAGCAGCTATAACTAGCCAGATAAACAAGGGGAAACTACCCACCCATGTGGAGATTGGTGCCTCTGACTATGGGCTACCAAAGGACTCTGTGATACTACTTGAGCAGATAAGGACCATAGATAAAAAAAGGCTCAAGGAAAAGATAGGTTTTCTATCAGCAGATATAATGAAGCAGGCTGATGAAGCCCTGCAGATTAGCTTTGGTCTGATTGATATCTAAGGGCCTTTTGCCTTTAAAACCAGGGCCTTTAAGCTAAGATCTTTTTTTATTTAAACTAGGACAAGCAGTGGTTATTACTATAATAGACGGAGGTAAAGATGAAGCTAAACCGAGACATAGCAAAAGAGTACTTGACAATATTTATAGGCTGCCTACTAATGGCCCTATCCTTTAACCTGTTTTTTATACCAAACCAGATTGCCCCAGGGGGCCTGTCTGGTGTAGCTACAATCCTATTTCATGTCTTTTCCTTTCCGGTTGGTGTAACCACCCTTGTCTTAAACGTCCCCCTGTTTCTGATAGGTATAAAGATGGCAGGCAGGCGGTTTGGAGCCAAGACCCTAGTAGCCACCCTGCTATTATCCATCTTTATTGACCTTGTAAAGGTCCCCTCCCTGACAGATGATAGTCTACTGGCCTCTATATATGGAGGTTTTTTAATGGGCCTTGGTCTAGGCCTTGTCTTTAGGGCAAAGGCCACCACCGGGGGTACAGACCTTTTTGCAAACCTGATACATAAATATTTCCCCTCAATTAGCGTTGCCTGGGTTCTTTTTGCAGTGGACTTTATTGTGGTTGTGGCAGCGGCCTTAGTATTTGGCCCAAGTGAGGCCCTTTATGCAATAGTAGCCCTGGCCCTATCAGCCAAGATGATTGACCTAATCCAGGAGGGCTTAAATTCTGCCAAGGCTGCCATAATTATTTCAGAGCATGCAGATGAAATAACAAGGCGGGTCATGGAGGAGATGGACAGAGGGGTAACGGTCCTAAAGGGAAGTGGAGCCTATACAGGCCGGGATAAAAACGTCCTCCTGTGCGTTGTAAACAGGGGAGAGATAGCAAGGCTAAAGTCCCTTATCCTAGAGCTTGATAAAAATGCCTTTGTGCTAGTTGCCGATGTCCGTGAGGTCCTAGGAGAGGGCTTTTAAAAGGACAAGCCTTTTTAAGGCCAATAATTGCTAGCTACTGGCCAGAGGGCCTATACTTTTCAACTAGCCTATTGACCCAGTCATCTAGCGGGCTTTCTATAACCGCAAAGGGCTGGTTTTCTCTGTCAGGGTCCTTTGGAAAGAGCATAATACAGGGGCCTTTTCTAATTTCATCCTCATATATCTGGGTATAGAGGAGGACATACTCAATATAGTTTTCCTTGTAGATAATAAGGCAAAGTTCACCCCAGTCCTTTTCCATAATTTTATCAAAGCTATTGTCAGGACGAAGGGGTATTTTTATAGGGGCAGTCAAGCCATCCTTGCCAGTTATGAGGGTAAGGTCCAG
>DGFG01000065.1 GCA_002391555.1 Firmicutes bacterium UBA3906
AAGGTTTGTTGATTGGTACAAAGAGTTTTATAGAGTTTAAATATCCGAAGGGGGAATTAAACCATGAAAATAGAAGTTGCAGGAATTGGTTATGTTGGACTAGCCAATGCTGTTTTATTAGCTCAGCATAATGAGGTAATTGCTCTAGACATCATTCAAGAAAAAGTTGATATGGTTAACAGCAGAAAGTCTCCAATTCAGGATAAAGAGATAGAGGAGTATCTAGCTACTAAAGAATTAAATTTAATGGCTACTACTGATAACTACAAGGCTTACAAGGATGCAGACTATGTGATCATTTCTACTCCTACTAACTATGACCCTGATAAAAACTACTTTAATACTAGATCTGTAGAGGCTGTTATTGCTAATGTTTTATCCATTAATCCAGATGCAGTAATGGTTATTAAGTCTACTGTACCAGTTGGCTACACTGAAAAAGTAAAAGAGATGTTTGAGACAGATAATATTATTTTCTCACCTGAGTTTTTAAGAGAGGGAAAAGCCCTATATGATAACTTAAACCCTTCAAGGATTGTTGTAGGTGAGGAGTCAAAAAGGGCTGAGGTTTTTGCAAAGCTACTAGCTGAGGGAGCAGTTAAAAAGGATATACCCATTTTGTATACAGGCTCAACAGAGGCAGAGGCTATCAAGCTTTTTGCAAATACCTACCTAGCACTTAGGGTAGCATATTTTAATGAGCTAGATTCCTATGCAGAAATACGTGGCCTTAATACTAGGCAAATTATAGAGGGGGTTGGCCTAGACCCCAGGATAGGTACCCATTATAATAATCCATCCTTTGGATATGGTGGTTACTGCTTGCCTAAGGATACAAAGCAGCTCTTAGCCAATTATGCTGATGTGCCCCAAAATATTATGTCTGCAATAGTAGATGCAAATAGGACCAGGAAAGACCATATAGCTGATATGGTTATAAAAAAGAATCCAAATATTGTAGGTGTCTATAGGCTTACCATGAAAACGGACTC
The DNA here is from genome assembly GCA_002391555.1 of Firmicutes bacterium UBA3906. Lineage (GTDB taxonomy): Bacteria > Bacillota > Clostridia > Caldicoprobacterales > DTU083 > UBA3906. The sequence continues at coordinate 993 of DGFG01000065.1, forward strand.
AGATAACTTTAGGCAATCTGCTATTCAAGGTGTTATGAAGCGCATTAAGGCAAAAGGAATAGAGGTAGTAGTATATGAGCCAGCCTTAAAGGAAGATGAGTTTTACAGGTCAAGAGTTATAAAAGACTTAGATGAGTTTAAGAAGATTTCAGATGTAATCATCACAAATCGATTGTCTGATGAGATAAAGGATGTAAGAGAAAAGGTATATACCAGAGATATATTTAGTAGAGACTAGGGGTATTGATATCAATTTTTTTAGTAGTGAGATAGGATAAGTACCTCAGGGTTTCCTGAGTAATAATAGGATATAATGTGATGAAAAATGACAGATATCTTATAATCCTTAAGGGGAAGGATCGTACTGATAGTGTTTATTCATGGCGCTATGACAATGGTCGTATTGTGATAAGATTCAATGGAGGAAAATCTTATACCTATTCTCCTAATAATGTACGTATTTTAACCGATCCAGCAGAGCTAGACCCAAAGGATTATCTTGTATTGTTAAATAATAAGCCTCTAAGGAATATTGAACGTATACAACATTTTGGACCCTATACTAGACTAATATACAAAAGTGGTTATAGTAAATCCTTTTTAAGGCCCAGGCTTAAAATTATTGAATCATCTCTTATCGATACTAAATCAAAGAACATATTTGAATATCTAAAGGAAATAGCCATTGCTGTTAGCCTCTATTCTGCTGTTGGTGATAATATTCTAGGCAAGCATTACAGTAAAATAGAATATGTACGAAACGACAGTATACTAGCGTCATATTTAACTGGCCAGCTAGTTCCTCCAGACATACAGCTTGCGGAAACCCCTGTTTTCCCATTTGGCTTTAATGAAAGTCAGAAAACAGCTGTTGAAAATGCCATGAATAATAGGCTAAGTATCATTGAGGGTCCGCCTGGTACTGGAAAGACACAGACAATACTAAATATTATTGCAAATGCAATCATAAGGGGACAAAGTGTTGCTGTAGTCTCAAGTAATAACTCCGCAACGGCTAATGTACTCGAAAAATTAGAAAAATCAGATCTAGGTTTTATTGCTGCCTTCCTAGGTAGCTATACAAACAAAGAAGCCTTTATAAAGGCTCAAAGTGCTGACATACCCTATTCGGAGTCGTGGATACTAAGTTATGATACTGGAAAATGTATTAGTAAAAAGCTCGATAGGATGAGTGCCGAGCTCGACAGCATGCTACTTTATAAGAATACCCTTTCTATCAAAAAACGTGAACTAGATGTAATAGAAATAGAATATCGCCACTTCCTAAAGTTTTATAATGATAGCCTAGGCAATGAAGCAACTCCAAAACCCATAAACAAGTTATCTGCAGGGAATGCATTAAAGCTCTGGCTACAGTATGAGCATTATGCTGAAAACAAGAAAAGAGTTTCGCTAATACTTAGGCTAACCACTTTCTTAAGATACGGAATAAGCAGCAGACGTCTTGTTAAGCTCTCTACTGACAAAATCGCCACTCTATGCCAAAGGCGGTTTTATGAAGCAACGATTAGTGACCTAAAAGGACAGATAAGAGATATTGAGAAAAAGCTAAATAGGTTTGACTTCGATCGTGCTATGGGTGAGTACTCTAGCCTTTCAATGAAGCTGTTTAAATCTGCAGTAGGACAAAGGTATAAGTATAGGTCCAAACGGACTATATATGATATGGATGATCTTTGGAAGAATTCAGAAAGCTTTATTAGAGACTATCCCATTATCTTAAGTACCACATATTCACTTCGTTCCAGCCTATCACACGATTATTTTTATGACTATGTAATAGTAGATGAGGCCTCACAGGTGGACATAGCTACTGGTGCGCTTGCACTTTCTTGTGCAAAAAAGGCTGTGATAGTAGGTGACCTAAAGCAGCTCCCAAATGTAGTAACAGGTGAAATGAAGGCTAAAACAAATAGCATATTTAAAAAGTATTCGATTAATTCGGCCTATAGGTATTCAGACCATAGCCTACTATCATCAGTATGTGAACTTTTTGCAGATTTACCCCGCACCATGCTAAAGGAGCATTATCGTTGTCATCCAAAGATTATTGAATTTTGCAACGCCAAGTTTTATGATAATCAACTAATAGTCTTAAATGAGCCCAAGACAGAAAAAATGCCTCTTTTAGTTTATAAGACAGTTAAAGGCAACCATGCAAGAGAACGTGTAAACCAGAGGCAGATAGATGTTATATTAAAAGAAGTGATACCGCAGCAGGGGCTAAATGTAAATGATGATTCAGTAGGTATAGTCTCGCCTTATCGTAACCATACTAACGAGCTACAAAGGGTCTTTTCTGGGACGCAGGTTAAAGCAGATACCGTAGACAAGTTCCAGGGGCGAGAAAAGGACACAATAATACTATGTACAGTTGATAATGAAATATCTGAATTTGCAGACAGCCCTAATCGGCTGAATGTGGCAGTCTCTAGGGCTATTAATCAACTTATAGTGGTTACCGATGGCAATATATCAGACAAGGACAGTAATACTAGAGATCTGGTTAATTATATTAGGTATAATAATTTTGAGACAATCCAAAGTGAAGTTTACTCAGTATTTGACTATCTATATAAAAGCTATGCAAATAAACGAAGAAAATGGATGAGAAAGCGTAAGAGGATATCCGAATATGAAAGTGAAAACCTAATGTATGAGCTAATTAGGGATGTATTAGAACTAGAGGCTTTTCGTAAATATGATGTAGCTACCCATGTGCCACTTAAAATGATCATTAGTGATCCTGCAAAACTAGACGATAAAGAAGCATCATATGCAATGAATATACTGACACATGTAGATTTTCTTATATTTGACAAGCTAAGTAAGCAGCCTGTACTTGTTGTAGAGGTAGATGGTTATGCCTATCACAGTCATGGTATACAGGTCGAACGTGATACTATGAAAAACAGGATACTAAATAAATATGACATTCCCTATGAAAGATTTTGGACCAATCAGAGTGGTGAAAAAGAGCGTCTGATAGCTGCACTAGATAAAGTAGGTTGAGGCTCTCATCTATTGAAAGTTACTAAGTAGGACTTTAATTTATAAGGGAACATTATAGAATGATGATTAACGCGGGCATGTATTAGTATCGGACATAGCCCGTTTTTTTTGGTCTACCTGTATACAGTCAACTAAACTAGTATATTAGGTCATAAACACTGGGCATAATAGTCATAAAGGTTAGAACTGTAGATATGATTAGTGGAGCTATTAACAATACGCCATTTAGTTGTTAGCTAATTGTCTGTGTGATATAATTACTTCGATATGTAGTAATTATATCATAGAAATTTATATCAAAGGATCTGCTGTTTCGGCGCAAATTCTTTAATATGATGTTATAAAATAAGTCCATGTCCGCTTTTTTAGGGGACAATGGCCGAGCCATGCTTTAAATGGCGAAAAATGATATCTTGAAGTAAAAAATGGGTGATATTTTCCCACCTTTCTTTTCAGAAAATGCCATTCCGAAATTGCCTATACAATAGTGACATATAGAGGCAATATGTAGGTAATCTACTATACAAGGTGAGGGGTACTTAGTAGAATTTAACAAGATAGAGCAGACGGAAAGGGGCAAGACTTTTCGAATTTACAAGGACAATGCCCTGTAGTACAGAGAGGTAAATAAATGAAGAAGATTTTAATAACAGGCAAGGATAGCTATATAGGTACTTCATTTGAAAAGTGGCTATCAAAGTGGCCTGATAAGTATAGAGTAGATACAATCGATATGAAAAGTGATACTTGGAGAGACAATGACTTTTCTGGGTATGATGTTGTTTTTCATGTGGCTGGGATAGCTCATATTAGAGAAACAAGAAAAAATAGAGACCTTTACTACAGAGTAAATAGGGATTTAGCATATGAGACTGCTAAAAAGGCTAAAACTGCAGGTGTTAAGCAGTTTATTTTTTTAAGTTCAATGAGTATCTACGGAATAGAGACTGGAAGGATTGATGAGTCTACATCGTTAAGAGCTGATACAGCATATGGAAAGTCAAAACTCGAGGCTGAAAATTTAGTTAGTCAACTACAGGATGATTCCTTTGTAGTAGCTACCTTAAGGCCTCCTATGATATATGGGAAGGGTTGTAAAGGAAATTACCCAAGGTTGTCGAAATTAGCTCGTTTAACTCCGGTTTTTCCAAAGGTTGAAAACAAAAGAAGTATGATTTATATAGATAACTTATCAGAGTTTGTTAAGCAGTTAATTGATAATCAGAGTGCTGGATTGTACTTTCCGCAGAATGAAGAATATGTTAATACTAGTGAGATGGTTAGACCTGTCTCTTATACACATCT
>DGFG01000156.1:0-2664 GCA_002391555.1 Firmicutes bacterium UBA3906
AGCCTATAAGGATAAGTTTGTTAGACCTTTCTTATATAATACATCCTACCGATTATAAAATAAAAGGATAGTCCCTATAAAACATAATGTCAATTACAGGACTATCCGATTTAATGCATTATATTAACTAAGGTTTTGCTAGCTTTGGCTAATCAAGCCTCGGTCTCGTCCCCTGTATCTGTGGATGCATCTGTAGAGCTATCCTCAACTAAAGTATCTTGGTCATCTGCATCTTGATCCATAACAGGTGTCGAATCCAAGACCGTTGCTATAACTGTATCTGGGTCATTTATTAATTCTACATTTGGGTCCTTTGCAAGCTCTAGATCCCCAACCCTTATAGTATCGCCAATCTCTAACCCATCAAGGTCTATCTCTATTCTATCCACCATATATTTTGGTAATGCTCTGTATGTTACTTCAGACAGTGATTGTTGTAATAAACCCTTTATGTTATCTCTGTTTTCAAATACAATCATAGCTACGCTTTCAATAACTTCATCTGCCTGTAAGGCTTGAAAACTTAGATGTTCTACCTTATTGCTTGCGGGTGTATAGTCAACCTCTCTTAGGAGGCTTATATGTTTTTCGCCATTAATATTTAGCTCGACCTTGCTCCCTGCAGTATTATTCTTTAAAAGTCTTGTAACCTCCGACTCTGAAAACTGTATACTTATTGGGGACTCAAGACTTCTGCCATATAAAATGCCAGGAATAATACCTTCCCTTCTTAGTTGATTAGGCTTTTTATCCTTGCTTCTTACCTCTGTTTTTATAGTAAACATCTACATTCTCCTTTCGATAGTTAGTTTTGTTTATACTTATCTACCATCTCTATTTTATCAAAAACAGGGGGGCTTCTACTTACCTAGTATAACACAAGGAGAATATTACGCAAATTTCGAGGCATTTACTGGCTTTTTCTAAAAAGCGACAGCTTCCTTATCGCTGTTTGCCAGAAAGGTCTGATACTTGCATTTCGCACGCTTTGACAGATGAAATTTGTAAGGGCCCATTATCTAGACATAATAGATATCATCTGCTAAGTATACTTATCCCTAGCAAGAAACTATAATTAGTACTCAGTAAGATATAGAGTTTTTCAAAAAAGTACCCTTTTTCAAATCATCAAAAGCCTTGTAAAGTTCTTCTCTAGTGTTCATAACAATTGGCCCTCCCCAAGCCACCGGTTCATCAAGTAAAACTGAGCTAACAAAGAGTACTTGTGCCCTTTTATCCCTTGCCTCTATCTTAACAAAGCTACCAGGTGTAAGCTTGGCTGCGGTCTTTTCCTTAACAAGCTCAGTTCCGATATAAGCATCTCCTGCTAAGGTAAAGACCATTATAGAACGGTCTTTTTCTGTATCAACCACAACTGACCCCTTTGCCTCAAGCTGGATATCATAATAATCCAGTGGCAAATACTTGCTTGTATACCCCTGCCTGTCCTTGTATTTACCTGCCAATAATCTAAGTTTACCATTTTCTAAGTCAATCTCCTCGATATCAGCATTCTTTATTGCATGGTAGGCTGGCGGGACCATTTTATCCTTCCTAGGCAGATTTAGCCAAAGCTGTACTCCAAGTAACCGATCAGATGCAGGAAGCTTTTCTTCATGTAGAATACCAGAGCCTGCTGTCATCCATTGGACCTCACCATCGCCTATTGTGTCCTCATTGCCCAGACTATCCCTATGTGTCATCTGCCCTCGGTATACATAAGAAATTGTCTCAATCCCTCTGTGGGGATGCATTGGAAAGCCTGCTATGTAGTCATCTGGATTTGTGCTATCAAAAGAATCCAACATTAAAATGGGATCATAGTCCTTTATAGTGGACCCCCCTAAAACCCTTACTAGGCTAACGCCTGCCCCATCCTGTGTTCTGTAGCCCCTAACCTCTTTCTTTACTTTCCTTTCCATATGCGACGGCTCCTTTGCTTTTTAATTTTTGTAGATGACTAAGTGTGCTTTTCAGTAAACAAGTGCTTGTCTAATAGCTAGAGATATTTAGTAAGTGATAAAAACACAAATCATATATTGTTTATTTCGCCTATTTATATCTAAGTTCCTTCACTAGTCCCTAAAAGACAGATATTCCATAAGCCATGCTCTTCTATTTGTTTAGTTTTTCTATACTACTATATATAAATGCACTTTACATAGACAAATATGAGAGGGCATTAAACAGCTTATGCAATTAGCAGCTAATGTAATAAATATAGACCTGTCATAGACTCTATAAATAGCAAAAAAGCTATAAAAACCCTAGGCTAGCCTAGGGTTAAACAACTTATTTTTTCTTAACTTCTGGTAAGCCGGCAACCGAAGTCAGTAAGGATAGTATCCCCGCAAGCAGGGAGGAACTTAAAACCATTGTCCAGTCTACCTCACTAAGTACAGCACTTGTACCCATCGTAGCTGCTGCCGTCTGGGCGACTGTCTTTATTGCTCTTACACTAGCTGCCTTTAACCATTTCTTTTTATCCACAGCCTATCTCCTTTCCAACTTTTAATGTCACAGTCTTAGGGCGGGTTCTAGTTCCGATTCTTAAAAGTTTTATAATCACCATTTTGTTTTGTAGTAATTCACTTTCTCCATATTACTATTTTATTTCTATTAGTCTACAAATGTTAATACTAGGCATACAAGAATAAGCTTTAT
>DGFG01000156.1:2925-5078 GCA_002391555.1 Firmicutes bacterium UBA3906
TGGTCGGGGTGACAGGATTTGAACCTGCGGCCTTCTCGTCCCGAACGAGACGCGCTACCAAGCTGCGCCACACCCCGGTGATCTGGAGCCAACAAGGGGATTCGAACCCCTGACCTGCAGTTTACGAAACTGCTGCTCTACCAGCTGAGCTATATTGGCATATTTACTCCTATGCAAAAGGCTAGCTGTATTGCCTCTATTGAGCTCTCACCTTTTAATTTGCTCAGAATATTATATACAGAAATAAACTATTTTGCAAGGAGGGTAATAAATGAAAAAGGCAAGGCTTTTCATACTTATACTTACATTAGTTTTGCTAGCAGTCTTTGTCCTGTCAGGCTGCAAATCTAAACAAGCATCAAAGGTAAGACTCTGGGAGGTAACTAGGTCTATCTTCTATGCACCCCAGTATGTAGCTATATATGAGGGCTACTTTGAAGATGAAGGAATTGACATAGAGCTATACAATGCAGGTGGCGCTGATAAGGTTATGACAGGAGTACTATCAGGCCAGGCCGATATAGGTTTTTCTGGTGCAGAGGCTGCCATATACGTATACAACGAAGGGCATGAGGACTATCCAGAGGTATTTGCCCAGCTTACCCAAAAGGATGGGTCTTTCCTTGTCGGTAGAGAACCAGAACCTGATTTTAAGTGGGAAAATTTAGAGGGTAAAACAGTAATAGCTGGTAGAAAGGGTGGCATGCCTGCCATGGCCTTTGAGTATATTCTAAGGAACCATGGCCTAGTGCCAAATGAGGATTTAGAATTTTTGCTCAATATTCAGTTTGACCTTATAGCAGGAGCCTTTACTGGAGGCACCGGCGACTATGTGTCTTTATTTGAGCCAGTAGCTTCAAATGTTGAGCTAAAGGGGCAAGGCTATATTGTAGCTTCCTTGGGTGTTGCAGCAGGTAATATACCCTATACAACCTATTATGCAAAGCAATCCTATATGAAGGAAAACGAAGACCTTATAACTGGCTTTACAAGGGCAATTTACAAGGGGCAACAATATGTAGCAAATCATTCTGCAGAAGAGATAGCTAAGGCCATTAAACCAGCCTTCCCAGAGACTGAATTAGACCGTATAATTTCTGTTGTTCAGCGATATAAGGAACAAGATACCTGGCCCTTGGATCCAAGGATGTCGCAGGAGTCCTATGAACGCTTACAAGATATAATGGAAATGGCAGGCGAGCTGGACCAGCGGGCCCCTTATGACAAGGTTATAAATAATGATTATGCTGTCAAGGTTATAGACTAGGATAAATTATCAGATACAAACTATTGTAAATAGGAAGGTTTTAGGCCCAACTACCCTTTAAAAGAAGCTAGCTAGACCAAGGCAGATAGAATACTAGTTATAAATATAAAGCATGGAGATACCAGTATACAATACTGTATCTCCATGCTTACTTTCCTTGTTATAACTGTTATTTAGTATCTGTCCTATACCATTCATCAGGCACAGGCTGATCATCTAAAAATAGGTCATGGTTTCTTTTTAAAAAGTCAGCAGTTAGGTCAACCATGCCTTTGCTATCACAAAGTATACTATCTGCATCGCCTATCTTGCCCTTTTTGGCCAAGCCTTTATAAAGTAGGGGTTTTTCAAGCTTATCATAGAAAAAGGATATATCCCTAACTGGTGAACTATGTCTCCTCATTGGCCTATCCATAATGCTTTTATCTGGCATAATTATCTTCATTGGTACATGGTGCTTGGTTAAGCGGTTTTCTATACCAACCCACTCCTCTACACCATGAATGATTGTATTTCTCTTTAATGTACAGCCGAGGAAAAGGATTTTGGCAGCCCTTTTATAAAGCTTGTGCCAGCAGCCATTGAGGCCACAAGGGGTATCTATATGCTCTTCTCCTTCTACAAATGAGATAGCCTCCTTGCCAAGGGCCGCGACAGAATGGGTGGGATGTAAGGACCGAACTACACCCTCCCTTTTCATAAATAAATTTGATAAAATGCCCACACAAGAGGGCTCCTTTTCAGGATCAAATACTAGCCTATCCCCCCCAATTGTGTCCCATGAATGGGTGGGAAAAATGAGTAGGCCTGGCTCCATATATTCTATAAAGGCATCTAGTACAGTTTCAGCCCTTCCTTCTACCTCACCTGTCTCTTATACACATCT
>DGFG01000021.1:0-12312 GCA_002391555.1 Firmicutes bacterium UBA3906
GATTCCCATATAGTCTTCTGCTAGCTGTATGAGTAAGGTAAAGTTGCTCCTTAGCCCTTGTGACCCCAACATAGCAAAGTCTTCTCTCCTCCTCTAACTCTTCCTCTGAATCCATAGATCTTGAGTGGGGAAATAGGCCTTCTTCTAGACCAGTAATAAAGACTATGGGAAACTCCAATCCCTTTGCGCTATGCATAGTCATTAGTGATATAGACTTAGTGTCTCCATCCTCATCTGTATCCATCCTGTCTATATCTGCTACTAAGGCAATCCCTTCTAGAAAATCTGTCAGACTAGCGTCTGGGTTGTTTTCCTCAAATTCATTTACTGCTGAAACAAACTCCTTTATATTATCAATCCTTGACATTGCTTCCATTGAGTTTTCTTTTACTAATGATTCTAGATAAGTGGTTTTATCAAGAAGTTCCTCTAAAAAATCTGTTAGAGATAACTTGTCCTTTAAGTTTATTAGGTCATTCATCATAAGGGCAAACTCTCTTATCCTAGAACTTGACCTGCCTAAAACACTCTCATCAAAATCAAGAATCACATTAAATAGATCATCTTGCCTATCCTGTGCAAGAGTTTTAAGCTTGTCTAAACTAGTATCACCAATACCCCGCCTAGGTACATTTATAATACGCTCTAGACTAACATCATCCCTAGGATTATCTAACACTCTTAGGTAGGCTATGATGTCCTTTATCTCCATCCTATCATAGAACCTAAGTCCACCATAAATTTCATATCGGAGCCCGTATTTCATCAAGGATTCCTCTAGTACGCGTGACTGGGCATTCATCCTATATAAAATGGCAATATCTCCATAGCTACCACCTTTTTCAATATGGCTATTAATTTGCCTACAAATAAAATCAGCCTCTCTATGCTCATCATCAGCCTTATAGAGTTTAATCTTTTCTCCTCCAGGCTTTTGGGTCCACAGCCTCTTATCCTTTCTTTTAGAATTGTTTTTAATAACATTATAGGCTGCATCTAAAATATTTTGGTGTGACCTATAGTTTTGCTCAAGCTTAACAATCTTTGCCTGGGGAAAGTCCTTTTCAAACTCTAGTATATTTCTGATATCTGCCCCTCTCCACCGGTAAATAGACTGGTCGTCATCTCCTACAACGCATAGATTTTTATGCCTATCCGACAAGAGCTTAACTAACATATATTGTGCATAGTTAGTGTCCTGATACTCGTCTACAAGTATGTACTCGAATTTTTCCCTATAGTAGTTTAGGACATCCTCCCTAAGATAAAAGAGCTCTAGGGTTTTAATTAGAAGGTCATCAAAGTCAAGGGCATTATTGCTTTTTAGGATTTTTTCATATAGGGTATATATCTTTGCTATAGTCTCTTCGCTAAAGTCACCTACTACTTCTTTTGAATAATCATCAGGACTTTTCAGTTCATCCTTTAAGGAAGAAATCTTTGCCCTTATAACCTTTGGATTGTAGTACTTTTCACTAAGATTTAATTGTTTTAGACATTCCTTAACCACGGTTAACTGGTCTGTATCATCATATATAACGAAATTTTTACCGTAGCCTATCTTATCAATATTTGTCCTGAGGATCCTAGCACAAGCAGAATGAAAGGTATAGACCCATATATCATTTGCCTTGTCACCTATAAGATCATGGATCCTAGTTTTCATTTCCTTGGCTGCCTTATTTGTAAAGGTTATAGCCAAAATCTTTGAGGGGAAAACTCCCCTATACTCTAGATAGGGCCTAATTTCTCCATAGGAGATATTATTATTACCATCACTACTGTCATAATAAGATTTAAGCAGCTCAATGTCATCTAAGTCAATGCTAAAGGAGGGCATATTAGGGCTAGCATATACATCTCCATACCTTACAATGTGGGCTACTCTATTAGTTAGGACAGTGGTCTTGCCCGAGCCTGCACCTGCTAGTACCAAAACTGGCCCTTGGCTTGTTAAGACCGCTTCTCTTTGCATCGAATTGAGCTTATTATATCTAGATTCTATAATTCTATCTCTTAGTTCTATGAAACTTTTGTCTAAATCGTTTTTAGTCATTTATCCACAACCTAGTCTTTTTATAATATATGTATTATATCAATCTATATCCTTTGAGACAATAATAAACCCTTTAGCCTTTCTTGTATAAATGCTAAAGGGTAGTTATATGCTTTGATTTTTCTATAATCTTATAGTAGAGTGGTACTTTGATTACTTGGTCCTTTGCCAGCTTTATGCTTGTTAGATAAAAGCTATTTGATTTTTATGGGCGAAATATTAATATAAGATATACAGGATTAATATTAGCCAATAGATAAGGTTAAACTAATCTAATATCCTCTCTAGGATGAGCTTGTAACCATCTGACCCATATGTTAGGGACCTGTTTACTCTACTAATAGTAGCTGTGCTTGCACCTGTTTTTTCAACTATCTCTTGGTATGTTTTTTTCTGTTCTAACATAATGGCCACTTCTAGTCTTTGAGCCAAAGATTTGATTTCATTTATTGTGCAAATATCTTCGAAAAACCTATAGCATTCCTCTAAGTCTTTTAAGGATAATATAGCCTTAAAGAGGTAATCTACTTGCTTGTCCTTTATTTTGGATCTATATCCCAACTTCTATTCCTCCTATTTATGCTTCTAATTGGCATATAAACTAGTAACGGTTTCTAATGCATAAGCATAAATTAATGTATGATAATAAGGGGGTTTTAAAATGACCTATTATCCTAGCCAAAATATAGCCGATATCCTTCCTGAAGGGTCAAGGGTCTATATTGTTCAGCCTGGTGATACAATCTATTCAATAGGACTACAGTTTGGAGTACCCTTTGAGGAAATAATCCGTTTAAACAGTGTACCTCAGCCAGACCTAATCTACCCAGGCCAACGCCTGATTATACCAGCTGTCAGGCCATAAGCTCAAACAAAATCCATCTATGAGATGGATTTGTCTTTTATATATTAACACATTAAAGTGGTAAAAGTAAATAAAGCTAGGGAAAATTGTAACATTATTATTGCTTCTCATCTAATATCTCATCAGTTTTGTCATCTACAAGTTCCATTTTAGAGATGGATACTTCATAGGCAGACTTTTCTTCTACTTCACCTGTAGCATATTTTTTCTGGTATTTCCTACTTTGTATTCTACCCCATATTTTTATTTGATCACCAACTGCTATATTCTGGGCAAATCTTGCATTCCTCCCCCATGCGATATTAGGAATATAGTCTGATTTATTATAAGGCCTATTAACAGCTATCAAAAGGTCAGCTATTTCTCTGTTAAAGGGTGTTGTCCGATAAACTGGGGGCTTGCACACATAACCATTTAGATAAATCTGATTTGGGTTTTTATCCTGGCTAATTTCATTAGTGATTTCTCTTGCAAAGATTGTTAACACCAATCTATTAGCTCCATCTATAAATTTGTTATAGGATCTTAGCTGACCTTCGATCTGAATAGGTTTGTTGATCCCTAAATCAATATCTTTTATTAATCTTTCTGAAATTGTTACTGGAAGATGGTCTATATACTCGCTTAACCTAGGTACTGCAATAAAACAAGTGTAAAAACCTTCACCATATATCTGATGACTAAAACTTAATGGTGAGTCGATAGTACCTGCAACTAAAACCTTGTTATTATCTGTTGTGTATTCTACCATCATGTTTCTCTCCCTTCCCCTACCCACATCTATCAGCTGACCTAAGACTATACTTATTCATATTTACTAGGGCTTATACCAAAGTTTTATATCAGTTGTCATTTTTAATCTGACGTCCCGTATGATCTATCCTATAATTATCTTTATATATTAGTTCTGAAACAGGCACTATTTCATAGCCCCTAGCTATCAATTCATCTAATATTAAGGGCAGGGCCTGAGTTATATACTTAGCATTATTATGAAATAGAACTATGGATCCATTTCCGACATTATTGACAACCCTATTGTAGATATGGTCTACACCCTTTTCTTGCCAATCTAAAGAATCGACATCCCATTGTATGGGATATATGCCTAGCTCTCTACATGTATTTATTAAGAGGTCATTGTATTCTCCAAAGGGTGGTCTAAATAACATAACTGCATTATTACCTGCTAATTCTTTTATCTTGTCCTGAGTAGCTACTAGTTCATTAATCATCTGTTCCTTTGATAAGGTTTTCATATGAGGATGACTGGCAGAATGGTTAGCTAGCTCGTGGCCACGCTGAGCTATTTCTTTTACCTTATCAGCATTCTTCTCTGCCCAGAATTTGACTAGAAAAAAAGTTGTTTTAATACCCCTAGCCTCGACAATGTCCATAATCTCACTAGTATATTCTGCACCCCAGGCTGCATCAAAAGAAATGGCTATCTTTTTTTCTGAAGTTTCAACACTATAGATGGGCAATTGTCTACTAGTATTTAAAAAAGCAGAAATAGTCCTTTTGTCGATATTCTCAACAAAGACAATTGATAAAAGTACTAGATATATGGCAAGTAGAACCCGTATAGCCTTCTTTTTAGAAATATATATAAGCTTCATTCACAACACCTCTGTATATTATTTCTATTTTATAGGCTAATAACTTATGACTTTAAATAAGTAGTCCTTTATACCTTTACTACATATTTTGCTTTATAAGAATTTATGAATTAAAAAGACCCCATGGGGTGCTATTATTTAGCTCCCTGTAGGGTCATATCTATATTTGCTTATTTCAGGCTAGAATATTTATTGTTAGCCATATTAATTGTAGTTCCTATAGGCTGATATCAGCTCATTATCCATTATCACTAAGACTACGGATTGTCCATGGGCTGCCCTTGTTTGGATTTCTAACTCATCAGGATCTAGCCTTGTTGTGGTCCCATCCTTTTGCAACAAAATAAGCTCATAGGGTTCCTTTATATAAAAAGCATTTACTAGCATCTTTCCATTATAATTATCTCTCGGGAAAGTAATGGTTCTAAAGCCTTTGCCGCCTCTGTTTTGCTTTTCATAATCTGCTAACAAGGTCCGTTTAGCAAATCCCCTATCTGTTATAACTACAAGTTCTCCCTCATCATCTACCTGTTCTGCGAATATTACTTTGTCCTCTTTTCTTAGCTGGATTCCCTTAACTCCCTTTGCAGGCCTTCCCATGGGACTAACCTGACTACCACTAAAACGGATACACATGCCAGTTTCTGTAATAATAACCAAGTCCTTTGTCTCATCTGAAAGCTCCACATGAACAATCCTATCATCATCATTAAGACCGCAGGCAATAATTTTTGTAACTCGTGAATCATACTCTTTTAGTAAAGTCTTTTTAACCATACCTTTTTCACTGAAAAATATTATTGTATTATCATTATCAAAGCTATCTACTGATACAAGGCCAATTACCTTTTCACTTCTGTCAAAACCATTAAGCAGAAGATGCAGCTGTACTCCCTTATCTCTCCATTTCCCTTCTGGGATCTCAGAACACATAATACTATAGCAGTTGCCTGCATCAGTGAAGATTAGTAACCTATGGTTTGTTGCAGAGTCAATTAAAAATTCAATATAATCCATATCCCTTGTCTCAACTACCTCTACATCACGACTGGATCTATTAAAGGATTTCAAGGGAACACTTTTTATCTCCTGGTTCTTTGTTAGGGTTACAACACAATCCTCTATATGGATTATGTCATCTTCTTTTATTTCTGCCTTGGAGCTATCTTTAATAATCCTAGTTCTTCTCTTGTCCGCAAAACTTTCCTTTATATCAAGCAGTTCATCTTGTATAACCTTAATTAATAGAGCTTCGGATTTAAGAATGGCTGTTAGTTCTTTTATCTTTTTTACAATTTGCTTGTACTCTCTCTCTAAGTTTACAACCTCAAGATTTGTGAGTTTTTGAAGGCGCATATCAAGTATTGCCTGAGCTTGGATTTCTGTAAGAAGAAACTCACTAACCAGGTTCTTTCTTGCCTCTTTTGGGTTTTTTGACGCCCTTATGATTGCTATGACCCTATCAATATTAGCTACAGCTATCATAAGCCCTTTTAGAATATGTTCCCTAGCCTTTGCCCTGTCTAGGTCATATTTAGTTCTACGGGTTACAACATCCTTTTGATGGTTTATGTAGTGCTCTAATATCGCTTTTAAGCCTAATTGCTGGGGCTTTCCTTCAGCGATTGCTACCATATTAATGCCAAAGGTTGTTTGTAGGTCTGTATACTTGTACAGATAATTTAGGATTTTATCAGCATCTGCATCTTTTTTAAGTTCAATTACCGCTCTAATTCCCTCTCTATCCGATTCATCACGGATATCAGAAATCCCGGTTAATACTCCCTTCCTGTCCTCACTAAGGCGTAATATCCTCTCTAGAAGGACTGATTTATTCACTTGGTAAGGGAGCTCAGTTATCACTAGCTGCTCTCTACCACCTGCGATTTTCTCCTTTTCAACCTTGGCCCTTAGTATTATTCTGCCCTTTCCAGTCTCATATGCTTCTTTTATTTCTTCTTGTCCTATAATATAAGCGCCTGTTGGAAAGTCTGGCCCCTTTATTATTTCAAAGAGTCTATCAGTTGTTGTATCCTTGTTTGTCATTAGCTCCACAACCCCATCGATTACCTCTGCTAAGTTATGAGGGGGGATGTTTGTAGCTAAGCCGACGGCTATACCAGTAGATCCATTTACCAAAAGGTTGGGGAACCTACCTGGTAAAACCTCTGGCTCCTTTAGGGTATCATCAAAGTTTAGGTTAAACTTTACCGTTTCTTTATCAATATCCTTTAGAAGCTGCATGGACAATGGAGTCATACGAGCCTCGGTGTATCTCATAGCAGCGGCTGAATCTCCATCCATAGAACCAAAGTTACCATGACCATCGACTAAAGGATTTCTCATGTTAAAATCCTGTGCCATCCTTACCATAGCGTCATATATGGAGGTGTCACCATGGGGATGGTATTTACCTAGAGCATCGCCCACAATCCTTGCAGATTTTTTATAGGGCTTGTCCGGTGATAAGCCTAGCTCATTCATCGTATATAAAATCCTTCTTTGTACAGGCTTTAGCCCGTCCTCTACACGGGGCAATGCCCTCTCTAGGATAACATATTCCGCATAGGGCATAATTGAATCGTGTATGACATTTTCCAATGATTTGTTAATTATATTGTTCTGGTTTTGCTCGCTTATTGGATTGGTCTTTTTTCTAGCCAATTTATCTATACCCCCATTTCTTGAAAAATGTCTGTCTTGTTAAAGTTTGCATTGGCGGTTATATACTGCCTCCTAGGGTCAACCTTGTCCCCCATAAGTGTAGTAATGAGTCTATCTGCCTCTGTTGCATCCTCTAAGGTTACCTTCATTATTGAGCGTTTAGCAGGATTCATAGTGGTATCCCAGAGCTGTTCTGGATTCATCTCGCCTAGGCCCTTATAGCGTTGCACAGTATAATTTTTACCTGCCTTGTTTACCATTTCCTTTAACTCATCATCATTATAAGCATAGTTAACTGTTTTACCATAGGAAAGCTTGTAAAGAGGAGGCATACCAATATATACATGACCATTGGTTATTAGGTCCTTCATGTACCTAAAAAAGAAGGTTAGAAGTATTGCTCTTATATGGGCCCCGTCCTGGTCAGCGTCTGCTAAAATAATAATTCTGTTGTATTTTAAGTTATCTAGATTAAAGTCCTCTGCTATCCCAGTCCCTAAAGCAGATATAATGGTTCTAAACTCTTCGTTGGCTAATACCTGGTCTAAACGCTTCTTTTCTACATTTAATGGTTTACCCCTTAAGGGCAGTATTGCTTGGAAGCGCCTGTCCCTTCCTTGTTTTGCCGAACCACCTGCTGAGTCACCCTCAACAATGAATAGCTCGTTCTCTTTTGGGTTTCGGCCTGTACAGCTGGCAAGCTTGCCTACAAGGGGTGCTGCCTCAAGGCTATTCTTTTTCCTAGTTATTTCTTTAGCCTTTCTAGCCGCATCCCTTACTTTAGCTGCTTTAATTGCCTTATCAATTATTGTCTTTGTTGTTTCTTGATTGTCAATGTCCTCTACGAAAGCTAAAAGTTTCTCTGATGTTAATTGCTCTAGGGCAGTTCTTGCCTCTGGATTGCCCAGTTTTGTTTTAGTTTGTCCTTCAAACTGAATATTGTTCATCTTTATAGAGATTACAGCTGTTATGCCCTCTCGGAAATCCTCGCCTCTTAGGCCGTTTTTATCCTTGTTAAGATTATTGTTTTTTATGTGGTCATTTAAAACCTTTGTTAATGCAATTTTAAAGCCCGTTTCATGAGTACCACCCTCAGTTGTAGGGATATTGTTTACATAGGAAAATATACTCTCAGTATAGGAATCAGTGTACTGTATGGCAATTTGTATGAAGATACCATCTTTTTCTCCATCAATAAATATTGGTTCTTTATGTATCGTAGTTTTGTCCTCATTAAGATAGGCTACAAAATCAATTATCCCACCATCATAGCAGTAGGTCCTAGTATTGTTTTCAGAGATTCTTTCATCCTCAAGCTCAATCTTAAGTCCCTTATTCAAAAAGGCTAACTCCTTTAGCCGCTTTGCTATTGTACCAAATTCCATTTTTATGTCTGGGAAAACACTGTCATCAGGCAAAAACCTAATTTGGGTCCCCCGCTTGTTTGTTTTACCTCGGACTTCAAGCTCTGTTACAGGATGGCCTATATAGTCTTTTCCATTCTTTTTAAAGCTTTCATACCTTTGATAATATAAGGTTCCATCTATGGCAATCTCAACCTCTAGCCACTTTGATAGGGCATTTACGACTGCTGCGCCAACCCCATGTAGCCCACCCGAATAACTATAGTTGTCTGTGTTAAATTTACCACCTGCGTGCAAATGGGTAAATACAACCTGTACTCCTGGGATTTTTAAGCTATCGTGTATGCCTACTGGAATACCTCTACCGTCATCAATAACAGAAACTGAATTGTCATTATGTAGTATAACTTTAATTTTTGACCCAAACCCATTAGCAGCCTCATCTACTGCATTGTCCACAATCTCCCATAGCAAATGATGGAGGCCACGGATACCAGTTGTACCGATATACATACCAGGGCGCATCCTAACAGCATCTAAGCCCTCTAGTACCTTTATATCATTTGCTTTATATGATTTTGACATAGAAAGTTCAAATCCCCCTTTTATAAGAACGAATGTTCCTGTAAATGCTCTTTTTCTATTATATCACTAGTTTTTTGCCTTTTAAAGCTATTTATATCTCTAACTAAAGCCTTGCTAATTTTTTTATAGCTGCCTCTATTTCACTAGTTACCAAGTGTTCTGACTCCCTTGACAAGGCATTGTTTAAAGAATCTAAGGCACTATTGTCAGCAAGTCTAGCTAAAGCCCATGCACTATGTGCCCTTATAGTTGGATGCCAGTGAAACAAGGTTTCAGTTAGACCTTTTACAAAAGCCTTATCCTTTGAATTGCCAGCAGCTATTATGGCCATGGAAATAATCGGGATAGGTCTTGCAAGATTTTTTCCTATCACTTTAGCAAGGCCTTTTAAATACTCTTTTAAATTACTATGGTTTTCTAGGATTTCCCCAATGTCAAGTTTAAAATAGTCTGCCTGCTTTATATTTGTTCTCTTGAACTTTATAGCATTCTTTGGACATACTATTCGGCAATCTCCACATCCTATAAACCTCATGCCCATCCTTTCTCGAATATTAATAGG
Source organism: Firmicutes bacterium UBA3906 (assembly GCA_002391555.1). Classification (GTDB taxonomy): domain Bacteria; phylum Bacillota; class Clostridia; order Caldicoprobacterales; family DTU083; genus UBA3906. Next base: position 9,716 of record DGFG01000021.1, read on the forward strand.
GATTATTTCAGAAGTAAGCATATAGTGCCTAAGACACTTGCTCATACATACCCTTCCCTTTTCTCCAATCGCATTATTTGGACATGTATCAATGCATAAGCGACAAGTGCCACAATCAGAGATTGTCTCATTATAATGGCTCGTATATGGGAAAGTAGCATCGGTAAGTAGCAGGTGTAGGGACATAAATGACCCTTCTTCCCTGTTATAGACTAAACCGTTTTTGCCAAACAAGCCAATACCGCTTTTGTAGGCTATTAGTTTTATTGGCAAGGGCGGATCAACAAGTGCCTTAAAGCCCTGCTCTTTTAGCATGTTAGCAAGCTCAAAAACAGCTGCCCTCCCCTTTGGATAGGCTAAGTAATGGGGGTCTAAATATGGTGCATTTAGGTCTCTTGAATCTTTAGCGGGCATATATGGAAATGCAGCTATTACAAAGGATTTTGCATCCTTCATGATATTTTTATAGTTGCCGGAATAGTTCCTTTTTTCCCAATAGGCTTTAGCTGTAGCATCTGCCTGGCTTCGAACTTTAACTTCATTTTCCCATTCTGGTAAGTCTTCTGCAGGAAGAAATCTTATTTTAGCTAGACCTAAACTTTTAGCAAGACTTTCTAGCTGCTCTTTTAACCTGTAATTGTTCATCCTATCAATCCTATGTTATATAATATATTTTCTATTATACCATACCTAGTTAAACACTTATTACTTTATAGCTTTAGCAGTAGCTATCAGGATTTGCTTGTTAAATTTGACTACTAGCATATTAGTAAATCAATATGAAAGTCTTTACAGGTCAAGTATAAATCTCATCTAGCTCTTAAGGCAGTTGCTAATTGACAAGAAAAAGAAGATGCCTCTATTTATGAAAGCATCTTCTTTTAACTGTTTATTTCTTTTGGACCTTGCCTAAAATGGACAAGGAAGATTTATCTTAGTACTTGCTACGTACTGTATAATGGGTGTGTAGTAGGCTATGGGCTAGCTCACTATTTGGCTCACCTAGATATTCCTCATAAAGCTTTTGTACTGAAGGATTCTCATGAGATTTACGAATGTCCATGCTCTTGTCCTCATCATAAATAGCAGATGCCCTTAGTGCTCTTATATCCTTATCCATTCTCTCTTGAGCTGGTACTATAGGTTGTCCTCCACCAGTTATACAGCCTCCTGGGCAACCCATTATTTCAATAAAGTGATATTCCTTTTCTCCACGCCTAATCTGGTCTAGCAAGGTCTTTGCATTTGCTGTACCATGGGCGATGGCTGCCTTAACAGTAATATCACCAAGGTCTACCTCAAGCTCCTTGATACCCTCAAGTCCTCTAGCTTCTTTTATATCGATATTTTCTAATGTTGTTCCTGTAACAACCTCATATACAGTTCTAAGAGCTGCCTCCATTACACCACCGGTTGCGCCAAATATGACTGCTGCACCTGTTGAATCACCAAATATGGGATCAAAGGCCTCGTCTTCTAAGTCAACAAAGTCAACATTAGCTTGCTTTATCATCCTGGCCAATTCTCTAGTGGTTAAGACTGCATCTACATCTTGATAACCTGTAGCTGCTAGCTCTGGTCTCTCAGCTTCGAACTTTTTAGCAGTACAGGGCATAACTGAAACTACAAAAATATTTTTAGGATCTATATTATTCTTTTCTGCATAGTAGGATTTAATAATTGCTCCTACCATCTCATGGGGTGATTTACAGGTCGATAGATTGTCTAGGAAATCTGGGTAATTGTGCTCGCAATACTTTATCCAACCTGGACTACAGGATGTTATCATAGGTAGCTTACCACCCTGTTTTAACCTATTGAGCAGCTCTGTACCTTCCTCCATTATGGTTAGGTCTGCACCAAAGTCTGTATCAAAAACCTTGTCAAAACCTAGTCTTCTAAGGGCGGCGACCATCTTTCCTGTTACCCTAGTTCCTATAGGCATTCCAAACTCTTCACCAAGAGCTACCCTTACTGCTGGTGCAGTTTGAACGATAACATGTAGGTCAGGATTGCCAATAGCATCCCATACCTTGTCTATATCGTCCTTTTCCCTAAGTGCACCTACAGGGCAGGCTATTATACACTGACCACAATTCACACAGTTTACTTCATCTAAATCCTTGTCAAATATAGGTGCTACTATTGTCTTAAATCCACGTTCAACTGCTGTTATTGCACCAATACCTTGAACCTGTCTACAAGCAGCTACACACCTACGGCAGAGAATGCATTTATTAGGATCCCTTACAATTGAGGGTGAGCTAGTATCCAGGGGATAGTCTATAGTTTCACCTTCGTAGGGAAGCTCATCTACACCTAGTGTTACAGCAAGCTCTTGTAGCTCACAATTGTGGCTACGTACACAGGTTAAGCAGCTCCTATCATGATTTGATAAGATAAGCTCTAGGTTGGCTTTTCTAGCTTTTCTTATCTTTGGTGTGTTGGTGGATATCTCCATACCATTGTCCACGGGGAATACACAAGAAGCTTGAAGGCTCCTGTTTCCCTTTACCTCAACTAAGCACATTCTGCAGGCACCGATTTCATTTAAATCTTTTAGATAGCATAGTGTTGGTATTTTAATTCCGGCAACC
>DGFG01000021.1:12614-13333 GCA_002391555.1 Firmicutes bacterium UBA3906
ACAGTTACATTAACCATTTCCATATCTAGTCACTCCCTTTAACCTTTTGTTATTGCATTGAAGGGGCATTTTTCCATACATGCACCGCACTTGATACATTTATTTTGATCTATAACATGGGGTACTTTGCGTTCACCACTAATAGCATCAGTTGGGCAAACCTTTTTACAAAGTCCACATGCCTTACATAGGACCTCATCAATTGTGTACTGTAACAGTTCACTACATACCCCTGCAGGACACTTTTTGTCTCTTATATGTGCGTCATACTCATCTCTGAAGTATTTGATTGTACTCAGTACTGGGTTAGGGGCAGTCTGACCTAGTCCACATAGGGACGAGACCTTGATATTGTTGCCTAATTCTATTAGTTTTTCAACATCTCCCTCTTCGCCCTTACCACTAGTGATCTTGTTTAGTATCTCAAGCATTCTCTTTGTACCTATACGGCAGGGAGGACACTTTCCACATGATTCATCAACAGTGAAGTCTAAAAAGAACCTAGCTATATCAACCATACAATTGTTCTCATCCATGACTATTAATCCACCAGAACCCATCATTGAACCAATTTCAACAAGGGATTCGTAGTCTATTGGGGTGTCTATATGGTCTGCTGGTATACATCCACCAGATGGGCCTCCAGTCTGGGCAGCCTTGAAGGTTTTGCCTCCTGGTATTCCACCACCTATGTCATAGATAATTTCCCTAAGGGTTGT
>DGFG01000021.1:13637-16924 GCA_002391555.1 Firmicutes bacterium UBA3906
GATGATTTGCGGTATATTCGCAAAGGTCTCTACGTTGCTAAGAAGGGTCGGTTTAGCAAATACTCCTCTTACTGCAGGAAAAGGTGGTCTTGGAGTAGGCTCTCCCCTCTTGCCTTCGATAGAACGCATAAGGGCTGTCTCTTCACCGCATACAAAGGCTCCAGCTCCTAGTCTTAGCTCTATATCAAAGTTAAAATCTGTCCCGAATATCCCCTTGCCTAAGAGACCATATTCTCTTGCCTGACCAATGGCTATTGTTAGACGCTCTACTGCTATGGGGTACTCAGCCCTTACATATATATATCCTTGATCAGAGCCTACAGCATAGCCGGCTATTGCCATTGCTTCTAGTAGACTATGGGGGTCTCCCTCTAGAATACTCCTATCCATAAAGGCACCTGGGTCTCCCTCGTCTGAGTTACAGCAGACATACTTTTTGTCACCCTCAGCCTTGTAGGTGAAATCCCATTTAAGGCCAGTTGGGAAACCGGCTCCACCTCTACCACGAAGACCAGAGTCCTTAATTATGTTGATAACTTCTTCAGGTGTCATTTCAGTTACTACCTTACCTAAGGCCTTGTAGCCATCAAAGGCAATATACTCATCAATTTTTTCTGGATTTATGACACCGCAATTTCTTAGAGCAAGCCTTTTTTGTTTTTTATAGAATTCTACCTCATTTAATGAATTGACTACTTCATCGTGATCAGCCTTGTCATGGTATAGTAAATCCTTTACAATCCTACCCTTTAAGAGGTGTTCCTCTACAATCAGTGATACATCCTTTGCTTCGATTCTACTGTAAAAAGCACCTTCAGGATATACTATAACGATTGGACCTACTTCGCATAAACCAAAGCAGCCTGTCCCAACAACCTTTATTTCATTTTCAAGCTTGTGTTTTCTTAGCTCTTCATGAAATTTGTCAATGATATCAGCAGAACCGGAAGAATGGCACCCAGTACCACCGCATACCAATACATGTGAACGAAATAATTCCATTCTAATAACCTCCCCGCTATATTTATTCTGCAGCACCTATCGTATACTCTGTCACTACTTGGCCATTTACTATATGGTCAGACACTATCTTTTTCACCTTATCTGCATCTAGTTTAACATAGGTTACCTTTTCCTCACCTGGCATATATACTTCTACCATAGGTTCTAATCGACATACACCTATGCAACCAGTTTGTGTTATGGTAACATCACTGAGATTCCTTTTCTTTGCCTCTTCTAGAAAGGCCAATAAAACAGGTCTGGCTCCAGCCGCTATACCACAGGTGGCCATACCAACTACAACTCTAGTGCCTGTTCTATCTTTTCTAAGGTTAACTGAATCTAGTGTTCTTTGCTTTATTGCTTCTAATTCCTTTAAGGTCTTCATATACTTACACCTCCGTATAGTCCTTTTAAATTTTCACCTATGTAGGTTTTAATCCAAGTAATCACTTCTATTTCTGTAATCGAAATCTCATCGAGCATAGCTTTTATGTTCATAGTGTTAAAGGTAAATTCTTGCCCATTATATATATGTCTATAAATAAAGTCTAGCTCGGGATTACAAAGTATAAGTGATACTATGGTATCTGCCATATTTCCTAATGGAAGACAGTCAATGTGGTCGGTCTTAAAAATAGCCTTTATTTTAGTTCCCTTACCCTTCTGTGAAGAAAGACTAAGGCTCCCCCCACTGGCTTCTGCCTGAGCTTTAAATAATGGCAATCCCAACCCAACTTTTCTAGTAGTCCTTGTTGTAAAAAAGGGATCTAGTGCTTGGTCGGCTTGTGTCTTGCTCATGCCCTTTCCATTGTCATTTAGGCATACTTTTAAGATCTTTTCATCAACCATTTCACTTATATATATTTCAACCAGGCTTGCACTGGCTGAAATAGAGTTTTGTACAAGGTCTAAAATATGCAAGGATATATCCTTCATAGCAATTATTTTTCCCTGTATTTATCAACTATTTCTTTGATATCTCCTGCCCCTAGACGTCCATAAACATCATCGTTTACCATTATTACTGGTGCTAAACCACAGGCTCCTAAACACCTTGTAGCCTCTAAGGTAAACCTTCCATCCTCTGTTGTTTCACCAGGTTTTACACCAAGCTCTTTGGTTAATTCATCAAGAACCTTTTGGGCGCCTTTAACATAACAGGCTGTACCCATACAGACGCCGATATTATACTTACCCTTTGGCTGTATTGTAAATTGAGAATAAAAGGTGGCTACTCCATAGATATCGCTAACTGGTATATCCAGTTCCTCTGCTATATAGGCTTGTAACTCAAGTGGAAGATATCCAAATGTTTCTTGTGCCTTGTGCAGTATAGGCATCAATGGACCTTCTTTGTCCTTCCATTCTTCAATTGTCTGCTGTAGTACTTCGATTTTATCCTTGTTTTCTTGTATGAAATCAGACATTAAAGCTCCCTCCTTTAAGTGATAGAATATATAAAGGTATAAACCATTAACAATTATCTCACAATGCATACCTATCTTCAATAGGTTTTTGTCTTTTTTTTAACAATTTATAAGGCGAAAGGCATAAAAATCATTAAGCTAGTCAGAAAAGGGGTTGGCTAGATAATCATATATCGACTTTTTACTTTTATCTTTAACATTTATTAGCATTGTTCGCTCTAAAATATCGCCTAAGCGATGGGCATCAGAAGACCTTATTAGGCAATACTCTTTATATTCATCAACTGAGATATGATGTTTTTGTGAATATTCTAGCAATTTGAAATCGAGGTAGTCTGGTATAAAGCCAAGCTGTGAGATAATACTGTAAGATGATTTATTTATATGAGCAGGAACAGTTATACCCTTGCATTTACGTGCAAGTTGTACTGCCTCATCTAAAGAAATGTTTAAAGATGATATTAGTGATTGTTCTTTGATAGCAATTATTTCATCATGCTCGTTCATCACGAGTTGATTTCCAAAAAAATTAGGGTCATTGGCCATACCATTATAGTATTTTCTAATCTGGTCATCAAAACTATACATATGATCTAGACATGAAAAATAACATAGTAGGTGTAGCTCCTCTACAGTCTGTAGCTCTATACCTGGTATAACTATAATCCTGTCCCCTGCAACCTTTGTCACTGCCTTGACATTATCACAGCTATTATGATCGGTTACCGCTATAGCATCTAGCCCATTTAATAAGGCCATATTTACTATATTATTTGGTGTCATATCATCATCACTACAGGGTGAGAGGGCTGAATGAATATGCAGGTCAATAGCTAATAGTTCTTTATTGCTTTC
>DGFG01000021.1:17120-19429 GCA_002391555.1 Firmicutes bacterium UBA3906
TTCTTTATTGCTTTCCTTCATTTGTCCTAATCCCCAGTGAAAATAGTCTGCCTGAAAGCTCGTAACTATTATCCTTTGATGTAAGAAGGGTAATTCCTTCTTCTTTTGCTTTCTCAATGGTTTTTGAATCAAGGCTAGGGTCACCAGCTATAAGAATACAAGCCAGTTCTAATAAGGATGCTACTGCAATTATGTTTAAATGGGTCTGTACCGTAATCCATACCCCATCTTTTTTGCCATTAGCCATTACCCAGCTGAGTAAATCACAGGTTACACCTGAACTGAGTTCCTTGTCAAATGTAGTCCCTTCGTTTATTACCTGAAGCTTTAGTGCTTCTGCTAGTTGTCTAGGCGTCATTATCCTTGTCCTCCTTGTGTGAAGTGGGTATTTTGTCAGAAATTTTGATCATCTCTTCTGCTAAGTATCTAACCTTCTCCCTAAGCTTAAATACACAGTCCATTTCCGAGGCATTGTTTCTAACTATATCTTCTGCTAGTGTACGGCAGCTTGGAGAACCGCAGGAACCACAGTCAAGCCCTGGAAGTGACCTGTATATCCTCTCCATTTCCTTCATTTTTTTGATAGCTATATTTATATTCGCATCTAGCTTTAATATAGGTTTTTTCATAATGTCTTTTTGGAGCTTCCATATTATTTCGTCCTTTGCCTCTATGAGCTCCCCTTCTGAAACTGGGCTTGAGTCAACATCTTTTAAAAGACGTTTGATACGATTGTTTGCAACATAACTATTTTCAAATGTAAGTGGTCCACCTACACATCCACCGACACAGCATTGCCCTTCTAAAAAGTCTAACTTTGTTAGCTTGTTATCTTCTATCTCTTCAAGAACTTTGATTACATTGTGAATACCATCTACTGCAAGATAATTCTCTATACCTAGGGATGAACTCTCGCCAGTTGATATAGCCCATTTGATACCTGCCCTACTTGCCTCTTGTAAGGATTTAACCTCGTTACTTTTAAGCTTGTCTATCATTGGACTGTATACATCAAGTATTGATATGGCACCATCTACATTGGATTTTCCATTGCCTATGGGGTTTTTTATGCTTGTCATTTTTGCTGCACACGGCGTTATAAAAAATACTCCTACTTGATCTTGAGAAACATTGTGTTTGGCGCAAAACTCCTTTTTGGCTAGTTGAGCTGCTATTTCCATAGGTGACTCTACCCTGACTATATTACTTACAAGCTCAGGAAAACGAACCTGGATTAATCTGACCACAGCAGGACAGGCAGAGGAAATAAGTGGTTTTTTGACTCCCTCAGAGTTTAGGATTTCCTTTATGTACTCACTTACAAATTCAGCCGCCCTTGCAACCTCAAAAACCTGGTCAAAGCCTATTTCAATCAAGCTATTTAGTATTTTATTTATATCTTTTATATCCTTAAACTGGCCATAAAGTGATGGGGCCGGGAGAGCAATCTTGTATGGATAAGAGTCGATTATCGACAAGGGGTCTGTCACTGCTATCTTTGCGTGGTAGGGACATATAAGTATACATTCACCACAGTCAATGCACCGCTCATTTATTATCATAGCCTTGCCATCTCTAACCCGTATAGCTTCAGTAGGACAGCGCTTGATACAGTTTGTACAGCCCTTGCACTTGTCTTTGTCTAGTGTTACCGAATGATAATACTTTTCCAAAATAATCACTCTTTGCTAACTTATTTATTTGTTTTTATCGTAATTGTAAGTTCGGTACCTTGTCCTAGCTCAGATACTATTTCTACATTGTCAGCACATCGTTTTATGTTTGGCAGGCCCATACCAGCTCCAAAGCCAAGCTCTCTTGCAGAATCAGAAGCAGTTGTATAGCCCTCCTGCATAGCCAGATCCACATCCGCTATACCTGGACCTATATCTTGAGTTTTGATAACTAATTCAGATGGAGTAATTGTTAGTATAAGAGAACCACCCAAGCTATGAATTACAAGATTGAGCTCTGCTTCATAGCAGGCTATGGCTGCCCTCCTAATAATCTCAGGATCTATTCCTAGCTGCTTTAAAAGCTTTTTAGTTTTACTAGAAGCATCTCCAGCTGCAACAAAATCTCCACTTTTTATAGGAAATTCAATTTCTATAATATCTTCCTGTGTATTATTTTGCATTTGTTCTTTCACTCTTTCCTGGCAAGCCAGCCTTGTATAGTTTGCCACATGCTTCATACAAGGTAGCTGTTGTAGAAAAAAGGACAATAGATCTTTCTATAGCCATATCTATAATATCCTGTCCTGGCCTTTTGCCTCTTACAAATACTATAGCAGTAACATCTAGCATCTC
>DGFG01000021.1:19598-20107 GCA_002391555.1 Firmicutes bacterium UBA3906
CCAACTATAATATCAGCCTGTAGAATATTTTGGACTTGCGAAAGGGTCAAAGACATTGTACACCTCTATCCTTTTAATTGATTTATATAATCCATATATTTCATCATTAGCTCAATATAAGTATACTTTATTGTAGTTGAAATTGCTACATCGTTTGGCGAATTTTCAGATATTATACTATTAAGTAGGTCTATAGTGTCTTCAAATAGGTCTACAAGGTCTAATAGTATTTGGTTTTCTTCAAGATTGCTGCTTAAACTCTCTAGTTCACCCTTCTCTTTTACTAGAGTGTCTACAATTCCTCTTATATCATCTTTTGCCTTTATAGCTTCAATTTGTTTCCTGTCGAGTTTTTTAAAAACATCCTCTAGCAAATAAAAGTTATCCTCCCAGACCTGATAAGCAGACTTTATTATATCTACATTTGCTTGAGTAGCAGTTATCTGAAGGGAAATGGACTGAGATGATATCTTATAGATTTGTGAGTCTATATCATCCTCCTTGAGCTG
>DGFG01000021.1:20415-32900 GCA_002391555.1 Firmicutes bacterium UBA3906
CCTCCTTGCCTTTTGTTAGTCTGTGAATAGTCCTGTGCATTTTCCATATCTATAAAGGCACCCATCTGTATACAATATAGACTTATTCCGCTAGTAGAAATGGTTTCTGTAACCTTTTCAGCCTTGTCCTCCTCAGGGACAACTAGTTTAGGGTCATCTCCATTCTTATTAATATCTACCTTATGGTCTTTATTTACCATTGGTAAAATAAGGCCGCTTAGCAATTTACCTAGGCTACTAGCTGAAATGATATATATAAGACTACACATCAAGATTATAGTAATAAGAAGTACAGCATACCTTCTTTTTTTATCTTGCCTTCGAATCCTTGAATATCTCATTTTCGTCATCCTCCTCACCTAATATAATTTGTCCAGCTATTTACCTATATTTATGGTGAATTTAGATAAGATATGATACTATGGATTTAAAATCTCGATTGTTGGAGGTAGGAAATGAAATATCATATAGATACTATACCTGTATGGGATGCCTTCCATGAAAAAAGCGAATGTCCGATTTGTATTTTGAAAAAGAAGTCGGAGGAATCATATGTAGACTCTTTCCTTGGTGGATCTGTTATGGAGCCAGCTACTAGAGTAGAAGTAAACAAAAAGGGCTTTTGCGGCCATCACAACAAGCTGCTCTACAAGGCTCAAAAGAGGCTAAGTCTGGCCTTAATGACCCATACTTATACGATGGAAACCATAGAGACCATGAAAAAACCCATGAAAAAACTAAATCAAGCCACTGGTCAAAAAAGACTGTCAATAAGGCCTAAAAATGATGAGCTGGCAGAGTTTGTGAATTGGATAGAAAATAAAACTAAACAATGCGTGATCTGTGATAGGATAAATCAAGCCTTAGATAGGTATGCTTATACTATCACTTATATGTGGAGTCATGAAGATAATTTCAGAAAGGAGTTCAATGAGTCAAAGGGCTTTTGCCTGCCCCATATGGGTCAAATGCTAGATATGTCAAGCAAAGAGTTAAGGGGCTCAAAGCAACAAGACTTTGTAAAAGAACTTATTGAATTACAAAGAAAAAATCTAGATAGGCTGGAAGAGGAGATCAAGTGGTTTACACTCAAATTTGACTATAAAAACCAAGATAAGCCCTGGGGTAATTCAAAGGATGCCCTGCCTAGACTACTGCAAAAACTAACAGGTGACTATATGGAATAAGCAATCTTGCAAATCCTAAGTAAACTAGAGTATGGAGCAAATCATAGTAGTATTATCAAGCTATTTTGAAATATTAGCTGATTTCCGGGTTTTATAGCCATAAATCGTGTTTTGCACTATTTGCCATATCTTTTTCTTTTTATTAAACTAGATACTGTGATTAGCACTCACCGTCGTCGAGTGCTAACAATAAATTAACTTCATAAGGAGGGTACTAAATGAATATTAAGCCTTTAAGCGACAGAGTAGTAATCAAAATGTTAGAAAGTGAAGAAACCACAAAAAGTGGTATAGTATTACCCGGTTCTGCCAAGGAGAAACCACAGATGGCCGAAGTGTTAGCTGTTGGACCAGGTGGTATGGTGGACGGAAAAGAAGTTAAAATGGAAGTCAAAGTCGGCGACAAGGTTATCTATTCAAAATATGCTGGCACAGAGGTTAAGCTAGACGATACAGAATACATAATCGTTAGACAAAACGACATACTTGCTATTGTCGAATAAACAGCATATCTATTAGTTTATAATAAAAAAAATACTGGAGGGAATAAGAATGGCCAAACAAATTAAGTATGGTGAAGAAGCAAGAAGATTACTAGAGCAGGGCGTTAGCTCCCTAGCCGATACAGTAAAAATAACATTAGGCCCCAAGGGACGAAATGTAGTATTAGATAAGAAGTTTGGTTCACCACAAATCGTTAATGACGGTGTAACTATAGCAAAAGAGATTGAGCTTGAAGATCCCTTTGAGAATATGGGAGCTCAGTTAGTAAAAGAAGTAGCTAGCAAGACAAATGATGTTGCTGGTGACGGAACAACTACTGCAACAGTATTAGCCCAGGCTATCATCCGTGAGGGTATGAAAAATGTTGCAGCTGGTGCAAACCCAATGATACTTGGCAAGGGTATCCAAAAGGCAGTCGAGGCAACAGTTGGCTCATTAAAGAAGCAAAGCAAGCCTATCGAAAGTAAAGAATCTATAGCTCAAATAGCTGCCATCTCCGCAGGAGATCCCGAGATTGGCATATTAATATCAGACGCTATGGAAAAGGTAGGAAATGACGGTGTTATCACCGTTGAAGAATCCAGAACAATGCACACAGACCTAGAAGTAGTCGAGGGTATGCAATTTGATCGCGGATACTTGTCTGCTTATATGGTAACAGATACAGAGAAAATGGAAGCTGTACTAGATGACGCATATATCCTAATTACTGATAAAAAGATAACCAACATTCAAGAGATTCTACCTGTATTAGAGCAAATTGTACAGCAGGGTAAAAAGTTACTTATAATCGCTGAGGATGTTGAAGGTGAAGCACTAGCCACACTAGTTTTGAACAAACTACGTGGAACATTTAACTGTGTAGCTGTTAAAGCTCCTGGCTTTGGTGATAGAAGAAAGGCAATGCTTGAGGATATAGCAATCCTTACAGGTGGTACAGTGATTTCAGAAGAACTAGGTTTAGAGCTTAAGGATACAAGCTTAGACCAGCTAGGAAAAGCACGCATGATTACAGTTGATAAAGAGAACACAACAATAGTCGAAGGTGCTGGCGACTCCAAGGACATCCAAAATAGAGTTGCATCCATAAGGGCTCAAATTGAGGAAACAAGCTCTGATTATGATAAGGAAAAACTTCAAGAAAGACTTGCAAAGCTTTCAGGTGGTGTAGCAGTAATTAGAGTAGGTGCTGCAACTGAAACAGAGCTAAAAGAAAAGAAACTTAGAATAGAAGACGCTCTAAATGCTACTAGAGCAGGTATCGAAGAGGGTATGATACCCGGTGGTGGTACTGCATTAATTAAGGCGATACCCGCAGTTGAAGCCCTAGAGGCTGAAGGAGACGAAAAAACAGGTATTAACATTATTAAGAGGGCTCTAGAAGAACCACTTAGACAGATTGTTACTAATGCTGGTCTTGAAGGTTCAGTAATCGTTGAAAAGGTTAAGAACAACACAGATCTTAACTACGGTTTCGATGCACTCAAAGGTGAATACTGCGATATGGTTGCAGCTGGTATAATTGATCCTACAAAGGTTACCAGGTCTGCTCTACAAAATGCAGCAAGTATCGCTGCTATGGTCTTAACAACCGAGAGTTTAGTAGCTGATATAGAAGAAGAAACACCTGCAGCACCAGCAGCTGGCATGCCCCAGATGTACTAGAGTCAATAAAATATAGGACACATTAAGAAAGTGATTGCTTAAGCAATCACTTTCTTTTCCTTTTCAATATCATTTTCCCCTTGGTCATTTTCGTCAATAAGGACTACATCACTAATTTCTTGTGAGGCATAATAATTAATCTCATCTCTAAACTTATCTAAGAGTTCAACTAGTATTCGTAGAAAGCTCAGTAAGTCGGATCTGACTTCTCGGAATTTACCATACCATTTTTCCTTGTCTTCTTTGAGCTTGTATAGCTCCTCTATCGACTTTCTCTTCCCTTCTTCTATTATCCTTTGGGCTTTTTCTTCTGCTACAACTAATACCTTTGATATATATCTTTCCTGTTCATCTAGGGAGGCTATCTTTTCATTTTTTATCTTCAATTCTTCCTTTAGTCTTCTGTTTTCTTCTACAAGCTCAACAATTCGATCCTTTTGCTTAGCTAGGTCACTTTCATGTTCTGACTTAAGCCCCGTGATATAGTCTTTGACTTGCCTCTTTTTATATCCAAATAGGCTAATTGAGAATGTTCTTTTCATGTCCTTATCACCCCTTATATCTACAATAACATAGGTATGTCCATTTTTCTGTAGAATGCTGGGGTCGAATATTAACTTTTTAGAGCGTTTTTTATCATTCCAATATTATTCTCTATGCTTTTATAGCCCCTTTCAATACACTCCTCTACCCTATCAAAATCAGTCATTCCTATGTCATATATATTAGGATTAATTATAATGTCAGCTTTATTTGTGTTAAATTTGGTTAAATGATAGGCCATTATATCTAGGGACTGGCTACCTATTTCTATTAGGTTATCTACATCAGATCTTCTTTGCCCACTGTATCCAAGATTTATCCCAATTACTTTCTTTGCTCCCATCCTTCTCAATACCTGTGTTGGAACACTTACTGTTACTCCACCATCTACTAGCCTTTTTCTATTTGATATTTTAGGCTTGAAAACTACTGGGATTGCTATACTAGCCCTAACTGCTTCATACATAGGCCCTTGGTCTATATAGATAATCCCATCGCCATCCTCTAGACCCTTTTTATCACTGACAAACATGATTGTTTTTCCTGTATTAATATCAACTGCAGTTATAGCTAGTGGTACTATGGCATCCTTTAGCCGGGCACCTTTAGTCAGGTCTTGCATTAACCGCTCAAGCTTTTTGCCCTTTATTAGCCCATCATAGGAATAATCTTTATAAATAAACCATTGTATTGCTCCAAGTATCATACCAAGATAGTCTACATCATATATCCCTTTATTAAGCTTTAGTGCGATTTCTTCCATCTTATATGGTGAATAGCCACAAGCATACAGGGAAGCAATCATACTACCAGCACTTGTTCCTGATATCCATGATGGTTTTAGGTCATAATCAAATAATGCCTTTAATACACCTATATGAGCTACCCCCCTTAGTGCTCCGCCTGAAAGAGCTAAGGCAAATTTCATATCTATATACCCCCTATCTCTGGCAAGCACCTTTAAAGCAATTATGGTATGCTTTTAAATATCTTGTAATCAGTCTACTTATGGCTTATTTCTTACTTGTGAGTTAATTTTGCTATAGGTGCTGTGCCTTAGTATATAATATGAAAAAAGGCCTATAGGTGAAAAAAACAGATGCCTTTGCATCTGTTTTTAATTGACTATTTTTTAAATGAATGTTCCTTTATTAAATATTCCTTTAGGTCATAAAGTTTTTGGGATAGGTCAACTTTATATTTATGGGGCTTGCTAATGCGCTTATATTCTTCCCATAGTGAATCTAGTTCCCGCTTTGCATATTCTTGAATATCCTTTAGCTTTTGCTTTTTATATTGGAGTTTACCCTCTATATAGACAGGTTCTAGTAGTTGCCTCACTGTATATTCTGTTAAGGTCATCCTTTTCCATGTATCATAGGGATCAAATATTGTCAATGGCTTGTCAGTATCTATAGTCTCTTCATCTAGTGTTATCAGATCAGCTATTGCTTTTTTGTCTGTGTTATAAATACGGTATACCTTTTTGTAGCCAGGTAAAGTTATTTTATCAGTGTTTTCTGAAATTTTGATTTTAGGAACTAGGGTGCCCTTGACTTCCTCAGCAGCCATTTTATATACTCCACCCAAAGCGGGATTGTCCTTACTTGTGATTAATGAAGTACCTACACCCCAAATATCTATTTTGGCTCCTTGTGCCTTTAGGTCCCATATTAAATACTCATCTAGGTCATTAGATGCTACTATCTTTGCATCATGGAAACCTTCATCATCTAACATTTTTCTGGCTTTCTTGCTTAAATAGGCAAGATCTCCTGAGTCTAGTCTTATTCCAATAGGCTTGTGTCCCTTTTCCTTTAATTCCTTAAAGACCTTAATAGCATTAGGTACACCACTTCTCAATGTGTCATATGTGTCAACTAGTAATAGACAATTATCCGGAAAGGCTTCAGCATAGGCCCTAAAGGCTGTAAGTTCATCTGCAAAACTCATAACCCAGCTATGGCCATGGGTTCCGCTTATAGGGACATCAAACATCTGACCTGCTATGATATTGGATGTTGAAGAACAACCACCAATTATTGCAGCCCTAGCTCCATATATGGCGGCATCGGGGCCCTGTGCCCTCCTTAGACCAAATTCAAGTACTTTACCACCCTGGGCAGCATGCACTACTTTGCTCGCTTTTGTAGCAATAAGGGTTTGGTGGTTAATAATATTTAGCAGGGCAGTTTCTATAAGTTGGGCTTCAAACAGGGGAGCCTTCACCCTTAGAATTGGTTCATTAGGAAACACAACAGTGCCTTCTTGTACAGCGTATATGTCTCCTGTGAATCTAATTTGCTTTAGCATATTCAGAAAACCTTCATCAAATAAAGCAAGGTCACGTAGATACTGTATATCCTCATCTGTAAAATGAAGATTTTCAATGTAATCTACAGCTTGCTCAAGTCCTGCTGCTATGGCATAGGCTGTATCCTCTCTTGACCTTCTGAAAAATAAATCGAAAACAGCAACTCTATTGTGAGTATTAGTTTTATAATAGCCATACATCATGGTTAGTTGGTATAAGTCCGTCATCATTGTCAGATTTCTCATAAAATTCGCCTCGTTCTCATTATTGTTTCAACTATTATACTACTTATTATTAGTAATTTCTACTTTTAGGCTAGCTATAGGCTAAGTAGTTAATATAGCTACTTAAATAATAGGGATCATTTTCTGATTCTAAGCTTGTCTTTTCTTCTGACTGACACCATTTAGATTGGGCGCGTCTTAAGTAAGCAATAGAAAAAGACAGGCAAGTGCCTGTCCTGATAACTAATAAATGTAATGCTTATTTGACCTTACATAACTCTTGTAGGAATTATCGAACCAATAATTCCAATAATTAATGCTGCAATAACAGAACCTAATATGCTGATCTCCATATTTGGAACGAGAAATTGAGTTAAGTATATGATTATTGCTGATATAATAAAGCCTACTATTCCTCTACCAAAAGGAGATGCATCTATCTTAAATAATTTTTGAATAACATAATCTAGGCCTGCAATTACTAGAGCTGCTACTATAGCTGTACCAAAGCCCATATTAGAAAAGCCAGGTGTTAAAAATGCTGTTACCATTAAAACTATAGCTGCAACTATAAACCTAATTATTAGACCTATCCACCCCCTGTCACTGCCCCTTTCATCATTTTCTCTCCTTGTATCAAACTTATCTGCCATAAAAGTACTCCTCCCTTATAGATTTTTTGGAAAGTCCACTTGCAACCATCTACCTTTATATTTACCATCTGAAATATAATTAATACAGTAATTTAATTAATAAAGGCAGTGATCTAATCACTGCCTTAGTTTCTGAAAATATGTAATTAAAAACCCTTGTTTTTTCTATTTTATATAACTATGTTCTTTAGCTGCTTTTACTCTTCTTCAGCTAATGCGTCTGTTGCATCCTCTTTGCCATCTAGGTCTTCTGCCCTTGTCTCTTCTATCTGTTTTTCTGGGGCCTGTTCATCTAAAGTCGAATTTACTAAAGTGTCCTCGACAATATCTAAGTCCTGATTGGCAGATGCTTTTTTTGCTTCTCTTATTCTACCACTTATAAATAAGGTTAAGCCAAGAGTAAAAAGTATAAGGCTAAGAAGTTGAGAGGACCTAATACTGGTATTTGCAATATATAGGCTGTCAGTTCTGAAGCCCTCGATAATAAACCTACCAAAAGAATATAAAATCAAATAAAAGAGGAAAACCTCACCTTTTCTTTTTCTCTTCTTTATATAAGTCAATAAAAATATGAAAACAGCGAAATTCCAAATAGATTCATAAAAGAATGTAGCCATATACCAGCCCTGCTTGCCAGGTAAAGCATTGCTAATATAGACGGATGCTGGAAACCACTGCCAAGCTGGATTGGTTACTAGTCTACCATATGCCTCCTGATTAACAAAGTTGCCCCATCTTCCGATAGCTTGGCCTAGTATTAGGCAGGGAGCTCCTAAATCAGCAAGCTGCCAAAAGTTTATTTTCTTTATCTTGGCGAAAATAATACCTGCTAATATACCTGCTAGGACTCCTCCATATATGGCCAATCCACCCTCCCATATGTATAGGACACTAATGGGATTATCCTTGTATAGGTCCCATTGGAAAACAACATAATAGATCCTAGCACCTATGATCGCCATAGGAATAGCGAGTAGGGCAAAATCTATAATTGAATCTTGATCAATCCCCAAGGATTTCGATAGCTTTAATGCCAATAATACTCCACACATAACGGCTAGTGCTATGATTATACCGTACCAGTGTATGGTTATCCCCAAAATAGTAAACTCTGGACTCATACTTTTCCCCTCCTTAATAGTTTAATTATATAAAGTGTAATACTTGCAGTCAAGAATTATCCTTGTTTTCCTAAATAATCATACTTTATTAGATAAGGAACCGAAATGTAAAAGAGGGAGACTATGGCTCCCTCACTTTTATCTGGGTTGTATTCTATTGATGAGTTCATTTATTTCTTTGGTAAAGCCTGAAAGGGGTCTCCCCTCGCCTATCTGCTTGAAAATATCCTCTATCCTAGCCACAATGTCTGGATCAGCGGTGACTATTACTCTACTTATTCGGTCGTCCTGGTCCTTAACGGTCCTATCAACTTTTTTCTTAATCTGATCTGTAAGATCACCCTTGTACTGTTGATTAAACTGGACACCTACCATGGCCGTATTTCCAGTTATCAGGCAGGTAGCTGATTCAATTTCTCTAAGATCGCTAACTTTGTTAGCTATCTCTTCAGCCCTTTGCTGACTATCATTTCCTATCCTGTCTCCCATACCAGGTGAGTTCCTTGGAGCCCTTCTTTCCATTTGTGTACCCATCCCACCAGGCTTAGGTGACGGTGCGGGTACAGGTCCTGGTCCTCTTTGATTGGTACGAGGAGTAAATCTAGTCTGTTGACCAGTCCCAGGTGAGGGATCAGCCTGGTAATCAGGCTGTTTTGAAGGTGCACATGAAACTATTAATCCTCCTATAAAAACTAGTGACAGGGCTAGGACAAGGTAATGCTTTTTTTTCATTATATCGCCTCCTTGTCACTAGTTTGTCTGTCACATCGGTTTTTATGAAATGTAATAAAAGCTCCTATTACCTATTTTTATTTATTAATTTAAATTTCTCGAGATTTTTATCAAATGGTGGATAGATAGGACCATGCTCTGTAATTAAAGCTGTAATTAGTCTATTTGGAGTCACATCAAAAGCAGGGTTAGCAACACTAATCCCCTCTGGTGCGATAATACAGTTTTCTACTTGGGTTACCTCTTGGCTCTTTCTTTCCTCTATAATAATCTCATCACCTGTTTCAATGGAAAAATCAAAGCTTGAAAAGGGCGCGGCTATATAAAAGGGTATTGAATGTTCCTTGGCTAAAACTGCTAAACTGTAGGTCCCTATTTTATTTGCAGTATCTCCATTTGAAGCGATTCTATCAGCACCAACTATTATAGAGGTGACTAAACCCTTACTCATAAAATAGCCAGCCATATTGTCAGTGATTAGGGTAGCAGGGATCCCATATTGAACCAGCTCCCAAGCTGTTAGCCTAGCTCCTTGTAGTAGGGGTCTGGTTTCATCTACAAAGACTTTTATGTCTTTTCCTTGTTCAAACGCATACCTAATTACACCAATTGCAGTACCATAGGCCGCCGTAGCTAATGCACCGGCATTACAATGGGTTAAAATGTTCTCCTTTTCCTTT
Organism: Firmicutes bacterium UBA3906; assembly: GCA_002391555.1. Lineage (GTDB taxonomy): Bacteria > Bacillota > Clostridia > Caldicoprobacterales > DTU083 > UBA3906. The sequence continues at coordinate 30,039 of DGFG01000021.1, forward strand.
AATAACTTTGCTCCATGCTGGGCAATTGATATGTCTGTGTCTTTATTTTCTTTAACGATATTTTCAGTCTCATCTTGAATCATCCTGATAATTTTTTCAACTGGACAATTACGATTTTGGTCTACAAGTTCCATCAAACGGTCAACAGCCCAAGACAAGTTAACCGCAGTTGGCCTAGTTGCTTTTAAATAACTAGCTGCCTGGAAAAGGTTTGCTATAAATTCTTCTAAGCCCTTGTCTTTGTACTCTAAAGCAGCTAACAGGATACCATAAGCTGCTGCAATACCAATAGCCGGAGCCCCCCTGACCTTCATATTTACTATTGCATCTGCTACTTGCTTATATGTTTTACACTCTATTTTACTCATATCGTTAGGAAGCTTTGTTTGGTCTATTAGGACTAGTTTGTTATTGTATAATTTGATTACTTCCATTTTAACACCTCAATTAGTTTTATATTGTAGCAAGTCTAGGTCATAAACTACATAATAAGCCCTAGGATAGCTAGCTCGTAAATCCCAGGGCTTTTACTTATTTCATACTAATGGCTTTTACAGGACAGCTTTCTACACATTCTCCGCATCCTGTGCACTTATCATCTAGAATCCAATGCTTTTCCTTTTTGGCTCCCTCAATTGCATCAAACTTGCAATGTCTTTTACATATACCACAGCCTACGCATAGGTCTTTATTAATGTGGGCAGTCTTCCTCATGTCAAAATCAGCATATATTGAACCTGTAGGACATTTCTCAGCACATACCATACAGTTGACACACTTTTCATAATCAATACTAGCTAAGTTATTATCAAAATCTATAGCATCGAATTGACATGCCTTTACGCATATTCTACATCCTATACAACCGATGTCACAATATGATTTTACCTGCCTTCCCTTGTCCTCTGACTTACAAGCCACTTGAACAAGGCTTGATTTTGGAATAAGCTCTATAAGGTCTTTTGGACACTCTTCTACACATATACCACAAGAAGTACATTTGTCCTTGTCAACCTCTGCTATCCCCTTTTCATTTACATGTATTGCATCAAAGGGACATGCTCTCTCACAATTACCTAAACCTAAACATGCAAATTGACAGCTTTTTTGGCCACCCTGTAGCATAGCTGCAGCCTTACAGTCACTAATTCCTTCGTATTTATATTTTTCAGTAGCCTTTTCACAATCGCCCTGACAAAGAACCCTAGCAACACTTTCACTAAAGGCTTTTGCTTCTACGCCCATAATAGAACTGACCTTGTCAACTGTTGGTCTACCACCAACAGGACATGCATCAACTGGGGCTTCACCTGCCACAATTGCAGCTGCAAGTCCATCACAACCAGGATAGCCACAAGCTCCACAGTTTGCACCTGGCAGGGCATCCCTAACTAAATCTATCTTTGGGTCCTGGTCTACTGCAAATTTCTTTGCTGCCACGCCAAGACCTACACCAAATAATAAACTCAAGCCACCTAAACTAAGTACTGGCTTTAGTAGTTGTCCTAGTACATCTAGCATATCTCATCCCACCTATCTAATTAATCCCTGAAAACCGAGAAAGGCAACTGACATAAGTCCTGCTGTTATCATAGCAATTGGAAACCCCTGTAAGGGCTTGGGTATATCTGATAGGTCTAGTCTCTCTCTAATACCTGCAAATAGGACAATTGCAAGGGTGAAGCCAAGAGCACCGCCCACACCATTTATTAGAGTCTGAAATAGGTCATAGCCCTCTTCAATGTTTATAATAGCTACCCCTAGCACCGCACAGTTTGTTGTAATAAGGGGTAGGTACACACCCAAGGCCTGATATAAGGAAGGACTGCTTTTCTGTATAACCATCTCTACAAATTGTACAAGTGCAGCAATTATAAGTATAAAGGCAAGGGTCTGCATATACTCAAGTTTTAATGGAACAAGAATAAAGTAATGGGCAAGATATGTTATAACCGAAGCCAGTGCCATTACAAAGGTAACCGCTAATCCCATACCAACTGCCGTTTCTACTCTTTTTGATACACCCAAAAAGGGACATATCCCCAAGAAACGTGACATTATAAAATTATTTACTAGTATAGAGCTTAAAAGGATTACAAATATACTCAAAGCATAATCCATTGCTTATCCCCTCTCATAAATAATATCTAACCTATGCTTGCTTGCTTTCTTTTTTTTCTGTGATTTTGTTGATCAAAGCCAATACCAAACCTAGGGTAAAAAATGCACCTGGAGGCAATATCATAATGATGGCTGGCTTAAAACTAGTAAATAAAGAAAGACTTAATATGGAGCCCTCTCCTAAGAGCTTTATACCAAATATCGACCCTAGTCCTAAAAGCTCCCGTATCATGCCTAGTAGTGTAAGCGCTAGGGTAAAGCCAATACCCATGCCTATCCCATCCATAAAGGAATGAAAGGGTTTGTTTTTAGAAGCAAAGGATTCTGCACGAGCTAGTATAATACAATTTACAACTATGAGCGGGATATACAAGCCAAGTGCATCATATAGGGCTGGGGTAAAAGCATGCATAAGCATATCTACAATTGTTACAAAGGATGCAATGACAACTACATAGGCAGGAATCCTAACCTTTTCCGGTATATAATCCTTTAAAAGAGAAATAGCCAGGTTAGATAATGAGAGAACAAAGATTACAGCAACCCCCATGCCAAGACCATTTATAGCTGCAGTAGTTACCGCCAAGGTGGGGCACATACCCAGTACAAGCCTAAAAATCGGGTTTTCTCTAATTATGCCATTTGACAAAATATCTTTTGCCTTCATTGCTCATCACCCCCGTTTATTAGCTTTCCCTTGTAAAAATCAATTGCAGCGTCTACTGAATCAGTTACTGAATT
>DGFG01000021.1:33088-35240 GCA_002391555.1 Firmicutes bacterium UBA3906
TTATAGAAGTTATCATTTTGTGCATTGGCTCCAAGTCCTGGTGTCTCAGAATGTTGCAAAATCCTTATCCCTTCGATTTTGCTATCTGGACCTATTCCCACAAGAACTATCATTTGTCCTCCATAAGCCATATTAGCTACCTTAAGGGTGTAGCCCCTTATTTCCCCCCCGCTCAAGCCTTGGTATACTTCTAAAACCCTTGGATATTCACTCTTACTGCCGGGATCACTGTAATCTAGACTGTAGATTTGCTGAAAATCGTCTACATTAGCCAAGACCTCTCTTTGTGCTTTTTGATTAGTGGCCTCAATTTGATCTAAGATTGGTTGTTCAGTTAGAACATTGGTAACTGCAAGGCATAATGTAGCTACAACAGTGATTACAAAAAGTCTAAAGCCAAGCTTTATGATATCAGACATGACCCTTCACCTCCCCAAATACTCGAGGTTTTGTAAATTTATCTATAAGCGGAGTTGCAATATTCATAAGTAGTATAGAATAGCTAACACCCTCTGGATACCCTCCGTAGAGCCTAATAATGGAAGTGATAAGGCCACAGCCTATGCCCATAATTATTTTACCCTTTGGGGTAATAGGGGACGATGAATAATCAGTTGCCATATAAAAGGCACCAAGAATTAAGCCACCTAATAATACATGAAGTAAACCATCTTCTATTCCATTTGTTCCTAATAATGAGGTTAGAACAAAGGTAGTAACTATAAAAGATATTGGTATGTGCCAGCTTATAACCCTTCTAATTAACAAGTAGGCAGCCCCTACTAACAGTGCTAGAGCAGAAATTTCTCCTATAGTACCGCCTATATTTCCAATAAAAGCATCAAACAAAGATGGTAGCTGATCTGCCGCAACTTGGCTAGCCCCTGACTGGGTTGCACCTGAGCTAGCAGGGTCCATGTTAGATACCCAATTTATTAGTGCTAGTGGGGTTGCACTACTTGCCCCATCAGTGTTAGGTACTATCCAGTTTGTCATCTGTACTGGCCAAGCAGCTAGTAGTATGGCCCTAGAGGCTAATGCTGGATTCATAAAATTATTACCTATTCCTCCAAAGGCCTGTTTTACTAAAGCTATGGCTATAAAAGACCCTATTACTGGTAGCCACCAGGGTGCAGTTGGTGGTAGGTTGTATGCTAGTAATATACCCGTTACAACAGCACTCAAGTCCTTTAAGGTAAGAGGCTTTTTGGTTAACTTTTGTAGGAACCCTTCAGTCAATACTGCTGAAACAACCGCCAATAAGATAATTGACAATGCCTTAATCCCAAAAAAATAGATCGAGGCTATACCTGCTGGTATCAATGCAATGATTACATCTAACATAATCCTGCTTGTTGTATTTCTAGAGTATATATGGGGAGAAGATGAAACTTTTAGCTTTTCCATTAGTGACCCTCCAAAACAGCTATTTGTATGTTAGTAGCTACCCAACTACTTATAATTTGAGTGCTACGATTTTTTCTTTTCATGTATTTTAGCCTTGGCTAGACGTATAGATTGTACAAGTAACCGCTTTGATGGACATATATAAGAGCAGGAACCACATTCCATACAGTCCATAGCATGTAGCTTTTCTGCTTCTTCAAAGTTTCCTTTAAGGACAAGACTATTCAGACTCAGAGGTAATAGGTTTACTGGACATACCTGTACACATCTACCACACCTAATACAAGGACTCTCTTCTGGTACTTTGGCATATTCTTCTGAAAAGACAAGGATTGCAGTAGTTTGCTTTGTAACAGGTATACTAATATCATGTAGTGCAGTACCCATCATTGGACCACCTGAAATCAGCTTGGCAGGTTCTTTGATAAAGCCTCCGCAAAAATCAATAATGTCCTTGAAAGATGTACCTATACGAACAGTTAAATTTTTTGGCTCTTTTATGGCATCGCCTGCAACAGTAATCGTTCTATAATAAAGGGGTTCTGATTTTTTAACTGCATTATAAATAGCTAATGAGGTACCAATATTGTTAACTACAACACCTACATCCATAGGTAAGCCTTTAGCGGGCACTATTCTACCTGTTATTGCATGTATTAGTTGTTTCTCTGACCCTTGGGGGTACTTTGTTTTTAGTTTAATTACCCTTATCCTATTATCATCCTCCTGTCTCTTATACACATCT
>DGFG01000145.1:0-7111 GCA_002391555.1 Firmicutes bacterium UBA3906
AGATGTGTATAAGAGACAGGTCCTCATGGGTGGCCCATCTGCCTCTCCAGTTAGGCTTAGAAAGCCTGAAATGGCCTGGGCTATGATGTCCTGGCTTGGCTGGTCAGCAAAAGGGCTATTGTAGCCATAGCCTGAAATAGAGCAGTAGATTAGCCTAGGATTTATTCTTTTTATCTCTTTATAAGAAAAGCCAAGTCTATCAAGGGAGGCCTGAATCCAGTTGTGAACTAAAACATCCGACTTAGCCACCAGGGATAAAAGGGTCTTTTTATCTTCAGGATTTTTTAAATCTAGGCATATTGATTTTTTCTTTCTGTTGAGGCTATTAAAATAAGCAGACTGGCCAGCCTCATCCTGCTGGCCAAAGTGCCTTGATTCATCTCCTGTGCCCGGCCTTTCAACCTTTATTACCCTTGCCCCAATATCAGCTAGGACCATACTGCAAAGGGGGCCTGAAAACACCCTTCCTAGCTCTAGTACCCTTATGTCTTTAAATACACTCAAGTTACTTACCCCCTACTTTATAAAAAACTAGCTATTAAAAAGCCTAGTCTGATAACCCAAGCACTGGTAGCCGTTTTTATTAATAATCGGTATTTCATCCTCACTAATCCTTAGCTGCTGCCTGACCCAGTAGCATATACTAGTCGTAAGACCATATTGGCTACTAACCTTCATCAGCCTTTCTAGCCCCTGCCTGCTAAGGGCCTTGCTAGGGGCAGTTCTGTCCCTTTGCTTTTTATGGTCCCGGTTTTCAAGGCCAATATAGGATTTATAAAGGTCTAGCTCCATCTTTTTGTCTAAACTGCCAAGTAGCTGGCCTATAATGGCCAGGTTTTCCATGCACAGGGTTAAAAACTCTGGCTTGTAGTTAATAATCCCTGCTTTTTTTAGGCTTGCAAAAAAGTCGTGCATATTTTCTTCGGTTAAATAAGGCAATATAATAGGCTGGACTAGTGCCGACTCAGCTAGTATGCCATGGTCCTGGCACAAGCCTACAGCCTCTAGTCGCTTTTCTATTGTGGCCCCATAAGGCTCTAGTATGTCTCTTAGCTTAGCTGGCATAATGGATACACTAGTGTTAAATTGGACCCTGGACCCTAGCCTAGCCAAGAGGTCTATTATCCTATCCCCCCTGTGCTTGTATCTTAGATGGTCTACCCCTGCCTTTGAGGCGATAAAGAGTCTAGCCCTAGAGTTTGGATAGGCTTCATAATGGTCAATAAAGGTACGGAGGATATTATGGGCGATCCCCGTTTGTAGGCTTGCCTCTTGAAACGCCTCTGTTTTAGGTGAGAAATAGTAAAAATGGTCCTTCCCTTGCTCTCTATCTAAAATGCCCCTAAGATAGCTATGGTAGTTTGTGTAAGCCTCCATGGGCCTTTCATGAACACCATCGGTAACCAGGCAGTAGAGGCAGCCTACATTACATCCTACCACTGGATTGATTTCATAGGTCATGGTGGGACAGGAGCCAGTGTAGTTGTGGATCTCAAGGTCAGCCCTTGTATCAATCTCTTTTAGGTCTAGCTCAAGCCTTGGGATTAGGCTACCTGACCTTAGCCTCTTTTCAAATAGTCTAGACCCTTGCTCTAGGCCCCTTAATACCTCACTTGATACCTCACTATCAAGGCCAAGGGCCCTTAGATAGTCTTGGTCCACCATTTGGACCCTGTATTCTATTAAAAATTTCTCCACCCAATCCTTTTTAACTTGCCTTTCAAGCTTTAGCCTATTAGCCATCCTTATCACCCTTTTGTAGTAATCCTATTATCTGCTCAGCCAGCTGCCTTGAGTTGTTTTTGTTCATCACTGAGATATGATTGCCTGATGCAGGAATAATCTCAAGACCTAGCCTTGCTTTACCCTCCCAGCCTAAATCTTGACCCCTTTTCTTGGTCTTCCAGCTAGTCCTAAATAGTAGCAGCCTTCCAGGATAGGGCTTGGGCTGGTAACTATTTATAGCGGCCCTTGCCCTAGACGGTGAGTAGCCTTCACTGCCTGAAAACATTCTTAATACCTTTTTAACCGCAAACCAGGCCAAATAAGGTAGCCTCCTTATTGGCAGGTCCGTAAGCCATGGCAAGACATTTTTAATAGCCATTATATAGATATTTCCTACCGGATACTTGCTATAGTTGGGGGTGTCAACCAGGACTAGCAAGGCTAGCTTGTCATTTTTAATATAAAGTTGCCTTGCCATCTCATAGGCTATGGCTCCACCTGAAGAATAGCCGATCAATGAATAGGGTCCCTCTGGCTGAATGGTCTTTATAGTCTCTATGTAACTAGTTGCAAGCTCTTCAATTGATGGGTTTTCTTTTTTCCTGTTCTTTTGCGGCCTTATACCATATACAGGCTGGGTTTGCCCTAAAAAGTCAGCAAGAAAGGCATAGGAAAGTAGCTCTCCAGTAATATCGTGTATGCAAAATATTGGGCCTTTGCCTTCATTTATAGGCTTAGGGCTACCGGCAAGTTCTATTATATTAAGGCTATTGTCAAAGGGCTCAGCAGCCTGGCCGATCCTTGAAAGGGCGTCACCTGTAAATTGTGGCCTAGCCCTACTCTCAATCAAGGTTGCCTGCTTTTCAAGTGTGTTTTCCTTAAACAAAAGGTGGGGCGGGATTTCTACCTTAAAGGCTTCCTCGATCTTTAGGGACAGGACCATTATGGTCAAAGAGTCTCCACCTAGATCAAAAAAGCTATCCCCTGCCTTTACCCCTTTTATATCAAGTAGCCTCTCCCATATAAGGCTGAGCTTCTTTTCAGCCTCTGTTTTAGGCCTCTCTTTAACAAAGGCCTTTTTCTCGTCCTCTTTTAATTGCTCTAGTTTAGTCTCTAGAGCCCTGTAATCCACCTTGCCATTTGCCGTCATTGGTAGTTCTTCTAGCCTAATTAGCCTATCGGGAATCATATAGGGGGGCAAGACAAGGCCGATCTCCCTTTTGACCCCTGCTAGATCTATGCCTTGGTCAGCCTCGATAAAGGCTAAAAGGCTCTCCTTTTTAAAGAAGTCACTTTTCACAACAAGCGCCTTCCTTATCCTGGGGTTTTTAAGTAGCTCTATCTCTATCTCTGCTGTTTCTATCCTGATACCTCGTATCTTGACCTGCTGGTCAAGCCTGCCTAGAAACTCTAGCCTACCATCCTCCCCCTGTCGAACCAGGTCACCTGTCTTGTATACGATGGGGTTTAGGTCACAACTTTTAAAGGGGTTACTTATAAAAGACTTGTCTGTTAAGGCCTGATCATTTAGATAAGCAGAACCTATATTTTCACCAGCTAGCCACAGTTCACCTGCTGACCCTTGAGGCAGCAGCCTCCCCTCACTATCAACTACATAGGCCCAGCTATTAGAGATGGGATAGCCAATGGGAATATTATCATAGTTTTTATCTACTTTAAAGGCTGTTGCATATATGGTAGCCTCACTAGGACCATAGGCATTGACTATTTGGTAGCTTTGATCCTTAAAATAGTTAAGCTTTTCACCACATACCGTAAGTAGCCTTAAGGACCGATTTTCCTCCTCCATAAAGAGGACTCCAACCCTGGTTGGGAGGGTTGCAATAGTGATCCTATGCCTGTTTAGATAGTCATTTAAAAGGCGAATAGATAGGCGCAGATCCTCATGAATGATATGTACAGTGCTGCCTAGCATCAAGGGAGCTAATAGCTCTCCTATAGAAACATCAAAGGCAAAGTTACAATAGGCTGCATGAATATCCCCTTCATCGAGCTCATAAAAATCCTTGGCCCATTGGCAAAAGTTTAGTAGGTTTTCATGCCTTATCTTGACCCCCTTAGGCTTTCCTGACGAGCCAGAGGTATAGATTAAATAGGCTAAATCTGACAGGCAGTTTATGTTTTCAAGAGACCTATGATCCATGCCATAGATATATTCCTCATCTATACTTAAAAAGTGATAGGTGTCTGTGGAGGGAATATAGTCATCATCTGTGTTTTGACGGGGCTGTGAGTCAAGGTAAGAGCTAGGACCATCCTCTATGCTTTGATAGACCTGCTGGTCTGGGCGAGGGTTAGGACTACCATCCATGTTTTGATAGAGCTGTTGGTCTGGGCAAGGCCTTGAACCCTTGTCTGGATTTAAGCAAGGGCCAGTAAGAGATAGTGCCCTTTCCTTTAGGGGACAGTGGCTTAAAAGCAGGGCTGGCCTTGCCTCCCTAAGTATCAGCCTGAGCCTTTGGTCAGGTAGACTTGGATCAATGGGAATAAAGGCCCCACCGGCCTTTAGGATAGCTAAAAGGCCTATTAGGTAGTCACAGGACCTTTCCATCATTATGGCCACTAGACTGTTTGGCCTAATACCCCTTTCCCTTAGGACCCTTGCTAACTGGTTGGACCTTTGACTTAACTCTTTAAAACTATACTGGTCTTTTCCACAAACAAGAGCTAGCTTGTCCGGCCTTTTTATAGCCCTTTCTTCTATTAGCTGGTGGATTAACTTGTCCTTGTTGTAGTCTATAATCTCTCCGCTTGCCCTAGCTAGCAGGTCCCTTTTCTCCTCTGCCGGGACTATATCAATGTCCCTTAGCAAAAGTCCAGGCTTTTCCAAGACCTGGCTTAATAGAAATTTAAGCCGCCCTTGCATTTTCTCAATCTCACAATAGGAAAAAAGGTCTAGCCTATAGTCTACAGCTAGCTCTATAGGAGCATCCTTTGCTCGCTGGTTTGGGTTTAACTTTATATTCAAGGCCGCCGGATCTGCTCCAGGACTAAAACGCTGAACCCTGTAGTCCTCTGTTAGGCTTGGGATCTGATTAAAGGAGACTAATAAAAGCTGCTTAGGATCAATAGCCTTGGACCTAATAAAGCCTGCTAAGAGGTCAAAGGGGTAGGCCTGATGACTAAGGCATAGGCTCACCTTGCTACTAACCTGGTCTAGAAATGATAAAAATTCCATGTCATCTGAAAGCCTGACCCTAACAGGCAAGGTACTGACTGTCATGCCTACTAATTGCCTTTCCCTTTTACTAATACGGTTATGGTGGCCTATACTAATGACTAGGTCCTTTTTATCGTATAAGGCCCCCAAGTACAGGTATAGGAGGGACAAGAAGAATCTAAATAGGCTAATATTGTGGCCTTTGCAAAAGGCCTGTATTTTATCTGACAGGTCCTGTCCAAGACTATAGATCATCCTATCAGTTGCTAAAGTCTGCCCCTTACTAACTTTATTAAAACTAAAGGGGTCTGGTGGACTTGTGTATTCACTGTGCCAAAACTTTTGGTCCTCTTTGTACTTTTCACTGTCTAGATAGCTGCGGTCCCTATCTAAAAATTCTAAATAGGAGACTGGCTCTAAAGGGTTATTCCCCTTTACCCCATCTACAAGGGCCCTATTTTCTTTTTCTAAAAGAGAGCAATAATTTTCATAGATTTCCTTGTTTATAAGGGATATAGATAGGGCATCGCATATGATATGGTGGTATAAAAAATAGTAGCCAGCTCCAAGGCCTGGCTCCTCAAATAGTGCAAAATAGTAAAGGTCATGGTCTATTAAATTAAAGGCTTCTTTTGATTTTTCAAGCGCCCAGCGCCTAACATTATTCCTAACTATATCAAGGGTCTTGTATTGATGATTTGCAAAATACTGTTTTAATTCATAAGGCCCAGCCTCTAGCATACGGAGGCGTAGACTATCATGCCGGCTAATGACTAGATTTATAGAGGCCTCAAGCAGGCTCATGTCCACCTTTAAAGAGGGTAGAATAACAAGGCCTGCCATGTTAGATAGGCTCAAGCCAGGATTTAATAACTCTGTATACCATACTCTTTTTTGAGGATGACTAAGTGGATAACATTTATTTTTGCCCATTTTATCCGCCTGATACAGGATCTTATATAGCTTTGCTGGCCTAGCCCTAGCTGGCCCAGACCTCAGGCTAACCCCCCTACCTATTGTTTAGCAGAAAATATCTATCTACTTTGCTAGATCCTTTTTCCTTATTAAATAAGATTATAGCTTATATTTGTGTTTTCTACAATGTTAGTAAATGAAAGGGTTTTTTTCTTAAATAAGGTCCTTTTATAAGACTTATTGCTCTTAAGGCCTTCTGTAAAATTGATTAAGATACCTTTAGGATTATATAGACTTATTATAATTATGGCTTGATGGCTAATTGAAAGCTAAGGCTGTAGGTAAGTTCACTAGATGTTTCGACCAGTGGCAAGGGTTAGGACAAATACCTTGGCTGCACCTGCCTCCTTTAGGCTGGCAGTACAGCTATCAACCGTTGCCCCAGTGGTATATACATCATCTATTAGGAGTATATTTTTATCCTTTATGATTGAAGGCTTTACTACTGTAAAGGCCCCCTTTAAGTTTTTCATTCTATCCTGCCTAGTCAGGCTTGCCTGCTTGTCAGTATCAATCTCCCTTAAGAGGACATCATCCCTAAAGGCTAACCCTTGCCCATAGGCTATATAGTCAGCTAAAAGGCTTGATTGATTAAAACCCCTATAGCTTTCCTTTCTTTTGTGGAGGGGGACGGGCATAACAAGGTCAATGGGCCAAGCAGACTCAGCAAAAAGGTCGCCCATAAGCAGGCCAAAGGTCCTAGCTAAACTAGTTTCCCCCTGGTACTTGTACCTATATATCAAATCCCTAATAGTCTGTGTATACTCATAGACTGATAGGCCAGCTGTAAAAAGGTGGCGGCTGGCCTGGCAATCCCTACAATAGTCCATAAGGTCCTCCCGCAAGGGCTTGCCACACTTTTTGCATCTAGGGTCCCTTATAAGGGGCAAGGTTGACAGGCAGGCAGGGCAAAAGCTATGACTGACACCTTTGTCCAAAGGATACTGACAAATATCGCAGTAGACCAAAGGATATAGTAGGTCTAAAACTGTATGGACGAGCGGTCTTATATTCATTAGAAAACCCTCTTTTCTCTTTTATGGCTAATACTTGAGCCTTTTAGGTATTTTAAAGCTTTGTCCTGGATAGATTATGGTGGAGGTCAGCTTATTTAGTTTCATTATGTCCTTGTATTTTAGGCCATTTCCCAGATACCTTGCAGCTATATCCCAGAGGGTGTCACCAGAGACTACTGTATATAGCCAATAGCTAGGCTCTAACTGATTAAAT
>DGFG01000145.1:7374-14326 GCA_002391555.1 Firmicutes bacterium UBA3906
ACCCTGGCCTGCCTTATCCTTGGCCTCCTGCTCTATGCCAATGGCCGGGTCCTGCTGGGCTGAAAAACCATTAAGGCCACTACTTCTTATGATGGCTGGATAGTCCTTATAGGCTAGGTCTAAATCCACATTTCCATTAATCCCATCCACCCTGCCCCTGGAGCTATACTGCCAGATACCACACCGCCTGCCAGGGTCTACATCCGGTCTATTGCTACTAGTCCAGTAGGCCAGCCATAGGTCATACTTCTTTAATAGGTAGCCACTGTCTAGATAGTTTTTTAGCCAATCCTTGTTTGAGTACAGGCATACATAATAACCCCTTGACTCAACGTGGCTTAAAAAACAATCCGCTATGGCTGTTAAATTTTTCCTACCCAGCTTTTTTAGGGAGGGGTCCTCTAGATCCAGACATACAGGATAGTCGAACTGCTTGCCCTTAAGCCAGCCTAAAAAGACCTCTGCCTCCTGCCTAGCAGCTTCTACTGTGGATGCATAGCTATAGTGATAAGCACCAAGGCCCAGGCCTGCAGCCCTAGCCTTAAGATAGTTTCTTTCAAATGTAGGATCCTTTTGTTTATCATATCTGCCAAAACCGGCACGCAGGATCGCAAACTGAATGCCAGCCTCTTTTACCTTTATCCAATCGATGCTTCCCTGCCATTTTGAAACATCGATACCCTTGTTTATACTGGTCAAGTTAAGCACCACCCTTATATTATTTTTGCTTTTATTAAAGCTTCCCTCTATTAAAGATAGTAAAAGTCTTTATTCTAGCGATATTCTTTTAGCTTTAGATAATATCATAATCCCTTTATATGAGGCTAAAGGCCCTAACTAGCCTAGCTTCCAAGGCTGAATAACGCCTAGCTATATGGTTGTTGCCTACCATTTTCCCAATAAGGCTTTCTCTACCTACTAAAACCACTAGGTCTCTTGCCCTTGTAACCCCTGTATAGAGGAGGTTGCGGGTCATTAGCATAGGGGGACCATAAAATAGGGGTATTATGACAACAGGAAATTCGTTACCCTGGCTCTTGTGTATAGTGGTAGCGTAGGCTAGCTCTAGCTCATCTAACTGGCCAAAATCATAGGTAACTAAACGACCATCATCAAATAGGACTTTTAGGGTCTGGTCTTCTTTGTCTATGGCCTCGATAATCCCCATATCACCGTTATAGACCCCTTCACCCTCGTAGCCTTGGCCCTCATCCCTGAGCCTAGTCCACTTGATTGAATAATTATTTTTAATCTGCATTACCTTGTCCTTTTCCCTAAAGAGCCTGGTCCCTAGGGATTTTTCACCCTTTCTAGGAGAAGGTGGGTTTAATATTTCCTGTAACTTTTGGTTTAGATTGTTTACCCCTACAAGCCCTTTTCTCATAGGTACTAGGATTTGTATATCTTCTATTGGATTATAGTTGCCAAAGACAGGTAGCCTCCTAGCTACTAGGTCTGTTAAGACCCTTACAATATCTTCAGCACTATGCCGCCTGTCAAAGAAAAAGTCCTTGCCCTTGGCATTTAGTATAGGTAGCTCTCCTCTGTTAATCCTATGGGCATTGGTTATGATCATGCTCTCCTGGGCCTGCCTAAATATTTCTTTGAGCTGAACAACAGTTACTGTCCCGCTATTTATAATATCCCTTAATACGTTTCCGGGCCCTACCGAGGGTAGCTGGTCAACATCACCCACCATGACAAGCCTAGTGCCAGGTATAATAGCCTTTAATAAGGAATTAAGGAGCATTATATCTACCATAGACATCTCATCGATAATCAGGGCCTCGGCCTCTAGGGGATTGTTTTCATCCCTTTGAAAGCCTCCCCTGCCATCCTCTGTGTATCCATATTCTAATAGCCTATGTATGGTCTTTGCTTCATGGCCGGTAGCCTCTGTCATACGTTTTGCAGCTCTACCTGTCGGAGCTGCCAGCTCAACCTTTAGCCCCTTTTGCTCAAGTAGGCTAATGATGCAGTTAATAGTAGTGGTCTTGCCTGTGCCTGGTCCCCCTGTTATAACTACCAGCCCATGCTCCATGACCCTGCTAACAGCCTCCTTTTGTAGGTCTGCCAGCCTTATATTGTTTTTTCTTTCTACCCTTTCAATTTCTATATCTATATCATCAAAGATAAGGTCTGTTTCTGCCTGGGCCAGTTGCCTCAATGACAGGGCAGCTCCTGCCTCGGCCTCATAATATGCTGATAAATATATGTTGGCATCCTCTAGGCCATCTTCCATCTCCATGACTAAGGACTTGTTTAAAACAAGCTGCACAATAGCATTTTCGATTAGGGATCTATCAACTGATAATAGCTTTCCTGCCCTTTTTACTAGCTCTTCTTTAGGCAAATAGGTGTGGCCATCTAGGGTCGATTCAAATAGGGCAAAACTAATACCCGACATGACCCTAAAGATTGAATTAGGATCTACACCTAGCCTGGACGCGATCAAATCTGCAGTTTTAAAACCAATTCCCTCTATATCCTCGGCCAGCCTATAGGGGTTTTCCTTTACCAAGTCAATAGTCCTATTACCATAGGCCTTGTATATTTTTAGGGCCATAGAGGCAGTTATGGAGTAGGACTGGAGAAAGACCATTACCTGTCTAATCTCCCTTTGCTCAGAAAAGGAGGAGGCGATAAGGTCAGCCCTAGTTTGCCCAATCCCATCTATCTCTGTAAGCCTTGCAGGATTAAACTGTATAATATCCAGTACATTTAGGCCAAAATGCTCTACTAGTTTTTTTGCTGTTGACGGCCCTACTCCCTTTATCAGGCCAGAAGCTAAGTAGTTTTCCATACCTACAAGGGTGGATGGAGCAGCTACTTCATAGGTCTTCATCTTAAATTGCAGGCCATAATCAGGGTGGGTAACCCAGTCACCTGTTAGCCTGACCATTTCACCAGGATTTAAAAAGGGAAAGGAGCCTACTACAGTAACTGCTTCCTTGGAAGACTCATCTAAAATATCCACAACTGAGTAGCCGTTTTCCTCATTTCTAAATATTATCTCTTCTATTATGCCTGTAATTGTCTCCATAGGTCCCCCGATAATCTGATAATTTCTACTAATATCTACAGTAGATCCTATAGTTATCCTATCGGAAAACCCTGTTTATTACAAGATTAAATAGCCTCTGGCCTACTAGCCTTTTTGCTGGGCCCTTCAATAGAATCGATTGCATGGGCCAAGTCGCTAATGGATTGGGCTAGACTCTCTATACGCCTTTCTACCCTAACTAAAAGGTATATAGAGACCCCTATTGGGAAGCCAATATCAGCGATCATAGCTATTAGCTCTTCCATTGTAATCCCCCTTTTCATTTTTTAAAGCCCTAGAGGGGGTAATTACTCCCCCCTAAGGCCTAGTTAATTAAAACTCTATTAGCTCAGTGCTTGTGGTAACGATCTGAGCGCTTTCTAGTCCTACTATACCTCCATCCACATCAAAGATGTTTCCTGCTGATATATTAGACATGGCGCTCTCTACCTCTGGACCTGTTAGATCCTCCTTTGGGCTGTCCACTGCCAGCCTAAAACGTTTACCCTCGCCTGTTGTAAAGTACAGCTCTAGTACCTTTTTCATCACTTGACACCCCCCTTCTGCCAGCTAGATCTAGCCACTTAGGCCTCAACTAGCTCTGACTGGTCGATCCTTCTTACTGCGGTTACAGGATAGGACTGAAGCCCTGCTATTGCCATAGCTGTATCAAAGATATCCTGGTTTGATGCATCAGGCTTGACATTGCTATAGGACTTGCTTCGGCTTATGGCACGGCCGGCTTCGTCTACCCCATAGTCTAGCTGCAGTTGTAGCCTACAGCTAATAGGATTGATACTTAATGCCATCTAGGTCACCCCCTCTCCTTGCCTTTATAAGGTCTAGCCTTTTATAGGATTCATTTAGGCTCGGAAAAGGGACAAAAAAAATCAGCTAACCCTTTTGGTCGGCTGATTAAATCGATATTTATTTACTTTTTAATAGTCTCTAAGGGATCTTATGTAGCCGGTCAAGTCCTCTGGCCTAATATGCTTTACTAGTGTATATTCCTTTGATAGTCTCTTCATTATCGCTGCTGTATCATCCTTGGACCCCAAATCTAATAGTAGGATGTTTAAAAGCTCACCCTGGATAGTGCCCATTTTTGCATCTAGTATAAAGTCTCTTACTATAGCCTCTATATCATTGGCCCTATCCTTGGCAGAAATAATTAAACTATAAATATTTCTTTGCTTTTTTTGCTTATGCCCAAGGCTCCTTTGGAGGAGGTATATAAGGTATATGATCCCTAAAGCAGCAAAGGCCATCAGGGGTATAGCTATGTACGCCTCAATAAACATATGGCTCACCTGCCCTAATACTTGTGCTGTATTATATGCGGTGAGCCCTTAGCTGGTGAGCCAGATCAAGTCCAAATAAACTGGCCCTTTTATCCTACTAAAAAAACATTTTTTCTTAGCTTTATCTAGTCTAGGTTCAGCCTACTTGGCTAGAACCTTTGCCTGGTCTTTTAGGGTCTGAGCCTTGTCTGTTCTCTCCCAGGGTAGGTCTATATCAGTACGGCCAAAATGACCATAAGCTGCTGTTTGCCTGTATATGGGGCGTCTTAAGTCTAAATCCCTAATAATGGCAGCTGGGCGTAGGTCAAAGTTTTTGTTTATAAGGTCCACAATTAGCTGGTTATCTACCTTGTTGGTTCCAAAGGTTTCAACATGGACAGATACTGGTCTGGCAACACCTATAGCATAGGCTAGGCCTATCTCGCATTTATCTGCTAGGCCTGCAGCTACAACGTTCTTGGCTGCATATCTAGCCGCATAAGCAGCTGACCTATCAACCTTTGTTGGGTCCTTGCCTGAAAAGGCTCCGCCTCCATGGGGGGCATAGCCACCATAGGTATCTACGATTATCTTTCTACCTGTAAGACCAGAGTCGCCCTGGGGTCCCCCTACAACAAACCTGCCTGTTGGGTTTACTAAGAACCTGGTATCCTCATCTAAAAGATCAGCTGGTATAACAGGCTTTATAACCTCATTTATAATATCTTTTTCTATAGTTTCCCTCTCAACACTGGGACAATGCTGGGTAGAGATAACTATAGTATCTATTCTCTTTGGCCTATTATCCTCATCATACTCAACAGTTACCTGAGACTTGCCATCAGGCCTTAGATAGTCTAGGATTCCCTTTTTACGGACCTGGGATAGCTGCCAGGTCAGCTTGTGGGCAAGGGCAATGGGCATGGGCATGAGCTCTTCAGTCTCGTTACAGGCATAGCCAAACATCATACCCTGGTCTCCAGCCCCAGTTGAAAGGTTTTGATCCTCCTCTTGTGAAGATCTGGCCTCTAATGCCTTGTTTACACCCTGGGCTATATCTGGTGACTGTTCATCGATAGAGGTAATTACAGCGCAGGTATCTGCGTCAAAGCCATATTTTGCCCTAGTATAGCCTATATCCCTAACTGTATTCCTAACCACCTTTGGAATATCAACATAGCAGTCTGTTGTAATCTCGCCCATTACTAGGACTAGGCCTGTTGTAACAGCAGTTTCACAAGCTACCCTCGCATTTGGATCCTGGGCTAATATGGCATCTAGTACTGCATCGGATACCTGGTCACAGATTTTATCAGGATGCCCTTCTGTAACTGATTCTGAAGTAAATAGTTTTTTGTTCAATTTGTATACCTCCTATTTTATATAAATAGCCTTATCGGTGAAGAATTAAATGCTTTAGTCAGTATCAAGTTCTAGCCAAACTCTTAAAAGCATCAGTATTATGGTATGTAAGAGGGTCATTGGTAAAATAAAAAAACCCTCTACAAAGATGGGTTGTTATAAACAGACCTCATCTTTCAGGAAATAATCCTGTGGGAATTGGCACCTTACATAGCAAAGGCCATGTTGGTTGCCGGGTTTCATAGGGCCCATCCCTCCACCTCTCCGGATAAGGTATCCATATTTAATTCTAAAATATAATATAAACTATAGCAGGGTCCTTGTCAATTGTTTTAGAAAAAGAAGTTACTAAAAGTCATAACAATAAGTCCAGCTATAAGATTGCCCACTGCTATCGCTAAAAAGGAATGGGAAGGTTTTAAATCTAGTAGGGCTGCAATCCCAGAACCAGTCCATACACCAGTGGTTGGTATGGGTACTCCGACAAAGATAATTAAACCTACTAGGGAAAGTTTTTTTATTGCATTGCCTTTTTTTAGAGTCCTCTTTTCAAGCCAAACAGCAAACCAGTGTAAAAGCTTTGTTGTTTTAAGGTAGGCAATAATAGGCTTTAAGAAAAAAAGTAATAGGGGAACGGGTAGCATAGAGCCTATATAGGCCAGTATAAAGGCATGCCATGGTCCCATACCTAGGGCCATACCCACCGGTATTGCCCCCCTTAGCTCTACTATTGGCAGAGCTGCCATACCTACAACTATTAGCTCATTTTTTATTATCTCGAGAAACTCAACTATAGCAAGCATGTAAACCCCCTGTTATATGGACCAGTTTTTGATACTGTTTAAAAATCCATACAATGAATAATATACACTATAAGGATAGTCGTATACAAGCATTTTAATACTAGTATTTTGAAAAATATAACTTTCCATTTTTTATGGCTTAAAAGCATTTGGCCTAACTAGGCCTTATATATTAGACTAAACCCCTATGACAAAGGCCACCTGTGGCCTGCCCTTTAGTGGGCGCCTACTGTGGCCTGCCCTTTACTAGGCATCCTGTAGCCTGTCCCTTTACTAGGCTTCCTATAACCTGCCTTTAAGTGGGCCTATCTTAAGGTCCCTTGCCTATAGATACAGGCTAAAGAGCAATTCAAAAGGTCACCCACTAGAAAAGTGAGTGACCTGGCTACAGCTACTAGCTGCTGGTGGAGGAGGACGGATTCGAACCATCGAAAGCTGAGCTAACAGATTTACAGTCTGCCCCC
>DGFG01000145.1:14523-17193 GCA_002391555.1 Firmicutes bacterium UBA3906
TTTACAGTCTGCCCCCTTTGACCACTTGGGTACTCCTCCATAAATTATTCAGTTTATCAGCCTAGTAGTGATAATTAATAATTATAGGACAAGTATTTGCTAATGTCAAATGTTAATTTTTACTTCTTTTCGCTTAAAGTGTTGATATTATCAAAATTCCATGGATATAATAATAGGTATACACAATACCTGTATTGTATTGTTTTCTATTTTATTAGATTGTGGGCCTTTTTTGACATGATAACTACTGTATCTGTAATAAATTTAAAACAGGGGCAAGAGGCAAGAACAGGGCCAGCATGAGCTATAAGCCTATAGGCATAAGGCTCAGGATAGATAAGGAGTGAACTGATTTGAAGCATATACACATAAGGGATTTTTCCGGCGGTCATATACATTTCATTGGCATAGGTGGGATCAGCATGAGTGGGCTGGCCCAAATACTTCATTCAAGGGGCTACAAGGTATCTGGCTCAGACCTAGTCCAAAGCCCTATAACCCAAAAACTCAGTTCTATGGGTATAAAGGTTTTTACCGACCATAGGGCAGACAATATAAAATCTGCTGACCTTATCGCCTATACAGCAGCTGTCAAGGATGATAATCCTGAGCTTGTAGAGGCAAAAAGACTTGGCCTGCCTAGTCTAGATCGGGCTAGCCTCTTAGGGCAGATAATGGAGACCTTTAGCTACCCAATCGGTGTGGCTGGCACCCATGGCAAGACCACAACTACCTCCATGCTAGCTATGATACTTTACTATGCCAGACTTGACCCAACAATACTAGTGGGTGGAGAAGTAGATGCAATAGGTGGTAACGTCCGTATAGGACAAAGTTCCTATTTCCTAACTGAGGCCTGCGAGTATGTAGGGAGCTTTTTAAAGTTTAGGCCCCTGCTATCAATAATCCTAAACATTGACCTGGATCACCTTGATTATTTTAGGGATATAGACCATATCTACTCTACCTTTTTAGATTATGCCAGGCTAATACCTAAAGAGGGTAGCATGATAGGCTGCTATGATGACCCAAGGGTCAGGAGGCTCCTAACCGAGCTTGATTGTAATACTATAAGCTATGGCCTAGAGGCTGGAGCAGACTGGCAGGCCTATGATATTAGCTATGATGACCTGGACCACCCCTCCTTTAAGCTAAGCTATCGGGGCCGTTACCTAGATACCTTTAGCATCAGGCTAGCTGGCAAGCACAATATTTTAAACTCCCTGGCCGCTATAATAGCAGCCTCCACTATAGGCATTGATAAAGCTACGATAAAAAAGGCCCTAGAGGACTTTAAGGGGACCCACAGGCGGTTTGAGAAAAAGGGCTATACCAGTCAAGGTGCCCTTCTAATAGATGACTATGCCCATCACCCAACAGAGATAAAGGCTACAGTTAAGGCCGCTAAAAACCTAGGCAAAAGGCTCTTTTGTATATTCCAGCCCCATACCTATACAAGGACAAAGATCCTATTTGACGATTTTGTTGAGGCCCTTTCAGGGGTAGAGAGGCTAATAATTGCAGATATATATGCTGCTAGAGAAAAGGATCCTGGTGATATCCATTCTAAGGACTTGGCAGAAGCCCTGACTAAAAAGGGTGTTGATTGTTTACATATATCCGATTTTGAAAAAATCGCAGAATACATTAGGGCAAAAGTAAAAAAAGACGATATAGTCATTACTATGGGGGCAGGTGACATCTACAAGGTGGGTGATATGCTTATAAAAAAATAAGCATAAATTTATAAAAATTGCATGTATATAAAAAAGACAAAAATCTATAATAAAATATGAGGAGGGATTATTGTGAAAAAAATTACATCAGTCTGCCTCATATTTTTTATTGTTAGTCTGCCAGGTCAGGCCTTGGCTGATTTGGACATAGACAGGCAGATTGATAGACTAGTAAATGATACTGTGGCAAAGACAAGTTGAAAAGCTCAGGATATCCACCTGCTGGCCTCTATAGTGCATGCAGAGGCAAGGGGAGAATCCTATCTAGGCAAGGTAGCTGTTGCAGCAGTAGTCATAAACCGAATAAAGTCACCAGGCTTTCCCAATACTATTAAAGAGGTTGTTTATCAGCCAGCTGCTTTTACCTGTGTAAGTGATGGGCAAATAAAGCTAAAGCCTGGCCTTGATAGCTATAGGGCAGCCTCTGATGCCATATTGGGAGCCGATCCCACTGCTGGCAGCCTATTTTATTTAAATCCCGCTACAGCTAGCTCAAGCTGGATGCAAGAGCGGGCCTCCCAAAAAACAGCTATAACCATTGGTAACCATGTCTTTACTAAATAAAAAAAGCGCCGTATCTTTAAGGGGGAAAGATACGGCCTTTATGTGTAGACTTTTTGTTGTCTATACTATATTGCTATATTATTACTATTTAAGGGCATGAAGCAGCTCCATTAGGATAATTGGTATGATGAGTGTAAGGGTCATACCTAATGAAATTAGTATCCCTGTTACCCCTCGACCTAATTCAGTCCTAGCTAGTTTTTTCATAACTGCTTCCTCCCTTTCACTTATATTTTAATCATGCTCTTTCTACTATTTATTATACCCACATATTGTTAAGAAACCTTTACAGAAGCTTTATATTGCTATTAACAAGGGTTTAAGATAGTGTTAATGAATATTAAATGCGCCCCTTAAGAGGCGCATTTAA
>DGFG01000145.1:17429-20968 GCA_002391555.1 Firmicutes bacterium UBA3906
TTTCTAGCTTAAAAGTTTTTTGGCAATCTTATTTACCTCGTAGGTTACCCTTTCTAAATCTATTGTAGTCAGTTGCCTGTTTTTCATTAAGACCTGTCCATTTACAATTACTGTGTCAACGTCCTGGCCATAGCCACTATAGACAAGGTTTACTGCTATATCTCCCCTTGGCTGGTAGTGGGCCTTGTTGGTATCTATTAAAATTAGGTCTGCCTTTTTGCCCGGCTCTAGGCTTCCAGTAGTCTCCCCTAGCATAAGGGCCTTTGCCCCCTCTATTGTAGCCATCCTCAAAGACCTATTAGCTGGTAGGGCTGATGGGTCCTTGCTATAGCCCTTGGCTATTAGGGCAGACAGGGTCATTTCCTTCCATAGGTTCAGGTTGTTGTTGCTAGCCGCCCCATCAGTACCTAGGGACACACATATACCCTTTTCAAGCATATTAACCACTGGAGAAAAACCAGAGGCTAGCTTCATATTGCTAGTAGGGTTGTGGGCAGCCTTTACCCCACGGTCAGCTAGTATATCAATATCCTCATCACTTAGGTGGACCAGGTGTGCTGCTAGTACATGCTGATCTAATAGGCCTAACCTTTCAAGGTGGGCTACTGGGCTTAGACCATAGTCCCTTTTGCAGTCTGCAAGCTCCTTTTCAGTTTCCGACACATGAATATGTAGGCCAAGTCCATAATCCTTGGCAACCTTAAGGCACTCTAATAGAAAGTCAGGACTGCAGGTATAAACGCTATGGGGAGAAATCATAGTTGTTATCCGGCCTTGTCCCTTGCCATGCCACTTATAAAGGTCCTTTACATCCTGCCAACGGCGTTTTTCAAGGTCTTTGTCCTCGCTTGGTCCCATCATGCCCCTAGCAAGGACAGCCCTAATACCTGAATTGTCTACTGCCTCTGCTACCCTGGTCATATGGTCATACATATCTGAAAAGGTAGTGGTACCTGTCATAATCATCTCTGCTATCCCAAGTAGGCTAGCCCAGTAAACATCATCTCCTGTTAGCCTAGCCTCGACTGGCCAAACCTTGTCATTTAGCCACTCCCATAGGGGTAGGTCATTGGCATATCCCCTAAGCAGGGTCATAGCAACATGGGTATGGGTGTTTATAAGGCCGGGCATGGCTAGCATGCCCCTGCCATCGATTCTCTCTCCTCCTGCTAGGTCCTGGGGTATAGCTGACTCAGGCCCAACATAGACTATGGAGTCCCCATCTATTACTAGGGCTGAGTCCTTGTAAAAGTCGTCATTTTCATTCATAGTCATAAGGTCAATATTGTATATGGTCTTTCTCACTACTATCACCTCAATTAATAAGCATTCAGGTAGTCATCCTGCTCCTTGCTTAGCTCGTCGATCTCAAGACCCATGGCTGCTAGCTTCATGGCAGCTACTCTTTTGTCAATCTCTTCAGGAACTATATATACCTTGTTGTCTAGCTTGGCCCTATTTTCTAGTACATAGCGGGCGCTTAGGGCTTGTAGAGCAAAGCTCATATCCATTATTTCGGCAGGGTGTCCATCACCGGATGCTAGGTTTACTAGCCTGCCTTCTGCCATAAGGTTTAGGATCCTTCCATCCTCCATTACATAGCCAGTAATATTTTTTCTCATAGGCCTTGTCTCAACAGCGAGTTCTTCTAAGTCAGGACGCCAAACCTCAACGTCAAAGTGACCTGCATTGGCAAGCAAGACCCCGTCTTTCATCTTTTCCATGTGCTCTTTTCTTATGACCTTGAGACAGCCCGTTACTGTTACAAATATATCACCTAGGGCAGCCGCCTCATCCATTGTCATTACAGTAAAGCCGTCCATGACAGCCTCAATCGCCTTAATGGGATCAATCTCTGTAACAATTATGTTGGCACCTAGGCCCTTGGCCTTCATGGCTACACCCCTACCACACCAGCCATAGCCTGCTACGACAACGGTTTTACCAGCTATAATTAGATTGGTAGTCCTCATAATCCCATCCCATACTGACTGGCCTGTACCATATCTGTTGTCAAATAGGTATTTGCAATAGGCATCATTTACTGATATCATAGGGAATTTTAACAGCCCTTCCTTTTCCCTTGCCCTTAGCCTCATAACCCCGGTGGTAGTTTCCTCACAGCCACCTAATAGATTTTCCGCCAGGTCACTTCGGCTTGTATGAAGTAGCTGGACTAGGTCTCCCCCATCATCTATAACAATGTCAGGTCCAATATCCAGGGCCTTGTTTAGGTGGTCCATATACTCCTCATCTGTAGCCCCATGCCAGGCGTAAACCTTGAGGCCTGCCTTGGCTAGGGCAGCAGCGATTGGGTCCTGGGTTGATAGGGGGTTACTGCCGGTAACCGCTACCTCTGCTCCACCCGCCGCTAGAACTAAGGCCAAGTAGGCTGTCTTTGCCTCTAGGTGTACTGATACTGTTATCTTTTTATCCTTAAAGGGCTGGTCCTTTATAAATTCCCTTTCCAGGGTGTTTAAAAGAGGCATATACTTTTTAACCCAGTTTATCCTGGCCTCTCCCTCAGGGGCTAGCCCAATATCTCTAATGATGTAGTCCATAAATACTTCCTCCTTGTAAGTTATATTTATAAATTCTAAATCCTGTCCTAAGTTTCCTGCTAGTATAAGCTCTATTTATTATAATACAGGTATAGGTCTTCTACAATAAATGCTTTAGATTTCAAAATAATCTAGGCTTATTGTGGGATAAATGTAGAAAATAATCAAACGAAAATGGGTCCATTTATTTGGCGACTATTTGAATTTTGTACAAAGTATGCTATAATAAACTTAGGTTCGTAGTCATTTTTCTAGGAATCAGGGTAAAAAAGCACTAGCTATTATAGTAATATTTATAACACAAAAAAAGGAGTAATAGTACCACGATTTAGAGCATACATACTAGCAGATATCAGTCCATGCGAACTAGTATTATTTTAAGGGGATGAGAAGATGTCAGTGCAGTATGTAAAACAATTTAATGCTGATGCAGGGGAACTTTCTTTAAACTTCGGAGACAAGTACTGGAAAAGGATCCCGGCTACGAGAATATCGTCCATTGAAAAATCAGAAGGCACTAAAAAGGTACTATTTATCTCAAAGCCCGTAGAACGTATAGAAATCCATGTAAATGGCGAGGATAAACCTTTTATTATCCAAGAGGGTGCCGTAAAGGATGATTACTCGTGGATCAAGGACGTATTAAAATCATTTGCTGAAAAGTACAAGGTATCTTACAATGAATAAGGGTCCAGGCTCTAGGACCTGGACTAACTAAGCAATTACACTAAAAGCTCTTTAGGAGCTTTTTTTTATTTTGATCTCCCTTTAATCAATAAACCAACTAGCCTTAGGTATGCTGCTGGCTACTAAGCTTATAAACTTTTGTATATTTTCCTCTTCCTTGGACCTTTTCTCCCTGTCCATACCTCCCCTGCCCATCCTATCGCAGTAACATAGTAGGGCAATCTCATCTAGGTCAAGGTCAGCTAGCATTCCCTTTATATCAGCAAAGGGCAAGCCCTTTACCACAAATAA
>DGFG01000069.1 GCA_002391555.1 Firmicutes bacterium UBA3906
GGTTTTACCCTCTCTACCATCCGTTTGGCGGACTTTATGTTGTGGGCCATGCCCTTTTCAACTAGAGACTTCATAACAAAGGGTTTGAATAGCTCTAGGGCCATCTCCTTTGGTAGACCACACTGGTACATCTTTAGCTCTGGACCTACAACGATAACTGAACGGCCAGAATAGTCAACACGTTTGCCCAGTAGGTTTTGACGGAACCGACCCTGCTTGCCCTTTAGCATATCGGATAGGGACTTTAGGGGTCTGTTACCTGGGCCTGTGACGGGCCTACCCCTCCTACCATTGTCTATAAGGGCATCTACTGCCTCCTGGAGCATACGCTTTTCATTTCTAACTATAATATCTGGCGCTCCAAGCTCAAGTAGCCTCTTTAGACGGTTATTTCTGTTTATAATCCTCCTGTAGAGGTCATTTAAATCGGAGGTGGCAAACCTACCACCGTCGAGCTGGACCATGGGGCGCAGCTCTGGCGGTATAACTGGGATTGCCTCTAGTATCATATGCTCTGGCTTGTTGCCTGATTTTTTCAAGGATTCAACGACATCTAGCCGTTTTACTATCCTTACCCTCTTTTGGCCAGTGGAGCTACTTAGCTCCTCTCTAAGCTCTGCTGCCATTTTGTCTAGATCAACCTGGCTTAGGAGAGTTTTTATTGCCTCTGCTCCCATACCGCACTTAAAGGTATCTCCATACTGGTCGTAGAGCTCTCTAAATTCTCTTTCAACTATAATCTGCTTATGGACTAGTGGTGTGTCACCTGGATCTAAGACAACATAGGCTGCAAAGTATAATACCTTTTCCAGGGCACGGGGGGACATATCCAGTAGTAGGCCCATCCTGCTAGGAATGCCTTTAAAATACCAGATATGAGAAACTGGGGCTGCTAGTTCTATATGGCCCATTCGCTCGCGCCTAACCTTGTTGCGGGTTACTTCAACACCACAGCGATCACAGATAATCCCTTTGTATCGAATACGTTTGTATTTTCCGCAGTGACATTCCCAGTCCTTTTGGGGACCGAAAATCTTTTCGCAGAAAAGGCCATCTTTTTCAGGTTTTAAGGTCCTATAGTTAATGGTTTCAGGCTTTTTAACCTCTCCCCTTGACCATTCCCGAATCTTATCCGGCGATGCCAGGCCGATTTGTATAGCTTCAAAATTGTTTAGTTCGAACAAGGGCTACCTCTCCCTTCATCTTTTACTCTTCGTCTTCAAACTCATCTATATCATCATCTAAATCTATATCCTCTAAGGGGTCCTCATCATCTAAATTCTCTTGGCTCCCCAAATCTATATCTGAAGAATCCTCATCATCGCCCTCATCATCTTCTGCTTGGTCTAGGACAACATCTAATGCTCCGATGTTTGCGATACTATCTAGGTCTAAGTCTAGGTCAAGGTCATCTAGCTGGTCTTGCTCGGCCTTGTTAGTTTGATCCTCAGGACCTTCAATATTTACATCTAGGCCCTCTAGGTCATCGTCTAGTTCCTCTTTGATTTGGATCTCCTCGTTGTCGCCTGACAGGACCTTTACATCAAGGGCCAAGCTTTGCAGCTCCTTGATCAGGACCTTGAATGACTCAGGTACTCCTGGTTCAGGGATATTTTCTCCCTTTACAATGGCCTCATAGGTCTTGACCCTGCCTACCACATCGTCTGACTTTACAGTTAAAATCTCCTGTAGGGTATGGGCTGCACCATAAGCCTCTAGTGCCCAAACCTCCATCTCACCAAAGCGCTGGCCACCAAACTGAGCCTTTCCGCCTAGGGGCTGCTGGGTAACTAGTGAGTAAGGACCGGTTGAACGAGCGTGAATCTTGTCGTCAACCAAGTGGGCTAGCTTTAGGATATACATATAGCCAACTGTAACTGGGTTGTCAAAGGGCTCTCCCGTCCTACCATCATATACGGTAACCTTGCCTGTACGGTCAAAGCCAGCCATTTCTAGGGTATCCATAATGTCAATTTCAGAAGCCCCGTCAAATACAGGTGTGGCTATATGCCAGTTAAGGGCCTTGGCTGCAAGTCCTAGGTGAACTTCTAGTACCTGTCCAATGTTCATTCGTGAAGGTACGCCAAGGGGGTTTAGGCATATCTCAAGGGGTGTACCGTCTGGTAGGTAGGGCATATCTTCCTCAGGTAGGATCCTGGAAATAACACCCTTGTTACCATGGCGGCCTGCCATCTTGTCACCGACTGATATTTTTCTCTTTTGTGCTATATAAACTCTAACTAGCTCATTTACTCCTGGTGATAGGTCGTCACCATTTTCTCGGCTAAAGACCTTTACATCAACAACAATACCGCCCTCACCATGGGGTACTTTAAGGGAGGTATCCCTCACCTCTCTGGCCTTTTCGCCAAATATAGCTCTAAGTAGCCTCTCCTCGGCTGTTAGCTCTGTCTCTCCCTTTGGAGTAACCTTGCCAACTAGGATGTCTCCTGCTACTACCTCGGCCCCTATACGAACTATACCCCGCTCATCGAGGTCCTTTAGGGCCTCCTCGCCTACATTAGGTATGTCTCTGGTGATTTCCTCAGGGCCAAGCTTGGTATCTCTAGCCTCGGACTCATACTCCTCTATATGGATTGAGGTATATATGTCCTCCTTGACTAGCTTTTCGCTAATCAGGATAGCGTCCTCATAGTTGTAGCCCTCCCAGGTCATAAAGCCCATAAGGATATTGCGGCCTAGGGCAATCTCACCCTGGTCGGTAGAAGGACCATCTGCTATAATGTCACCTTTTTTAACCCTCTGGCCCTTTTCAACTATGGGTTTTTGATTTATACAGGTTCCCTGGTTGGAACGTCTAAACTTTAGGAGCTTGTAGCTATATTCCTTTTTGTCATCTCCCTGGATAATAATCTCCCTGGCAGATATCTTTTTAACAACACCGTCAACTCCGGACAGAACAACAACACCTGAGTCAGTGGCTGCCTTGTACTCCATACCTGTACCTATAATTGGAGCCTCGGTCCTAAGTAGGGGTACAGCCTGCCTCTGCATGTTGGCACCCATAAGGGCACGGTTAGCGTCATCATTCTCTAAGAAGGGAATCATGGCTGTAGCAACAGAAACCAGCTGTTTTGGAGAAACGTCCATAAAGTCCACCTGGTCCTTTGGCAGCTCTAAAATATCATCCCTAACACGAACAGTTACATTGTCCTCGATAAAGGCCCCATTTTCGTCAAGGGGTTCATTACCCTGGGCAACTACATATTCGTCCTCTTCGTCAGCTGTAAGGTATACTATTTCGTCTGTAACAACCTTTCTCTCGTGGTCTACCTTGCGATAGGGGGCTTCAATAAAGCCATACTCATTTATCCTAGCATAGGTAGATAAAGATCCAATAAGACCGATATTTGGTCCCTCTGGCGTTTCAATAGGACACATACGGCCATAGTGAGAATGGTGTACGTCACGGACCTCAAAGCCAGCCCTCTCCCTGCTAAGTCCTCCAGGACCTAAGGCAGACAGTCTCCTTTTGTGGGTTAACTCTGCCAAGGGGTTGGTCTGGTCCATAAATTGTGACAACTGACTGGAGCCGAAAAACTCCTTTATAGCTGCTGTCACAGGCCTAATGTTTATAAGGGCCTGGGGGGTGACTACATCTATATCCTGTATGGTCATCCTTTCCCTTACTACCCTCTCCATCCTAGATAGGCCTATCCTAAACTGGTTTTGTAGTAGCTCACCAACAGACCTGAGCCTCCTATTTCCTAGATGGTCTATGTCATCTATATGGCCAATGCCATTGCTCAAGTGAACAAGATAGGAGATTGAGGCTGCTATATCATCTAATATAATGTGCTTTGGTATAAGCTTGTCTAGGTTTTCTCTTAGGGCATCCTTTAGGTCTTGCTCGCCAAAGCTCTTGTCGTCAATGGACTTGTTAAGCTCTACCTCACTGTTGTACTCGTCTAAAATACTCTTTAATGTGGGATAGTGAACCTTTTCATTGATGCCAACCTCAGCAGGGTCAAAGTCAAGAAAACCCTTTGCATCTACGAAATTGTTGCCTATGAGCTTTATTATCTTGCCGCTTTCGTGTTCGATATTAACACTATTAATACCACAGTCCTGTATGGCATTAGCCATGGACCTGGTGATCTTTTCACCTGCATCTACGATTATCTCACCTGTTAGGGGGTTGGCTATAACCTCAGCTGAAATCCTCCCATTTATACGAGAAGCTAAAGACAGCTTTTTGTTAAACTTGTAGCGGCCAACTCTGGCTAGGTCATAGCGTTTTGGATCATAGAAAAGAGAATTAAGTAGCTGGCTAGCACTCTCAACTGTGGGTGGTTCGCCTGGTCTTAAGCGCTTGTAAATCTCAATCAGGCCCTCATCCATTGTGCTGGTCCCGTCGGCCTCTAATGTCCTTAGGACTCTCTCGTCCTCGCCTAAGAGCTCTCTAATTTCTGCATCTGTACCGTAACCTAGGGCACGCAAAAGCACCGTAACCGGCAACTTGCGGGTACGGTCTACCCTGACCGATATAACATCGTTAGAATCGGTCTCATACTCTATCCAGGCACCCCTATTTGGTATAACGGTGGCGGAATAGAGCTTTTTACCTGTCTTGTCTATAGTCTGTGCATAATATACACCAGGAGACCTGACCAGCTGGCTAACAATAACGCGCTCTGCGCCATTGATTATAAAGGTACCCTGCTCAGTCATCAGGGGAAAATCACCCATAAAGACTTCTTGTTCCTTTACCTCGCCGGTTTCCCTGTTTATAAGACGAGCCTTTACCTTGAGCGATGAAGAATAGGTTGCGTCCCTATCCTTACATTCCTCTTCGGGATATTTAATGTCTTTATCAAAATAGTAATCTACAAATTCAAGGACGAGGTTATCTGTATAATCCTTGATTGGAGAAATGTCATCGAAAACCTCCTTTAGCCCTTTTGTGAGAAACCACTCGTATGAGTTTTTCTGAATCTCGATGAGATTTGGCATCTCCAGTACTTCATCGATTTTTGAATAGCTCATCCGGGTTCTAGTTCCTAACTTAACTGGATGCACCATGCAACACATCACCCCTTAAGCTTATTAGTCAAAACATCCAGGTCCGGCATGTCTTGATTTAGATATAAAAGCACTAATATTTATTATGCCCTTGTAAAATATGACTTATACAGTTACAATAATATGTACATAATAAGTAGTTTACACTCTTTCAACCCCTG
Source organism: Firmicutes bacterium UBA3906 (assembly GCA_002391555.1). Lineage (GTDB taxonomy): Bacteria > Bacillota > Clostridia > Caldicoprobacterales > DTU083 > UBA3906. The sequence continues at coordinate 5,205 of DGFG01000069.1, forward strand.
TAAATTCAAGGGATTTATAGCCTGTTTCCTGCTGACAATAACTATTAATGCAATTTACAATACTATCACAAGTATTTTCATAAGTCAAACAATTTTTTCTTTGAATTGAGAAATAATCTAACAAGATTAAAATTAAAGGCTAGTTAAAAAAATAAGATAAAGGAGCTCACATTTTTGTTTAGAGCTCCTTTCTTTTGTGTTTTGCTATTTAGCTTTTTCCCTAAAAGGGTCAAATCGATCAGTTAGCCTTATTACTTAAGAACTACCTTGCCGCCTGCCTCTTCGAGCTTAGCTTTTAGGCTCTCAGCCTCTTCTTTGTCTACGCCTTCTTTGATTGCCTTTGGAGCAGCTTCAACTAGCTCTTTTGCATCCTTTAAGCCAAGGCCTGTTAGCTCACGAACAACCTTGATTACCTGTAGCTTTTTGTCGCCAAAGGACTCAAGTACTACGTCAAACTCAGTCTTTTCTTCTTGGGCTGCCTCTGCTGCGCCTGCTGCTGGGGCTGCGGCTACTGCTACTGGAGCAGCTGCTGAAACTCCAAATTCTTCTTCGAGATCCTTAACTAGCTCAGCTAGTTCTAATACTGTCATTTCCTTTATAGCTTGCATAATTTCATCTTTTTTCATTTTATTATCCTCCTAATTTCTTGAATTTATTGTGCTTCCTTTTGTTCTTTTATAGCATTTAATGCTACTGCCAAACCACGGATTGTGCCACTTAGTACATTTGCCAAACCAGATATTGGTGCGTTCATGCTGCCGAGCATCTTGGCGATAAGCTCTTCTCTAGAGGGCAGATCTGCCAAGGCCTTGATCCCTTCAACATCAATCACCTTGCCGTCAACCAAGCCTGCCTTAAGAGACATCTTTTTAAGCTTTTTGATGTTCTCTGTTAGGACCTTGGCTGGAGCTACTGGGTCATCTACCCCAAAGGCTATGGCTGTAGGACCAACTAGGTAGTCAATTAGTTCATCATGGCCTAGCTCTTTTAAGGCTAGCTCAGTCATAGTGTTTTTGTAAACCTTGTAGTCTACACCATTTTCACGAAATTCCCTTCTGAGATTAGTAGCCTCTGCAACAGTAAGTCCACGATAGTCTATCATAATAACACTACTGGAATCCTGTATCTTTTGCTTTATCTCATTGACCAGGTCAATCTTTTTCTGTTTAATGGACATATAGGAACCTCCTTTCACACCCTAGTGTATTGGTCAGGTGCTTAATTCGCAGAAAGTATAAGGTATAAATAAAGCCCTCTTTAGGCAAGAGGGCAGTATATTTCTAAAATAAAATACATTCCCTTACCTCGGCTGGCAAAATTTAAGCTTTTTAAAGCACCGGCTGTCTACGATAAGACCATGTCCAATCAATATTTTTTTGTCTTTGTAATTATAATACATAGGGTTTTGGCTGTCAAGTATAATTTCTAGCCAAGCCTATTTCATCATATATTTTGCAGGATTTACCTTGATGCCAGGTCCCATAGTGCTCGATATTACTACACTTCTTAGGTAGGTACCCTTTGCAGCTGCAGGCCTTGCCTTTACTACTGCATGCATTAGAGCGTCTAGGTTTTCATCTAGCTGCTCATCAGTAAAGGAAACCTTGCCAATTGGCACATGCATAATAGCTGACTTGTCTAGCCTATACTCTACCTTACCTGCCTTGGTGTCAGTAACAGCCTTGGCTACATCCATTGTAACTGTGCCAGACTTTGGATTTGGCATAAGACCCTTTGGACCTAATACTCGTCCTAGTCTACCAACTAGACCCATCATATCTGGGGTAGCAATACATACATCAAAGCCAAACCAGTTTTCCTTTTGGATTTTCTCTATCATGTCCTCGGCACCTACAAAGTCAGCGCCTGCTTCTTGGGCCTCCTTTGCCTTTTCACCCTTGGCAATTACTAGGACTGTAACGGACCTGCCTGTTCCGTGGGGTAGGACAACTGCTCCACGTACCTGCTGGTCTGCATGCCTTGGGTCAACTCCAAGACGTACTGACAGATCTACTGTCTCGTCAAATTTAGCCTTTGCTGTCTGCTTTAATAGGCTTATAGCCTCTAGTGAATCATATAACTTTGTCCTATCAACGAGCTTTGCGCTCTCTTGATATGCCTTTCCTCTTTTCATTAAATAAACCTCCTTGTGGTCATAACGGACTAATCGCCCTGCCAACTAATATTACTGTATCTAGGTCTTGCTCTTAGCTGCCTGCTTGTTTGCTTGTAGGCTAGCTGTCTTGCTCAGTTTAATATAATATTGCTTTTAATAGCCTGTAGCTATTCCTCTACAGTTATACCCATGCTTCGGGCAGTACCTGCAACCATTCTCATGGCAGCATCTATATCAGCAGCATTCAAGTCGGGCATCTTTAGCTCAGCTATTTCCTGAACCTGCTTTTTGGTAACCTGGGCTACCTTTTCTACATTTGGTCTGCCAGACCCCTTGTCAAGGCCAGCTGCCTTTTTAAGTAGTACTGATGCTGGTGGAGTCTTGGTAATGAAGGTAAAGGACCTATCCTGATAAACTGTTATAACAACAGGTATAATCAAACCTGCTTGCTTTGCAGTTCTTTCATTAAACTCCTTGCAAAAACCCATAATATTAACACCATGTTGTCCAAGAGCTGGACCTACTGGTGGCGCTGGTGAAGCCTTGCCCGCAGGAATTTGCAGCTTTACATAACCGGTAATTTTCTTTGCCATTTATACACACCTCCTTGTATACTTACACCTATATCTTTTGAATTTGATTGTATTCTAGCTCGACTGGTGTATCCCTACCAAACATGGATACTGAAACCTTTACCTTTTGCTTATCTGGGTAAATCTCCTCGATAATACCGATAAAGTTTTCCAGGGGTCCGGAGATGACCCTAATATTATCTCCAACCTCAGCATCCAGTACAATGGGTATATCCTCAACACCCATGGCCAGTACCTCTCTGTCAGTTAGGGGGATAGGTTTGGAGCCAGGACCAACAAAGCCAGTCACACCCCTGGTATTGCGAATGATATACCATGACTCATCGGTCATAATCATCTTGACTATGACATAGCCAGGGTATAGCTTGCGGGTGATGGCCTTGCGCTTGCCGTCCTTTATTTCAATTTGTTCCTCTACAGGAACCTTGACCTCTAATATCAAATCCTGCAAATTGCGGTTTTCGATAATTTTTTCGAGGTTGACCTTGACCTTGTTCTCATAGCCAGAATAGGTATGTACAACATACCATTTACCCTGATCCTTTTTCTCTTGGTCAGTATCCTGGTCAACTGCTTCTTGGTCAGTTCCTTGTTCTAATAAATTTTTTTGATCTTTATCTATATCTGACATAAACAAAGGGTCATAGCCCTATTTTGACCCTCCCTCCTATCCTGTGATAAGTCTTAGCAACTCTCCAAAGAGAAAGTCCATAACACCAACAATTGCTGCAAATACAACAACCACAACAACAACTATTAGGGTGAATTTTCCTAACTCTTTTCTGGATGGCCATGTGACCTTTTTAAGCTCTGACATTACGCCACGGAGAAAGCCCCTTTTGCGTGGCTTTCTTTCTTTTTTCTTTGCCACTTTAGTTGTAGTCTTTTTACCCATTTACCTCACATCCTTATTTCCAGTCATAATGACGGATGACATTGTATGCTGAAACTAGTAAAATCAGAAAGTCTAATTATCTTGTTTCTCTATGGACTGTATGCCCCTTGCAAAACTTGCAGTACTTTTTAAACTCAATACGGTCTGGGTTGTTCTTCTTGTTTTTCATAGTGTTGTAGTTACGCTGCTTGCAATCTGTACATGCCAAGGTTATCTTTACCCTCATTTTTCACACCTCACTTAGGTCTTCAGTCTATATTAGGAACCGGTTTTCTAGCCAGGTCTTTAAAAAACCTATGCTATAGCCGGCAATCATAGCGATACTTATATAATTTACCATATAACAAAAGTCATGTCAACGCATATTATATAGGAAAGTAAAGTAAAGATTTTTACCAGCCCTCAGGTAAACGAAAAAATAAGCAAGGGGAATGGCCCCTTACTTATTTCTTCCCTGTAAATCAATAGAAAAATCATTTTCTATAAAGACTTCTTTTCTAGAAGGCTAGCTCTTTACATTAAAGAATACTATTCGATAATGGAAGCAACA
>DGFG01000112.1 GCA_002391555.1 Firmicutes bacterium UBA3906
ATACCTGTGTAGTAGTTAGGACTATGGACCATACCTAAATCTATGGCAATATAGTCTGACAGACCATAGTTACTTAGCATCCTACATACCTGACCTATGTTTTCTAGGGCCTTTTTACTTCGGCCAGTATTTGATAGAGTTTTAGCATAGTCTAAGACCTCACTAGCACCAAAAAGCATGGGTATCTGAAGTAGCTTATTTTTTGTATCAGCTGGCATGGCTAGGTTTTTTAGTAGGATTTCTAGGGCTAGACTGTTTTTTTGATCTATTAAATGCCTTAGGTCCTCTGACTGATTTGCATCTAGGCCTGCCTCCTCAACTAGTCCCTTAAAAAACTCTACCTGGCCAATGTCTATTTGAAAATCCCTTAAGCCTAACTTTAATAAGGACTCTATACTAAGGGCTATTACCTCAGCATCTGCCATTGGGTCACGAGAGCCCAAAAGTTCTATTCCAGCCTGGGCAATTTCTCTTTGCTTGCTTTGGCCCTCTTCCTCATACCTATACACGCTACCGATATAGGAAAGTCTAAGGGGTAATGGGTATTCCTTCATTTTGGTAGCTGCTATCCTAGCAATTGGCATAGTAATATCTGGCCTGAGCACCATAATTCTGTCACCAGGTTCAAAGAACTTGTACATGGTTTCTTGTTCTATTGAGGCGGTTTCACCCTCAAAAAGGTCTAGGTATTCAAACAAGGGGGTGTCTATCTCATCATAGCCACTAAGGTTAAATAGGTCCCTTAGCCTTTCTTCCATTTTCCTTCGGTTGTAGCACTCATCTGGCAGAGTATCCTGGACACCCTCAGGTATTTGTTGTATTCTTTTGCTTGTCAAGGCTTTCATATTCCTCACCGCTTTATTAGTTTATCGATTTAATATGCTAAATTGATAAAATTATACCCTTGGCCTTTTGGAATGTCAAGGGAAATGCCATATTTTTTTGCAATTAATTATAATTGGCCATTTAGATATGAGGAAGAACTAATATATAAGGCAAAACTGAGCCAGCCTACTATGGATACTGTAATCATATTGATATTATATGGTTAGGTAAGTACTGCTTGTCAGCTAAATATGATGTATAATATAAGACAGTTATTAAGGAGGCGAAATATTTGATCGATTATCATATGCATACCTATTACTCTGATGATGGGAAAATGACTCTAGACCAAGCTTGCAAAGCTGCAATAGATAATGGGCTATTAGAGATAGCCATTACTGATCATATGGAGATTGATTGGCCATACAGGGATATGCCCTTTGAAATAAAGGATATAGATAGCTACATAAAAGAAATAAGCCAATGTAGGCAAAAGTACGCTGGCCAGCTGTCAGTAAAAACAGGGGTTGAGTTGGGCATGCAGCATACCACCTTGGAAAAGTCCACTGCATTTATAAATAAGTATCCCTTTGATTTTGTTATAGCCTCATTTCATATAGTAGATGGTTGTGACCCCTATTATCCAGAGTACTATGAGACTAGAACAAAAAAAGAGTCTTATATAGATTACTATAGGACTATATATGATATACTGCCAAAATATAGTGACTACAATGTCTTGGGCCACCTAGACTTGGTCAAAAGGTATTCTCCCTACGAATATGAAGAGGATGACCATAAAATCGGTCTAGATATTATAGAGGCCATATTAAAGACAGTCATTGACCAGGGCAAGGGTATTGAGCTAAATAGTTCAGGCTTTGCCCACAAGTCCCAGGTACCTATGCCCCATCCAGAGATAATAAAGCTCTACAAGGACCTAGGAGGAGAGATAATAACCATAGGGTCTGACTCACATAAGGCAGAATCTGTAGCCTATAAAAATAAGGCTAGTATAGACCTATTAAAGGGCCTTGGTTTTAAATACATTACCTGCTTTGATAGGATGGAGCCTGTATTTATAAGGATTTAGCATCATAGATATTAAAAAGAAGGGCTCAATAGCCCTTCTTTTATTGTGTCATAGTATTACTTGCTTTATATACTTATTTCTATTGTCCTAAACCAAGAATCCTGCAATTTATACTTATTTTCCTAATAGCTTTAATGCCTTATCTACAACATTTTCTACAGTAAAGCCAAATTCTTTAAATAGGATATCTGCAGGTGCAGAGGCGCCAAAGTGGTCTATTGAGATGACCTCACCCTTTAGGCCTGTATACTTGTGCCAACCAAAGGAGCTGGCTGCCTCAACTGCTAGACGGGCTTCTACATTTTTAGGTAGCAGCCTTTCCTTGTATTCATCGGACTGCTCTTCGAAAATCTCCCAGGAGGGCATACTAATTACCCTAGCATCTATACCCTTATCCTTTAGGACCTTCTTGGCCTCCATAATCAACTGAACCTCTGAACCTGTAGCCATAAGGATAAGGTCTGGGCTAGCCTTGTCTGAATCGGACAAGATATAGGCTCCCTTGAAGGCATCCTTGCCAGTTCCCTCAAGTAGGGGCAGGTTCTGTCTAGTAAGTACAAGAGCTGTTGGGCTATCTGTCCTAGATAGGGCTAATAGCCATGCAGCTGCAGTCTCCCTAGAGTCAGCCGGCCTTATGACAGTAAAGTTTGGCATACTGCGTAGGGCTGCTAGGTGCTCTATTGGTTGATGGGTAGGACCATCCTCACCCACCCCAATGCTATCGTGGGTTAATATATAGATAAGGGGTAGCTTCATGAGGGCTGATAGCCTCATAGAGTGCTTCATATAGTCACTAAAGACAAAGAAGGTAGCCACATAGGGCCTGAGTCCTCCATGAACAGCCATACCGTTACCAATGGCAGCCATAGCATGCTCTCTTACACCAAAATGTATATTGGAGCCGGCATAATTGTCCTTTGTAAAGGCCTCCCTATCCTTCATATCTGATTTGTTAGAGGGTGCTAGGTCTGCAGAACCTCCGATTAGATTAGGTAGATACTTAGATAGCCTATTTAGGACTGTACCCGAGGAAGACCTGGTCGCTGTTGCTCCCTCAAAGGCCCATATTTCTTCATTGTTTATGATATCCTCAGCTAGCCCCTTTTGCTGCCACTTGTCCCACTCATCTGCTAGGTCTTTATACTCTTTTTTATATTTTTCAAATAGGTCAAGCCAGCTTTGCTCTGCCTTGGCAGCCTCCACAGCAAAGGCCTCCATATGGGACCTAACCTCATCTGCTACATAAAAGGAACCTTCAGTATTGTAGCCTAAGAATTTCTTTGCAGACAGGAGGTTTTCTGCTCCTAGGGGCTCACCATGGGCTGAAGCCTTGCCCTGCTTTTCAGGAGACCCGTATCCAATCTCTGTTGTTATAACAATAAGGCTTGGCCTATTTTTGTCGGCCTTGGCCTCTTTTATTTTCTCATGTATTTTAGCTACATCATTACCATCCTCAACATAAAGGACCTGCCAGCCATAGGCCTCATAGCGCTTGCCAACATCCTCTGTAAAGGCTAGGTCAGTGCTACCTTCGATGGTTATGCTATTTGAGTCATATAGTACAATAAGCTTGCCAAGTCCAAGGGTGCCTGCCAGGGATGCGGCCTCGCCGGAGATACCCTCCATCATGCAACCGTCTCCTGCTAAAGCGTATGTATAATGGTCTACTATCTCATAGCCAGGCCTATTAAACTTGGCGGCCAAATGGGCCTCTGCCATAGCCATACCTACTGCATTAGCTATACCCTGTCCTAGGGGTCCAGTAGTAACCTCTACCCCTGGTGTATCTGTATATTCTGGATGTCCAGGAGTCTTGCTGCCCCATTGCCTAAAGTTTTTCAAGTCATCAATAGAAACATCGTAGCCAAATATGTGCAACAAGGAATAGATAAGCATAGAACCATGGCCAGCTGATAGGACGAACCTATCCCTATTGACCCAGTCAGGGTTTTTGGGATTGTGCTTTAATTCTTTGGCCCATAGGGTATAGGCCATAGGTGCAGCTCCCATAGGTAAGCCTGGATGGCCTGACTTTGCTTTTTCAACGCCCTCTGCTGATAAAATCCTTATCGTATTTATACAAAGCTGATCAATGTCAATATTTGTCATTCTTTATCCTCCTGTTCTGTCTTCCTTATGTCTTAACTACCATTTATTATATTCCATAAGGGGATTTTATTCAAATTATTTTAGCAATATTGCTGTTTAATTACAAAAGCCCTAAGCAAATTTCTGCTTAAGGCTTTATTTTTTCATATTTGCCTCGCCCTATAGGATAATGCAGATGAGACCTCCGCTGCCATCGTTGATGATCCTTTGTAGGGTCTCTTGAATCTTTAATTGCGCATCCTCTGGCATCCTCATTAGCTTGTTTGATAGGCCTTCGTTGACTAGCTCATGTAGAGACTTGCCAAAGATATTAGAATCCCATAGCTTTGATGGATCTGTTTCAAATTCATCTAGTAGGTATTTTACCAGCTCTTCACTTTGCTTTTCTGTCCCAACTATAGGTGATACCTCAGTCTCTATATCAGCCCTCATAAGGTGGAGTGAGGGAGCACTAGCCCTTAAGCGTACCCCAAACCTGCCCCCCTGCTTTATAATCTCTGGCTCCTCCAAGGTCAGCTCATCCATGGTGGGTGGTACGAGGCCATAGCCAGTTTCTCTAACATCCTTTAGGGCCTCCTCTAGCCGGTCATATTCCTTTTTAGCATGGGCTAGTTGCTTCATTAGACCTATCATCTGGTAGTCACCCTTGATTTCAAAGCCGCACTCTTCGCCGAGAACCTTGTAAAATAGGCCTTCCTTTGGTTCTAGTCTAACTGATATGTGGCCGGTCCCTAGATTTATATTATCTACCCTGGCCTCTTTGACAAAGTCAGACTCTTTAATCCTATCAGCTAGACCCTCTATTTCTCTAACCCTAGCTATTTCAGAGGTGGCTTCAGTAAAGGAGGATATTATGTGGTTGATGAGCCAATGGTCCTCATCAAGGCTGTATATCCATTTAGGTGAATCTAGTTTTATTTCAGTGATTGGGAACTCAAAAAGTACATTACTTAGTATTTCGTAGATATCATTTTCCTCAAGATTTAAGGCATCAAGGGCAAGAACCGGTACATTGTACTTTTCCTCAAGTGCATCCCTTAGCTTTACGGTATTTTCCTCATAGGGATATTTTGAATTTAGGACCATTACAAAGGGCTTATCTATCTGCTTAAGCTCCCTAACCACTCTCTCCTCTGCCTCTATATAGCTTGATCTGGGTATATCAGTGATACTACCATCAGTTGTCACAACAAGGCCAATAGTGGAATGGTCCTTTATAACCTTGCGGGTACCGATTTCTGCAGCTTCCTCAAAGGGTATATCATAATCATACCACGGAGTCCGAACCATCCTTTGAGCTTCGCCCTCCATATGTCCTATTGCTCCCTTAACAAGATATCCTACACAATCAACCATTCTTATATTCAGATTGGCATTCTCCCGGACAGCAATCTTGACAGCTTCGTTGGGAACAAACTTAGGCTGGGTGGTCATTATTGTTCGGCCAGCACCACTTTGTGGTATTTCGTCCCGGGATCGTTCCTTCTCGAATTCGTTATCCATGTTAGGAAGGACCAGTAAATCCATTATTCTTTTTATCAATGTGGATTTTCCTGTTCGAACCGGACCTACTACTCCTATGTATATATCATCATCAGTCCGTTCTGCTATATCCCGGTACAGGTCAAACTTCTCCATCAACTTTCCCTCCCTTACTAGTGGTTAGAATTGGGAGCCAGTTTGCCCCAATATCTAATATCTAGCATATTATTTCATACTTAATGTATATTGACCCTAGCAAGGGAATATGACAAGTTGTCAGGAAAAAATGAGTCTTATAGCCAGTTAGCTTGAATATCTTCTACTATTTCTTCTATCTCATAGGTCTTGTCCCTAAGCATCAATTCTTTTACAGCCTTATCTGGATCCTTTCCTTCGAATAATATAGTATAAAGCTTGCTGGTAATTGGCATTTCAATGCCTAGCTCTTTAGCTAGTAGGTAAGCGGCCTTGCATGTCTTGACCCCTTCTACAACCATGCCTATTGAGCTTAAGGTTTCTTCTAGACTTTTGCCCTGGCCTATCATTATACCAGCCCGCCTATTTCTACTATGCATACTAGTACAGGTCACTATTAGGTCTCCTATACCAGTTAAGCCAGCAAAGGTTAGTGGAGAAGCACCCATTGCCTCTCCTAGCCGTGCTATCTCAGCTATACCCCTAGTCATCAGGGCAGCCTTTGTATTATCACCATAGCCTAGACCATCGCTAATACCAGCAGCCAAGGCGATAATGTTCTTTAGGGCTCCTCCTGTCTCAACACCTACAATATCAGGGTTGGTATAGACCCTTAAGCTAGGGCCCATAAATATATCCTGGACCTTTTCAGCTGCCACTTTAGAGTTTGAAGCACAAACCAGGGCTGTCGGGATATTTCTACCTACCTCCTCCGCATGGCTTGGTCCAGACAGGACTACAAGATCCCTATATGGTATTTCTTCATCAATTACTTGGCTTAGCCTTTTTAGGCTCTCTATCTCAAAGCCCTTTGCAACATTTACTAGGACTTGATTGGATTTTATGTAGGGCGCAGCCCGCCTTGCCATCATACGGACTAGATGTGAAGGCACTGCAAAAACTACAAGGGACGCCCCCTCGACTGCCTCTTTTATATCATTGGTAGGCTCTATGCCCTCAGGTATCCTAACACCAGGTAGATATTGCTTGTTTTCTTTATCCTTTATTATGGTATCTATGACCTCTTGTTCATATACCCAAAGTCCTATTTGGTATCCCATATTAGCCAAGTGAACTGACAGGGCTGTTCCCCAGCTACCTGCTCCTATGACCGAAACCCTTTCTCCCATATAAATTACTTCCCTTCTCATTTTCTCCTAAAGCTTATTTTGTTCTCATTTCCAATTATCAGCCTGCTGATATTGGCCCTATGCCTTAGTATAGCCATCAAGGCTAAGAGGCTGCCTAGTATGATTATTTCTACAGGGTAGGAAAATACTATAAGCAGTATTGGAAAAAGCGTTGCACAGCTTATTGACGCCAAGGATACATAGCGGGTCAGTAGCACTAGCAAAAGGCCAAAGGCTAGTAAAATAACTGCCAATTCAATCGATAGTACTAATATAACACCAAAGGAGCTAGCAACTCCCTTTCCACCCTTAAAATCTAAGACTACTGGCCAATTGTGGCCTACCACCGCAAACCCACCTGCAACCAATATTCCAACTGGGCTGCCTATTATCCAAAGGCCTATTAGGGCTGCAAGTATGCCCTTTAGAACATCGCTAATAAAAACTATAGCCCCAGCCCTTAAACCTAGTACCCGGTATGTATTAGTTGCACCCGCATTACCACTACCATGGTCCCTAATATCTATATTTTTCATACCCTTGCCTACAAAATAAGAAGCTGTAAAGTTTCCTAATGCGTAGCCTATTACTGCTACAAGTAGATATAACATGATTTTTTGCCTCCTATTTAGTCCTGTCTCTGACGATTATCCTGAGGGGAGTACCCTCAAGGCCAAAGGTCTTTCTGAAATAGTTTTCTAGATACCGCTTGTATGAATAATGCATCAGGCTAGAATCATTCACAAAAAGAACAAAGGTAGGTGGTTTAACCGCCACCTGGGTACCGTAGTAGATCTTTAGCCTCCTCCCTTTGTCAGCAGGGGGCTCGTTTACAGCCATAGCATCTGTTAGGCAATCGTTTAGGACTCCTGTCGATATCCTAAAGGTACATTGGTTATAAACATAGTTGACAAGCTCTATTATCCTGTCTACCCTCTTGCCTGTCTTTGCTGATATAAATAGGCTAGGAGTGTAAGTCATAAAGGCAATCTGATTTGTCAGCCTGTTTCTGTATTCATTCATAGAGCCAGTATGCTTAGTTATAAGATCCCATTTGTTGACTACAAAGATTGATCCCTTGCCCTCTTCATGGACCAGGCCAGCTATCTTTTCGTCCTGTTCTGTGGCTTCTTCTGTGGCATCTATCATAATTAGGGCTACATCACACCTTCTAATAGCACTCAGGGCCCTTAAAACGGAATATCGCTCAAGTGGATCTGTAATCTTGCTCTTGCGGCGAATGCCTGCAGTATCTATTATAAGATACTTTTGGCCCCTATATTCAAAGCTCGTATCGATAGCATCTCTCGTTGTGCCGGGTATGTTACTTACTATTGAGCGCTCCTCACCTAGCAGATAGTTAACCAGAGAGGACTTGCCTACGTTGGGCTTGCCTACTACTGCAATTTTGATTATATCCTCATCCTCGTGACTTGCCTCAACCTTGTCAAGCCGGTCTATAATAGCATCTAGTAAATCACCTAGGCCCCTTTTATGAGAGGCAGATATGGGTATTGGGTCACCAATTGCCAGGTTGTAAAACTCGTATAGGTTTACCTCTTCTTCTACAGAGTCAAGCTTGTTTACACATAATACTATGGGTTTATCAACCTTCCTTAACATAGTGGCAACTTCATTATCTGCTGGGGTTATACCCTCCTTGCCATCAACCATAAAGAGGATTACATCTGCTGACTCTATGGCTGCCTGGGCTTGATTTCTCATTTGAATTAAGATCTCATCCTTGCTATCTGGCTCTATACCACCAGTATCCACCAAGGTAAAGCTATGGTTGAGCCACTCTACATCTGTATAAATCCTATCCCTGGTTACTCCCGGGGTGTCGTCTACTATTGATATCCTTTTGCCGGCTATATTGTTAAAAAGCGTGGATTTGCCAACATTGGGCCTACCCACTACTGCAACAATCTGTTTTGCCATGTTTTTACCTCCAATTTATAAGCCTATATAAGACCCTTTATAAGTACTGGTCTAAAGGGTTACTAGTAAAATCAACTGCCTAGCTGTCAATACCTAAAATAGCGTCTACAAGGGCCTGGCCATCTACCTGGACCACCTTAACCTCTAAACCTGTTTCCTTTTCAATACTTTCAAGGGCTAGGTCATCTAAAAATACATCTTCTCCACGTCTTAGCATAACGTGAGGTAATAAGATTTGGTCACCTAAAGACCTGCCCTTGACTGAGGATAATATATCTTTTCCTGTAACTAGGCCAGCTACGGTTACATTTTCGCCAAAAAACTGGTTTTCAACAGCAATAACCTCTACCTTGACCCCATACTTT
>DGFG01000052.1:0-18246 GCA_002391555.1 Firmicutes bacterium UBA3906
CCAAGTATCCACTCAGCATAGTGGGTAATGGATAGGGTCCTAGTCTTATTACATAAGTTTTTTAAGCTGATTTTAATTAACTTGACAGGGTCGTCCATGGCAACATACATTTGTTGGCAATGACTAATACCATTGCTAATATTCTCAAAAAAGCTATAACCATGACCATGTCTGATTAGATAGTCCACTTCTTGCCTGATAGGTAGGGGTGTAATAGTCCAGAAATCACTGCTATCTTCATCCCTTATATATATAATTTCGCCTGATGGATCAGATATGGGGTCATTTGACCATGGGGTTAGTTTGTTCTCACGGCTATTCTTGCACCAGGTGTATGTTGAACCCGATTCTGTTACCATAAAGCCTAGCTCATCATTAGCTATTATATTAGACCAAGGCATGGGAGTAACAGTATTCTTATCGAGCTTTATAATATACTCTTTTGCATCATGGCTATATCCACCTATACCGTTGAAAAATTCAATACCGTCAGGTAACTTAATGCTTACTTGTTCGACTATCTCATAGTCTATGGATTTGTCTATATTAGAATAGTCTGACTGCTTAATAATCTCTGATACCTGCATCTGAGATGCCAAGGAACCATCATCACCGTTTAGTACAATTCTTGCAGTAGCTATTAAAAGTGTAATATCCTCACTGGGAATATTACTAGTTTGCCTTAGGAAGACACCAGCAGCCATATCCTCTAGTTCCCTAGCATGGCTAATTGAAATTATTTCACGTAGTTTTTCCTGCAAGGGTTGCTCATAGCTGTTGCCATAGTCATTTAAAATCAAAAGCTCAAAGCTAAGACCCTTAAGCTTTAAATACTCATGAGCTGTTAACATTTGCCTAGCTAGTTCTAAATGTTCTAACCTACTGACTCTAGTTATAACAAGGGGTAAATCTCCTGATATCCCATAGGCCCATAGTGCAGGTTGACCCTTTTTATTTTCAACTAGTGAACTGGCCTTTAATCCAGTAGCTGGCTCGATATATAGTATACGTGAGGCCATTGTCTGGTATATGTTAGCTTGTTCAGCAGATATATTAAGGTATCTTAGCTCAACCTGCGAATGAGTCCATGCTAGCTCATAGGACCTATCAGACATACCATTGTTGCGGATGTCTCTTGCTAATGCCATAATAGATTCCCTACTATCAGCAACAGCTGTGATAAAGGTAACTTTTTTACTTTCTCCTGCCCCTATATGTATCCTTTTTCTGATACTCATTATTGGATCTAATACAGGACCAACAGTATTAGATAAAGGGTATTCAGGATCCATAGCCTGTGGATTTTCTACACTTCTCCCCCTTCCTAAAAATTTCATCCTGTCTGTTTCATATTGAGTGCTGCCTACCTGGTCACCTTCTACATTTGCAGTGTGTAAAACCCACATACTTTTTTCATCTTTACTTCTCGGCCTTCTACTAGCTAGCAGGGTTTCAAACTCGCTTAAATACTCTGTTTGTATGAATAAATTACTAAAGGCAGGATGGGCATTATCCGCCTCAAAAGAGGTTAGCAATACTTCAAAATAGCTTGTGACATCTAGCACCCGACTACTATTACTATGGTTTACAAAGGTCAAACGCCTTATTTCACCATTGTACTCCTGGGAGACTACAATCTCCATGCTTGTTTCGATGTTTCCATCTCTTCTCTGGTAGATAGACCTATCAGTCTCGAAAATAACCTTATATTTATCTGGTGTATTCCCATAGGGCTGGTGGCCGACAGACCAATAATTATTTGAATTTAGGTTTTCAACATAAAAGAACATACCCCAATTATCCCTAGTTGTATCAGCCCTCCATCTTGATATAGCTTTGCCTAAGTACTGGCTAAAGCCTGAACCACTATTAGTGGTCATAACTGTGTAACTGCCATTTGATAAAATATTGATCTCCGGTAGCTTGGTGAAGGGGCTAGTGAATACTCTCCTTGCACGAGTCTCTTGACGCCTCCTATTTTGTTCAAGGTCAACAATCTCATTTTCTTCATGTTCTTTTATATATATTTCTTTCCTTGGCATTCTCTCCTGCAGCAAAAGTTCAGTCGCCTTAACTAAGGGAGCAGAATGAAAACGAGCCTGCATAATATTGTTGTTTAGGTAATTATCCATGGCTAATAGACTCATACCTTGATGATGAGCCATATAGCTTTTTATAATTATACTCTTTTTTTTATTTGGTAAGCGCTCAGCTGTATAGTCGATGGCCTCGTATAGGCCGTACCTTCCCATCATACCTTCTGAAGATAAAGCCTCTATATTCCTATAGGCCTGCAGAGGCTCTATGGGTAGGGCCAGCATTGTTGCATAAGGGGCGATTACTAAATCATTTACTAAACCCCGCTTTAGGCCAAGCTGTGGAACTCCAAAAGCCTTGTACTGATAGTTTAAATGTAGATCAAATGCATAAAAGCCTGACTCAGATATACCCCAGGGAATCCGTCTTTGCTCTCCATAATGACGTTGTGACTTAACTGCTGCCATATAGGTCTCATCTAGTAGGGTGTTCTCATAGTTCTTCATGATAAGCAAGGGCATGAGGTACTCAAACATAGTTCCGCTCCAAGATATCAGAACCCTATGATTGCCAAACAAGGTTAAGGATCTACCTAGCCTAAACCAATGTTTTTGTGGAATATCTCCTTTAGCTATAGCTATAAAACTAGCCTGTCTTGCTTCAGAGGCAAGTAAATCATAATGAGACCTTGATGGATGTCCCTCTTCAACATCAAATCCAATAGTAAATAGTTCTCTTTTCTCATCATATAGCAGGCTAAAAT
The DNA here is from genome assembly GCA_002391555.1 of Firmicutes bacterium UBA3906. GTDB lineage: Bacteria > Bacillota > Clostridia > Caldicoprobacterales > DTU083 > UBA3906. The sequence continues at coordinate 2,801 of DGFG01000052.1, forward strand.
CCATGTTTTTTATTATGTTGTCTACCTCTCTATGTATCTGCATACAAGTTGATATAAATCCTCTTATATTTGAATATGAGCTTGCTAGGGATAGTTCAAGTTTTTTTAACCAGTCCTTAGCTTCACTGTATCCTGCACTCTTGTTTTCATTTCTACGTAGAGATATTAAGGTTTCTGATAATAGTTTTAGTATCTCAAGATATTTACTATAAATATCTTGTAATGATAGATTTTCATTAAGCTTTTTAAGAAGGTCTGTAAAATGTATAGCTGTCTCCTTATATACACCCTTCTCATTTAGTAAAATAGAAGGTGCATGTTGTAATAACTTTACCCAGGGAATAAAAAGGTCAATCTCCCTTTCATAGTTAGTTATGAGCCTGTCTAATTCTTTATCCTGCCCCTTTAAATCATCTAATAGCATCTGCCACTCAACAGCACTTATATTATCTATAGATAAAAACATATTGAGCATAGCTTGGTTTTCTAAATCCATACCACAATCTGTAATCAGTATATCCCTAAGCCCTAATATACTTTCTTGTCCAATAAGGGGGCGTTTTAATAGTTCTTCTATACCTTGGTTTAAAACAATTAGGTATCCAATTAGATTACCATTGTCAACAGTTGATACATATTGGGGCTTTAAGGGTTTAAGGTTACTTATATTGTACCAATTATAAAAATGCCCTCCCTTCCATTTGTCCATGATTTTTAATGTTTGAATGGTCTTTGATATCCTCTTAATAGTATCTATTGTAGTCAGATAACCTAAATCTCTAGCTGCTAATAGTGAAACTAAATGCAGACCTATATTTGTCGGAGAAGTCCTATTAGCTATACCTGTAGGAGGGTCTAGCTGATAGTTATCTGGCGGCAGATAGTTACTACTTTCATTTACTAGTTCGTCAAAATATTTCCACGTCTTCCTGGCAATCATCCTAATCTTTACTATCTGTTCTCTAGACAGATGGGGTATATACCGGCGCTTAGGCTTGCTCACCCTGTAGGCTGTGTAGAAAGAAGAAAGCCATACCAATGCAAAAAAAAGACTAATGGGCCACATGGGCCTATTAAGGTAGATAACCAAGACTAATATCAATCCCGTGGTTATAAGTGAGGTCTTCATCCTCTGCCAGTAGTCAATTAGCCTACCTTTAAACCTAGACTCAGCATCTGCAGCAGTTACCCACTCCAGCATGTTTTCCTGGCTTATAAATAGCCTCCACAGCGTTCTAAGGATAGCGTCTAACATCAAGCATGCTTGGTGGGCTAAGAAAACAAAGGACATTGCTATCTGCTTGAGCAAACTGCCTGTGTTATAAAAAAATTCACTTAGTCTTAGCTTATTGTCCTTTCCCCTATTGCGAACTAATAATGTGTCTGCGATACCAGTTATCAAGGGAAATGATATAGTAATTATGGCAAGAGATAGCCATGCTAATATGGGTCCAGGTAATGTTACTAGGCTAAGAATTAGCATAATGAACAAGGCAGGAGACAATAGACTCCTACGTAAATTGTCTAGTATCTTCCACTTTGACAGTTTATTCAGTGGGTTTCTTACTTTCTCCCCATCTATGTCTTTCACATATTTAAAAAGCCAGGGAAGGAGCTGCCAGTCTCCCCTTACCCACCTATGTAGCCTCATAGAGTAGGCCATATAGCTAGCAGGATAGCCATCTATTAACTCTATATCAGAAACTAAACCTGCTCTTACATATGAACCCTCTAGTAAATCATGACTTAATACACTATTTTCAGGAATAGCCTTTTCTAGAACCTTGCTAAAGACCCTTAGCTTGTATATGCCCTTGCCGGTAAAAATGCCTTCACTGAACAAGTCCTGATAAACATCTGAAACAGCACTAGTATATGGGTCCACACCTGTTTGTCCAGAGAAGGTAAGAGAAAAAAGAGACCTACTAGCACTGTCTACTGAAACACCGATTCGTGGCTGCAACAGACCATATCCCTCGATAACAGTCCTTTTTTCATCATTCAGTACAGCTGAATTTAATGGGTGGGCTATTGCACCTATTAGTTTCTTTGCAGCATCTCTTGGAAGCTGAGTATCTGCATCTAGTGTGATTACATATTCAATATCCCTAAGAGATGACATATCTCCAATCTTGGTCGAAAAGCTGGTATTTTCATCACCTAGTAGTAAAGCATTAAATTCTACTAAGGCGCCCCTTTTTCTTTCCCAACCCATCCACTTTCTTTGTCTTTCATTCCATTGACGATAGCGGTGGAAGTAATAAAAAATACTACCCTCATCCTGACAATATTTACTGTTTAAATCGTTTATCAGCCTTGATGCACTTTCGATTATCTGTCCATCCTGCTTTTCTTCTTTTTCTGGACTGTCCTTAAAATCTCCTAGCAAAGCAAAATACAAATTTTTTTCTTGGTTTGCTAAGTAAAAAACCTCCATTTGTTCAATTAGTTCATTTACTCTTTTCTCACTAGTCAGCAAAGTTGGAATAACTACCACGGTTTTGAGCTTATCAGGGATACCATCCTTTAGCTCATACTTTGGCAATAGTTGAGGCTTGAAAAGTCTAATAACTATAAAGTGGACTATTCCAATAGAAATACTTATTATAGGAACAAAGGAAATAATAATCGACAACACAAGTGACAAGGTGTTGCTTTTCGCATCCACCAAAGACAAAGTACTTAAAAAACCTAACATAATCAAGGCAAAGATAAGAGCAACTGCCTTGAAATAGTAAAGTGAAGGTCGCTCTTTTATATGCCTTTCCAGGCTAAACTTAAGCTTTTTACTCAGTTTCTTTTCAAGGTTGACCCTCCCCTTGTCAATTATGTAAAATCCGATGTGTTTATCCCTTTCATTCTTACATTCAGTATTTTCCAATGCACATTCTACTGCCATTTGTGCGACTAAAACTTCACTTTTCTCATAGAGCTTGGCTATCTTTTCAATGTGATGCCTATAATTGTCCCTTGACTGGAAATCCATTTGAGGATATACTCCCGCCGGATCTTGTCTAAGTACCCTTTCTAATAAGCTTAATTCTTCAAACAGGTCTTCCCATCTTATAGAGCTTATATCCCGTAAACTAGTTATGGCATTTCCCATTGTTACTTGGCTAATTGTTTGTATTTGATGGGCAGATTGAATAATCTCATCTGCATCTGTGTGCTGGACAGCTAAGCGTCCATCTACCCACCTGATTATTGATGCGGCGTCTGTACCCTCCTCCCTTAGCCTATGTAATAGTCTTTCAGCATAAACGGGCTTCATATAGCTAATATCCTTATCGTGGTAACTTATAACCTTGCTTAACCTGTCTTTTGCTACTAAATTCTTGTCGTCCTCTATACTAGTTATAGCCTCTATTAGCTTCTCTGCCCAGGCATCGGCTAGATCACGTTCACTTAAGGACTCAATTATAAATAAAGTAATATCCCTTATCCTTTGGACAAGGGCAACTCTTATCATAACGGGAAGAGCCCAGAGTTCTTCACTACTTAAGGCAGTAGTTGTTTGATAGGCATTAATAAAGTCAGAGATAATTGATTCATCTATTCTAGCATCGTTATATGAGCATATTTTCATAGCTATACCATAGACCCTAGCAAAACCCTTATAATCTCCCTTTATTAAAACAGGTAAATTCTTATAGGTCTCTCTAGACAGTATGTTTTCTAGATCTTTTACCTGTTCTTCTAGCAGATAAAAGTTATCAAGTAGCCACTCAGCAGCTGCTATGATACTTCCACTTGATTTAACAGCCTTGTTAATTAGTTTGTACGCCTTCATTAAGACAAGATTATCCTCACCTAGCTTAGGCATTTTGCATCTTATTTTCTTTTTTTGATCTAAGACTTCAAATTCTTCAGCTACAGATAATGCATATTCATTTATGTCTCTCAGATTAGGCATATAAAGCCTCCTTTAAGCCTGGCTATAATAAAATATCGTGTAAAAAGACTAGTACTCAAAATCTTAGTAAGCATTTTTTATCTTTCCTAGCAGGTCTAAGGTTTAAGACCAGCTAACCCTAATAGCTCTTTGCTATATTTGTTAAAACATTTAAGTCAAGCCCTCTCACACCATTGCGTTCGCTCCTTTTGTAAATTGATATGACAAATAATATGTTCTCCCTACTGGACAACTTTATTCTTTTTGCCTTTTACATCGTAAGCATTAAGACAGAAGAAAAGAGACATAAGTCTTTGAAATGCAACACTTAAGTCTTTGACATGAAATACTTTCTTAAACACAATAATTATAGTGTAGAGGTCTATCAATCATTTATATATGTCTAATTTTGTAACTTTTTCTATGAGTACTTGCTTTACCGCAGGATTTCTTGCAGAATTTGATTATTTTTAAGATAATTTGTTGGTTTATTTGGTTATTTTATCCACATTATGCACAGGCTTATCCACAGCCTAGTGCCTTAAGATAAAGGTTTTTAAAGCCATTTTCCACAAATAAAAAATATATATACTTGGCCTAATATTTTGATTTTTAAATAATAATATGAAGGATTCTTTGTGCTTTTGGCAAAATTAGTTTAGACTACTTAAAGAAAGATATGGGATTGCATTTAAAGATAAATCACTAATTTCCCCTCTTAGTAGTCTATAGTAAGCTGCACTACCGATCATAGCCGCATTATCAGTTGATAATATGATTGAAGGTGTATATAGTTTTATACCATGCTGGCCTGCTAATGAATTCATTTGATCCTTTAGCAAACTATTTGCCGACACCCCTCCAGCTATAGCTAGTTTGTCTATGCCTAGTTCATTGGCACAGTTTATTGATTTTTCGACTAATACATCTACAACAGCCTGCTGAAAGGATGCAGCTATGTCATTTATATTTACCTTTTCTCCAGCTTGTTTCATGTTGTGTACATGGTTTATCACTGCAGTTTTTAAACCACTAAAGCTAAAATCATAGGGCTTCCCCTTTATATTAACCCTAGGATAATCATATTTAGTAGGATCACCATCCTTGGCGTACCTTTCTATTGCCGGGCCACCTGGATAGCCTAGTCCTATTACCCTAGCTATTTTGTCAAAGGCTTCTCCAGCTGCATCATCTAAGGTCTGACCCATTAACCTATACTTACAATAATCCTCAACACATACAAGCATTGTATGGCCACCTGATACTACTAAACACAAAAATGGAGGCTCTAAATCAGGATTGTGGATGTAGTTTGAGCTTATATGTCCTTCAATATGGTGAACTCCAATCAAGGGAACTTTGAGTCCAAATGCTAATCCTTTTGCCATTGCTACACCTACTAATAGTGCACCTACCAAGCCTGGGCCATAGGTAACTGCAACTGCATCTAGCTCATTTAAGTTTATATTAGCCTCTGACAATGCTTTATCTACTATGTAGTTTATTACCTCAACATGCTTTCTTGATGCTATTTCTGGAACTACACCTCCATACTCCTTGTGTATATCAATTTGAGAGGAAATTACATTGCTAACTACCTCCCTCCCATTTCTTACTAAAGCCACAGAGGTCTCATCACATGAGCTTTCTATAGCTAAAATCAATATATCCTTTTTATCTTTTAAAAGCTCTGTTTTCTTTTTCATATTTTGAAAATATGCCATGATTTTCTCCTCGATTCTAAGTAGCCTTTCTTATGTTTCTAGTAGATATAGTATAAACTATAGAGACAAGGGCTAAAATAATACTAGCAGTTGAAAAATATAGGATAACCCTAGTAACAGCACTATAAAAGAAAGCTTCAGGTACCATTTGGATCATAATATCTGTATTAGGATCTAATAGCCAAAGGTCATTATCAAAGAATATATGATGAAACAAGTCCCAGTAGTAAGAGAAGTTTGACTGAATCAAAAGATAAAGAATAGCTGACAGCACTATCAAAGCTCCTGTAGTCCATAGAAAAGAAAGAGCCAATTTTCTAGCTGCCATTTTCCTATAGAAAGTTAGAATAACTAATAATAACACCACTATAGCTATAATTGAATAAGCTCGAACATCCGTGGCAAACTTAAACAGGTCTTTGACATCTACCATATGGGCAATTTCCTTGTCATTAAAAACCTGGCGCATATCTCCGTTTATATCTGCCTTTATATCCTTTAGCGTAGCCTTTTTATCCTTTATGTAATCTAATAAGTCCCATGTAACCCTATGTAGGTCGGATTCACTAATACCTATTGTGGTAGCAGTATCTAGTTTTTTGTATTGGTCTATATAAAAGCTTTTATCATAGGTTACTAATTCTATACTGGTTACAAGTAAAACAGGATAAATGAGCAGGCATATTAGGACAGTTATGATGGAACAGGCAATCCTTTTTGACATAATTATTTGACCTCCTCTAAGTGGAAATTCCACATAATTAGGGCATCCTCGCCATTGTCTGCATAATAGCCCCTCCTGACACCAGCTTCTTCAAAGCCTAATGACTTGTACAAGCTTATAGCTGCCTTATTAGATACTCTAACTTCAAGGGTCATGCGTTCCATTCCAATGTCTTTAGCCACCCCGATAAGGGTTTTTAGAATCATCCTTCCAAATCCTTTTCCCCTATAGTCAGGATGAACTGCGATATTTGTAATATGAGCTTCATCTAGTACAATCCACATACCAGCATAAGCTACTAACCTATCGTCTAGCTTAATTACATAATACTTGGCACATTGGTTTTCCTCCACCTCTAGCCTAAGGGATTCGATAGACCATGGTAGAGAAAATGACAGCTTTTCAATTTCCCATACATGCTCAAGGTCTTCAGCCTTCATGGGCTGTATCCTAACCATCTTATTCATCTTTTCCCTTACCTGTCTGTTTCTTTTGTTCAGCCTGGGACTTTCTTAAATAGAAAGGTTCAAGCTCGTAAAAAGAAATGCACTTATCTGCGTTTGCTAGATTTAAGCCAACCCAGGCAGTAGATGATGCCCTTTGCAGTCGCAAATGGGGTGGTGCTATTATAGTTTTATCTCCAAGTAGATCTAGTAAAATTTCATTGTACTTGTCTACACCATCACCTAAAAAAAGAATAGGTTCATTATAGGCAAGCAGCATATTTGCTAGCTTTCTCACATCCATTGCAGAATAGGGAATGAGCCTTTTATACTCCATGTCCTCCCACCTGTATATACTTGTATATACTTGGTCTCTTCTTGCATCCATAATAGGACAAACTAGACCTGAAAAACCTATTATATTGTGCGCAAGAGAATCTAATGTTGGGACAGCTGCTACCTTTTTCCTTGTAGCCTGTGCTAGACCCTTTACTGTAGAAATTCCTATTCTAAGGCCAGTAAAAGAACCTGGTCCACATGTCACAGCAATAATATCTATATCACTAAGCTCTAATTCGGATGCTAATAGAGCATTTTCAACCATTTGCATCAGGATCTGCGAATGATTCCTTTTATGGTGGTTATATCCCTCATAAATTAGGTTCGAATCATCTAGTATCGCAACGCCAGCTACAAGAGAAGATGCTTCAACGGCAAGTACTTTCATATCCTTTGAATACCTCCTTATAGCTTTCATATTTTTCGCCATACGAGCTTATCTTTATAATCCTCTTATTATCGTCATCTTCCAACTTATTTATGGTGACCTTCAAGTACTCTTTAGGAAGTAGTTCTGCCATTTTTTCCGGCCACTCGACTATAGCAATGCCGTCACCATATAGGTAGTCTTCAAAATCTAAATCATAAAGTTCTTCTGAATCAGATAGCCTATATAAATCAAAGTGAAAAATCGGACAATTCCCAGGGTATTGGTTCATAATTATAAATGTTGGGCTCGTTACTCTAGATTCGACACCAGCACCTTTGGCAATTCCTCTAGTCAGGACAGTTTTTCCACTGCCAAGATCTCCATATAAAAGGATTATGTCGCCAGCTTTGACCCTTTGCCCTATATAGTAGCCAATATTTTGAGTATCTTTTTCATTACACGATATTAAAACTATAGCAGCCACCTCATTAGTAAATAATAAAAAGTAGATTTTGTCACTTAGATTATAGTCCGTATTATACCACAAAATTATTAGGAATAAAAAACCGGGTTTCCCCGGTTTTTATCAGCTACGCAGTAGTGGTGACAACCTCTTGTAGATTAGCAATGTAAATATAGATACTACCATAGATTTTAATATATTAAAGGGTACAACTGCATATAGAATATAGGTTTTCATGTCTACAATTGCCTTATTTGATCTAGCAGCCATTTCCATAACACTTTCAAATCCTAAGGTCTTTGAAAACAGGGGAATAATCAGGTAATAATTAGAAATGCAAGCCACTATGGTCATCCCCAAAATACCAGCTATCAAGCTATAGATTGCCCCCCTCTTGCTTTTATTGTTAATGTATAAAATTGAAGCAGGTACTACAAAGGCAGCGCCTACTATGAAATTAGATAATTCTCCAACATAACTTGTTTTGCTACCCCTCACAGCTAAAAGCAGTAGATTTTTTAGTAAAACAATAATTGAACCTGCTATTGGACCTAGTGTAAAACCTCCTAATAATGCTGGAAGCTCACTTATGTCTAGCTCTAGAAAAAACGGGAACAGGGTAGGAATCGGAAACTGTATTAGCATCAACAAAAAAGCTACTGCTGACAGCATACCAATCTTTACTATGTTTCTTGTGTTTAGCTTAAAAGTATAAGTTATCTTTTTCTTATCTTTGTCCATCATACTATTACCCCCTAATAAAGTTTTTGGTTTAAGGAGAGTACTTTAAAGATTAACAGAAAAAATGCTCCTAAAATACTTCAGGAGCATAAAAATTTAATCTATATTCTTCTCCCATCCAGACTATACTGTCGGTCCCGGAATCTAACCGGGTCAATCCCTTGAGGGACTCGCGGACTTTACCGCCGGTCGGGAATTACACCCTGCCCTGAAGATAATTTATTTTCTTGTTTGTTATTATAGTATGTTGAAATCAACAAATCAAGAACAATTTACAAATCCTTCATTGATAAGCTGATACGCTTGCGTTCTATATCTACATCCAAAACCTTTACCTTTACAATGTCGCCTACCTGTACTATGTCTGTTGGATGTCGTACATATTTATCCGATAGTTTTGATATATGAACTAGGCCATCCTGATGAACACCAATATCAACAAAGACTCCAAAGTCAATAACATTCCTAACAGTCCCTGTTAAAACCATGCCCTCTTTCAAATCCTCAAGCCCCACAATATCTGTCCTTAACAATGGTTTAGGTAGCTCATCTCTCGGATCTCGACCTGGCTTTTTCAGTTCTTCTAGTATATCTACAAGTGTAGGTTCACCTAGGCCAATAGAGCTTGCTAACTGACCTAAATCCAATGAAGCAGAATCTGTTAATTGCTTTATTTCAATACCATTACTTATATCTTCAATAGACCAATTTAGACTCTTGAAAAGCTTATTTACTGCCTCATAGGATTCTGGATGTACTGCAGTATTGTCAAGTATATTTTCTCCATCCCTTATCCTTAAAAAGCCTGCGCATTGTTCAAAGGTCTTTGGCCCAAGCATTTTTACATTAAGTAACTCTTTTCTATTGTTAAACCTGCCCTTTTCATCCCTATATAGGATAATATTCTTTGCTATAGAGGCTGTTATACCAGAAACATATTGAAGCAGTGATGCAGATGCAGTATTTAGGTCAATACCTACGCTATTTACGCAATACTCAACTTCTCCTTTTAATGATTCCGCTAGTTCTTTTTGGTTTACGTCGTGTTGATACTGTCCGACTCCTATAGACTTTGGATCTATCTTAACCAGCTCGGCTAAGGGATCTATCAGCCGTCGTGCAATAGATACAGCGCTTCTTAGGCCCACATCATATTGGGGGAACTCTTCACTAGCTAGCTTTGATGCTGAATAAACAGAGGCTCCAGCCTCGTTAACAATAATATATTGAATCCCATTATCAAGCTCGCTACAAAGTTCTGCTACCACTATCTCACTTTCCTTTGAGCCAGTTCCGTTGCCTATAGCAATAATATTAACCTTGTGGTCATCAATCAGCCTCTTCATTATCTTCTTGCCCTTGGCCTTATCATGATGATCTAGAGTGATATAAACAATTGCAGTATCTAGTACTTTGCCAGTCTCATCAACAACTGCTATCTTATTCCCTGTTCGGTAGCCTGGGTCTACGCCCATAACAACCGACCCCTTAATTGGTGGCTGTAGTAATAGGTTGCATAGGTTTTCACCAAAAACCTTTATAGCCTGCTCTTCTGCCTTGACTGTTAATTGATTACGGATTTCTCTCTCAATAGAAGGAGCGATTAGTCTTTTATAAGCATCTATTAGGGCGGCCTCGATTAATTGTGGACATCTGCAAGTTTCTGTTAAAAGCCTGGCTAGTACTAAATTAACAACCTGGTCCTGGTCAACACTTATAGTTACATTTATAAACTTTTCCTTCTCAGCCCTATTAATGGCCAATATCCTGTGAGAAACGATATGACTTACAGGTTCACTGAAGTCATAGTACATTTCATAGACAGATTCTTTATCTGTAACTGCCTTTGTTAGCAGTATTCCATTTTTAAAGGTATACTCCCTTATAAGCTTTCTTATTTTTGCATCATCAGAGATTTTTTCTGCGATTATATCTAGAGCAAGGCCAATGGCTTCTTGACTGGTCTTTATCCCCTCATCTTCATTTATAAAGTCAAGGGCTAGCCTGTCTATCTCCTGGTCTGTTGTCTCTTGGAGCCATATAATATCTGCAAGTGGACCTAAACCCTTTTCCTTTGCAATAGTTGCTCTAGTCCTTCGTTTTGGCCTATAAGGCCTGTATATATCGTCTAACTCTGTTATAGTTTTTGCTTTTTCTATACTAACTGCTATTTCATCTGTCATATGTTCCTGTTCATCAATTAGCCGGTATATCTCTTTTCTATGTATTTCCAGATTCTTTAAGTATGTAAATCGTTCAAAAAACTTTCTAAGTAATGCATCATCTAGACCACCTGTTACTTCCTTTCTGTACCTTGCAATAAAGGGTAGTGTACTACCCTCTTCTATCAAGCCTAATGTGTTTGCCACTTGCTTTTCCCGTATATTTAGTTCATTTGCTAGTTGTCTTATGATCTTTTGCATTGCAGTTCCTCCAATTTCTTTATTGCTAACAGAGACGATTTTACCACAAGTCCTATCTTTTGTACTGTGTTTTAGCTAAAAGAAATGTGTTTAAATGTTATATTGGACTTTATTTTGTTGACAGTTAGCCACCCCTATATGATAATTAGATAAATATTTAATTTTATCTTGTGGAGGTAGAAATTGAACTATTATACAAGTCAAACGAATTTTTATGGGGACACAAAACCTGAACAGCTTATTGAACAGTTTGGCTCTCCCCTATATGTTTATAATGAAAATATTTTACGCAGCCGTTGCAGAGAGATGATGAGCTTTATTGATTACCCTAATCTTTCTGTCCATTATTCAACAAAGGCAAACTCAAACCTTGAACTCTTAAAAATTATTAGATCAGAAGGACTAAAGGCAGATGCCCTATCGCCAGGAGAGATATTTGTCCTATTAAAGGCTGGCTTCAAGCCAGAAGACCTACTTTATGTTTGCAACAATGTTTCAGAGCAAGAAATGAGATATGCTATAGAGCATGGAATCATGACTAGTGTAGACTCAATTTCTCAGCTTCATACCTATGGCAAGATAAACCCAGGTGGCAAGGTAGCTATAAGACTAAACACAGGTATTGGAGCGGGTCACCATGAAAAGGTGGTAACTGGCGGCAAAAAAACCAAGTTTGGCATTAATATAGACAAGATAGATAAGGTCAAAGAGACTCTTAACTTATACAAGTTAAAGCTCGTAGGATTAACCCAGCATATAGGTTCTTTATTTATGGAGGGAGAGCCTTATGTCGAAGGTGTTAAAGCGCTTTTAGAAATAGCCAAAGGATTCAATGATTTGGAATTCATAGACTTTGGTGGTGGTTTTGGTATCCCCTATAGGAAGCAAGATGGAGAAAAAGCACTGGCCCTAAAGCTCTTAGGAGAAAAACTATCTGATATATTTAAAGCCTTTGCTAACACCTATAACCCAAATATTAAGTTTATTATAGAACCTGGTCGCTATATTGTTGCTGAGTGTGGAGTATTACTAGGAAGCGTCCATGCTCTAAAGGACAACAAGGGGACACAGTATGTTGGGACTGATATAGGCTTTAATGTTATAAGTCGCCCGATACTATATGATTCATACCATGAGATAGAGGTCTATCATAGTAAAAAGCCATGTAAAGATTCTTTTACAAAGGTTACAATTGTAGGCAATATCTGCGAAAGTGGCGATATTTTAGCCAAGGATAGACAGCTACCATCCATGCGCGAAGGTGATATTATTGCAGTTATGGATGCTGGAGCGTACGGGTATGCCCTGTCTTCTAACTATAATAATAGGCTAAGACCTGCTGAGGTTCTGATTAAAAAAGATGGACAAGTAGTCCAGATAAGGAAAAGAGATAGTTTTGAAGACCTAATTAAAAATTTCTTAGACTGATTTGATGTATAAGTGTAATATTATTAACTATATATATCTAAGCAAGCTTGTTTTATGACCATATATTTATTATAATCAGCCTATATCTTGAAAAAGGAGGTAAATCCGTGAACACAGTTATTATTTTAGATTCCTGTACAGACCTTCCATTAAGCTTTATTAAAGAACATAATGTTCCAGTGGTCAATTTTACTTACTCATTTAAGGGATCCGAGTACAAAGATGACTTTGGTCAGACCATAAATTATAAGGAGTTTTATGAAGAGGTTAGAAAAGGTGAAATGCCAACAACTTCACAAGTAAACTTCGAAGAATATATGAATTTTTTTAAACCCTATCTTGAGGCAGGTAAGTCAATAATCTACTTGTGCTTTTCTTCAGCCCTAAGTGGTAGCTATAATGGTGCTCTCCTGGCAAAGGACATGCTAATGGAAGAATATCAAGCAGCCGATATCACAATAATAGATACAAAGGCAGCATCTATGGGCGAAGGTTTAATTGCCTGGTATGCAATTAATATGCTAGAAAATGGTGCTACCAAGGATGAAATAGTTAGCTGGGTAGAAAACAACAAACTAAAAGTAGCTCACTGGTTTACTGTAGAGGATTTGAACCATTTAAAAAGAGGTGGTAGAGTCTCCGGAACAGCAGCCTTTATTGGTAGCTTGTTAAACATAAAGCCCATACTGCATGTAGATAATGAAGGTAGACTAGTACCGGTATCTAAGGTCAAGGGTAGAAAAAAATCAATAAAAGCCCTCTTCGACCAACTAGATGAAACTATAGTAAAACCAGAAGGACAGGTTATTTTTATAAGTCATGGGGATTCTTTAGATGATGCAAATTATCTAGCAAATATGATACGTGCTAAGTATCCTGTTATAGACATTGTCATTAACTGTATTGGCCCTGTAATAGGTGCCCACTCAGGTCCTGGCACAATTGCCCTATTCTTTGTTGCCAAGGGACGATAATCAATAATATAAACTATTAAACAGGCAGTTTATTTTCTTATTAACTGCCTGTTTTTATAATACTAGACCTAATTAAATACCCATTATCTTAGTTGCCAGTTGAAAATATACGATAAGTGTTAATGTATCCACTATTGTTGTTATCAGGGGTGCGGCCATTATAGCTGGATCTACTTTAGCTAGCTTAGCTAGTACTGGTAACACTGAACCTATAATTTTGGCTGTGACTACAGTAGCGAGTGTAGTTAGCGATACAGTAAGGGCTATGTTTGAAGTATAACCCTCTAGGTAATATATCCGTAGGAAATTAATTATAGCAAGTCCAACCCCAACTATTAAACTAACCCTAAGCTCTTTCCATAGTATTGCCTTTGTATTTTTAAACTCTATCTCACCTAGTGCTATGCCACGGATAATTAAAGTTGATGCCTGCGAACCAGCATTACCACCAGTGCTCATCAGCATTGGTATAAATACAGTTAGTGCAACTACTGATTCTAATGCCCTTTCATATTTTTGTATAATAAAGCCTGTAAAGGCTGCAGAAATCATCAAAATAAGCAACCAAGCTATCCTCTTTTTAGCCAAACTAATAACTCCTAGTTCAAGATATTCCTCTTGTGTTGGCTGTAGTGCTGCCATCTTGTGAAAGTCTTCAGTATTCTCATCATCTATAACATCGATAATATCATCTACTGTGATAATGCCAACTAAGCGGTTCTCTTGGTCTACTACAGGGACTGCTAGTAAGTCATACCTTTTAAATATATCAGCTACAAATTCCTGATCATCGTGAGTATGTACAGCAATAGGATCCTGCCTCATTATATCGTCAACCCTAGAATCTTTTGGAGCTAGTACCAATTCCCTTAGGGAAACTGTTCCCTCAAGCCTACGTTTTGAGTCAATAATATAACAAGTGTATATTGTCTCCCTATCTAACCCAATCCTCCTGATTTTCTCCATGGCAGCTGATATCATCATTTCTTTTTTCAGGTCAACAAATTCTATAGTCATCAAGCTACCAGCTGAGTTTTCTGGATAATTTAGAAACTGGTTGATCAACCTACGTTCATTTTCGCTCGCATTTTTTAGTATTCTTTTTACTACAGAGGCTGGCATCTCCTCAAGATAGTCTATCTTGTCATCAAAAAACAAATCATCTATGATGGCAACTAGCTCACTATCACTAACTAACATAGATATCTGTGTTTTCTGCTCTACAGAAAGATAAGCAAAAACATCAGCAGCCTTTTCCTTTGGCAAAAGCCTAAATAAAAGCAGTGTGGTTTTTGCATCATACTCATCTAGGATATCAGCAATATCAACTTCATCTACTTCTTTGAAGATATCTCTAATCTTCGTATAATCCTTTTTATCCAGTAATTTATTAATCCTATCAAGATTCATATCTAGCTCATCCTTTCCTAGTCATCATACTACCCTATTAAAATCTACCAGAAAGGAGAATGCTTTTATCTTAACCTAAGTAGTAGGTAGTATGGTATATAAAATTTTCAGTACAAAAAGCATATAAGACCTATAACTAGGGCCAGTATCCATACTACCACCACCTTTACTAGCTTTAGTAATATTACCAAAAGTAAATAAAAAAATCCTGAACAAGTCAGGATCAGCATACAAATGCTTTATATACCTCTCGTCGAGCTTTGACACTATACAGCCATGGAATATTCCAGCTACGATAAGTAAAACCTTAATCCGGTAGTACCTGTTGACCCATTGGCATCTTTCGATATTTCTGGGCAGTAGCGTGTGTCTGTATAGGAGCCTCACCTAACAAGTTCATCTTCATTCTATCATTCAATAAAGATTAGTACAAGCATTGTATAAATATGTATAAAGTCTTAATGGTAGTGCACTACCATTAAGACCTATTTCTATTAGTGAATATAATCATCGAG
>DGFG01000052.1:18578-18723 GCA_002391555.1 Firmicutes bacterium UBA3906
CCCTTATGGCATCTACTGTTGTGTTAAAGCGTTGAGCTAGGCTATAGAAAGTATCACCTGCTCTTACCACATATGGGCTACTGCCCTGTGGGCATGGTCCTGGACTTGGTGCTCCTGGTATACATATGGTCTGACCTATCATTAG
>DGFG01000038.1:0-11152 GCA_002391555.1 Firmicutes bacterium UBA3906
CAGTCAGAGGAACCTGAGTCTTTCGTGGACTCTATAAATATCCTGATTTTACTTACCCTACTGACCCTAGTGCCCTCTTTTATGGTTATGGTGACCTCCTTTACTAGGATAATAGTGGTCCTATCCTTTCTAAGAAATGCCCTAGCCACTCAGCAAACTCCACCCAACCAGGTACTAATAGGTCTTGCCATCTTTATTACTATCTTTATCATGGCACCGGTATATGGCCAGGTTATGGACCAGGCTGTAGACCCCTATATGGCAGGTGAATTGACCCAGGAGGAGGCTATGGAAATAGGTAGCCAGCCTATAAAGGAATTTATGCTAAAGCAGACCAGGGAAAAGGACCTGGCCCTCTTTGTAAGTATGTCTCCCGATGACCTACCTGAGGATAGGATGGACGTAAAGTTAACTGCCCTGATACCTGCCTTTATTATAAGTGAGCTAAAGACCGCCTTTATTATAGGCTTTCTACTTTATATACCCTTTATTGTGATTGATCTGGTAGTAGCTAGTATCCTAATGTCTATGGGTATGTTTATGCTACCACCTGCAACTATCTCCCTCCCCTTTAAGCTACTTCTTTTCATACTAGTAGATGGTTGGCACCTACTTGTAAAGTCTTTAGTTGAGGGCTTTGCATAGGAAGCAGGGCATAAGTAGGAATTAAAATACTAAGGAAGGGTTTGTGTAAACATGAGTCAAGAGGTCGTAATTGATATATTATCAGATGCCCTTACCACCACCTTAAAGGCGGCTGCCCCCATACTATTAGTTGCGCTAGGGGTAGGCTTTGCCATAAGTATCCTACAGGCTACAACCCAGATACAGGAACAGACCATGACCTTTGTTCCAAAGATTTTAGCTGTTTTTCTAGCCCTAATCCTATTTGGGACCTTTATATTCAATACGCTAATAGCCTTTACATACAGGATATTTGACTACATAGCAAATATAGTTTAGGTGACTTAAGTGGGTATTTTTCTGATAGAGGATTATTTTGTTTTTATCTTAATATTTTTTAGGCTCCTTGCCTTTATATCAGTGGCTCCTGCCTTTAGTGTAAAGGGGATGCCTAACCTAGTGAAGATAGGCTTTAGCCTAGTATTTGCCTACACCCTCTACCTGACTATGCCCCTTGCTAGCCCACTAGTCTATGAGTCGATATTAGAGCTACTTGTCCTGGTCATAAAGGAAGTAGCCTTTGGCCTTGCCCTAGGCTTTGTAGTAAACCTTATATTTCTAAGCTTTCAGATGGCAGGCCAAATGGTGGACTTTCAGATAGGCTTTTCCATGGTTTCCTATTATGATAGCCTAAGCACTACTAGGGTTTCGATATTTGGTAATATCTATCAATGGCTAGGTCTTATTCTCTTTTTCGTAATAAATGGTCACCATATTATGCTATACTCCTTTGCCCAAAGCTTTGACCTAATACCCCTTGCGGGTCTTGAGCTTGCAAGCTTGGACCTAAAGGTTGTTGTAAATATATTTGCTAAAAGCTTTCTTACCGCCTTTCAAATTGCAATCCCAATAATCTTTGTAATTCTAATGACAGATGCGGTAATAGGCCTTATTTCAAGAACTGTCCCTCAGATAAATATATTAATGCTAGGTCTACCCTTAAAGGTTTTAGTTGGTCTAGCAGCCCTTATAATAATCCTGCCAGCCATAGGCAATATGATAGTCAGGGCCATAAATGGACTGCAGGGACAAATGGAGGACTTTATAAGGGGCTTTCCCTCCCTACTTTTATTTGCAGCCGGTGGTGCAGGAGGAGAAAGAACAGAAGAAGCTACGCCTAAGAGGAAGTCAGATGCTAGAAAAAAGGGACAGGTGGCCAAAAGTACGGACCTTGTCTCTGCAGCTATCCTGGTCCTACTTATTATTATGATACCCCTACTTGGCAATGTGACCTACAATGGGATCTATTCAGGCCTTCACAAAACATTAGAATCAGGCCTAAGCAAGGATCTATCTAGGGGATCCATTGGGCCTATCATGTTAGGCCATCTGCTTGGATACTTGCGGATAACCCTACCCATTATGCTATTTGTAATGGTTGCAGGTATTGTAGCTAACCTTATGCAGGTGGGTTTTTTAACCAGCATAGACCCCATAAAGCCTGACTTTAAAAGGCTAAACCCTATAGAGGGATTCAAGCGAATTTTCTCTGTCAGGACCCTAGTTGACCTATTTAAAAACATACTAAAGCTGGGTCTTGTAGCCTATATAGCCTATAGCTATATAAATAGTAATATTGGCAAGATCCTTTCTGTTCCCCAGATGAGCGTTAGTAGGGTACTACCTTACTTTATGGACCTATTTAGGGGCCTGATGGGAAAGCTGGCTATTTGGCTAGTTATTTTGGGCGTATTGGATTATGTATACCAAAGGTATGAGTTTAAAAAGAGTCTAAAGATGTCCAAACAGGAGATAAAGGAAGAAATAAAGGAGCAGGAGGGAGACCCTCAGCTAAAGTCCTATATCAGGCAAAAGCAAAGGCAACTGGCCATGACCAGGATGATGGAGGCTGTACCCGAGGCGAGTTTTGTAGTTACCAACCCTACCCGACTGGCTATTGCCCTAAAGTATGATGAGACCCTAGAGGAGGGTGCACCCATAGTTGTTGCCAAGGGCAGGGGCCATATAGCCCAGAGGATAAGGACAATTGCCAGGGAAGCAGGCGTGCCTATTGTAGAAAACAAGCCCCTTGCAGCCAGCCTATATAACAATGTAGACCTGGGGCAGGAGATACCAGTAGACCTATACCAGGCTGTAGCAGAGATACTTGCAACAGTCTACCGGATGGAAGGAAGATATAGAGCCAATGTCTAATAGAGCTAGCAAAACAATGACAGGAATAACAAAGCATATAGATGTAGTGATAGCCTTAGGTATACTGGGTATAGTTATTCTAATAATACTACCCATACCTACTGGCCTTTTAGATATCCTACTGACCTTTAATATAACCCTGTCTGTTATCATACTCCTGCTGGCCATGTTTACTACCCAGATACTACAGTTTTCAATCTTTCCTACCCTTTTGCTTGTAACAACCCTCTTTAGGCTTGGCCTTAATATATCCTCCACCAGGCTAATCCTAAGTCAAGGGTATGCAGGCCAGGTAGTAGGGGCCTTTGGTAGCTTTGTAACAGGGGACAACTATGTTGTAGGGGCCATCATATTTGTCATCATCATAATTATACAGCTAGTGGTCATAACAAGCGGAGCCACTAGGGTATCAGAGGTTTCTGCTAGATTTACCCTAGATGCCATGCCTGGCAAACAAATGAGTATAGATGCCGACCTAAATGCCGGCTCTATCACAGATGAAGAGGCCAAGGAAAGAAGGATGAACCTACAGAGAGAATCGGACTTTTATGGTTCCATGGATGGTGCCATGAAATTTGTAAAGGGTGATGCCATAGCAGGTATTATCATTACCCTGATAAACTTTATCGGTGGTGTTGCCATTACCATATTGCAGGATGGAGAGACTTTTGCAGAAGCCATTTCTAAGTTTGCCCTCCTGACCATAGGTGATGGACTGGTCAGCCAGCTACCCTCCCTCTTGATTTCTGTATCTGCAGGTATACTGGTTACCCGGTCAGCCTCAGATGAGAACCTAGGTACAGATATGGCCAGGCAGCTTTTCTCCTTTCCCAAGGTTATGGCGATAGCAGCTGTAGTAGTATTTACTCTTGGAATAGCCCCAGGTCTACCTACCCTACCCTTTCTCTTTTTATCTACTGGCTGTGGGGTATCAGCCTACCTGCTAAACAAGGAAGAAAAGCAAAGGGTCAGCCTAGCAATCCAAGAGACTGCAGCAACTGCAGAAAGTAGGAGACAGGACCTTGATGATCCAGAATATATACTATCATATACCCAGGTTGAGCTATTAGAAATTGAGATAGGCTACGGCCTTATCTCCTTAACTGATGAGAGGAGTGGAGGAGACCTATTAGATAGGATCTCAGGTATCCGCAGACAATGTGCAAAGGAATTAGGCATTATTGTTCAGCCCATTAGGATAAGGGACAATCTCCAGCTAGCTACAAATGAGTATGTACTAAAGATAAAGGGGACAGAGCTAGCCCGCGGTGAGATAATGCCAAAGCACTTTATGGTTATGAATCCGACCAATGAAGAAATAGAGCTAAAGGGTATTGCCACTCATGAACCTGCCTTTGGCCTTCCTGCTCTTTGGATAGAAGCAGGCCTTAGGGAGGAGGCTGAGATTTTAGGTTATACCGTCGTAGATGCTACTACAGTAATGGTCACCCACCTAAGTGAAATCATAAAGGACAACAGCCATGAACTAATGGGGCGCCAAGAGGTAAAGCAGCTAATAGATGGACTAAAGGAAAAGTATTCAGCAGTTGTAGAGGAGCTAATACCTGATCTACTCTCCTTAGGAGAGGTCCAAAAGGTACTACAAAACCTTTTAAGGGAAAGGGTCCCCATAAAGGACATGATAAGTATCTTAGAGACCCTTGCCGATTATGCACCTAGTACCAAAAATACAGAGCTACTGACTGAGTATGTCAGGCATTCCCTCAGCCGGACAGTGGTGGCCCCCTATGTAGCTGATGATAATATCCTAAGGGTAATAACCATACACCCTGACCTTGAAAATTATATAGGGGATAATATTCAAAAATCCTTTCAGGGTTCATTCCCAGCCATTGAACCTACTATAAATACTGCAATACTTCAAAACATCAGTAAGCTGATAGAAGGCCTGGCCCCTAGTCAGACTAGAGCAGTCATCCTAGCTTCACCAAAGATTAGGGCACCCTTTAAGCGACTTATAGAGATGGCCTTTCCCCAGCTTGCAGTATTGTCACTAAATGAGGTACCAAATTATATAGAAATAGAGGCAGTAGGGATGGTGAGCGTAGATGTTGATTAAAAGGTACTTGGTTAAAAATATGAACGAGGCCATGCTCAGGATAAAGTATGAGCTAGGCAGTGACGCTGTCATAGTATCAAGCAGGAGGATCAGGCAAAGGGGCATAAAAAGTTTATTTAAGCCAAAGCTCCTAGAGGTCACAGCAGCAGTAGACAATAGGGTGGACATGGTCACATCACCAATAGACAATAGGGTAAATATGGCCACATCACCAGTAGACAATAGGATGAATATGACCACAGCAGTAGACAATAGGGTGAATATGGGCACGACCTATAAGCAGAATCCAGACAATTCAGCTAGTCAGCCAGAGCTAAATACTAGGCCCCTTGTAGCTAATAATGATCAGGGTCTAGATTCAAAGGAAAAGGGCCAGGCAGAGGCTACACAGGCCCAGTCAAAGCTTGAGCTAGAGTTAAAGGAGCTAAAGAGCCTGGTAGGCCAGCTAGTAGACCAAGCCGCTCAGGTATCCAGGGATGAAGAAGGAAAGGAAAAGGAAGATACAAATATAGAAAATGAG
This sequence comes from Firmicutes bacterium UBA3906, assembly GCA_002391555.1. Lineage (GTDB taxonomy): Bacteria > Bacillota > Clostridia > Caldicoprobacterales > DTU083 > UBA3906. The sequence goes on from DGFG01000038.1 coordinate 5,439, forward strand.
CCTAAAAGTAGCTACCAGGATAGGCTAGTAGACTACCTAAGGACTATGGAGTTAGATGATGGTATAGTAGATAGGCTCATATCCTCACTTAGGGAATCTAAGAGTCCAATAAATAAGCTAGAGGATGCTATAGGATATATAAGACCACTCTTACCTGCCACTATAAAAAGGCAGGATATAAACAGCAGGGTATGGGCCTTAATCGGGCCTACAGGGGTTGGGAAAACTACTACTATTGCCAAGCTAGCTGCCCAGGAGATTCTAAAAAACAACAAGACAGTTGGCCTTATAACCCTTGATACCTATAGGATAGGGGCAGTAGAACAGCTAAAGACCTATGCCAAGATATTAAACATCCCCCTTGAGGTGGCGCTAAACAAGGCTGATCTAATAGAGGCAATGGAAAAGCTAAAGGATAGAGACCTAATCTTAATAGATACCACAGGACGTAACTCCCTCGACAAGGACCAGCTACTAGAGACCAAGGACCTCTTAGATACTATAGAGGACAAAGGAAATCTCTTAGTCGTGAATGTAGGGACAAGGCGAAGTGACCTCAAGGCAATAATAGAGAGCTACAATTTTATCGGCTTTGATTCTATAGTACTTACCAAGCTAGACGAAACCAGATACTATGGTAATATACTCAATATAGCTAGCTACTGCGACAAGCCACTTTCCTTTGTAACAACCGGTCAAGTAGTTCCTGATGATATCCTTGAGGCTAGCAAGGCCAACCTGATAGACTATCTACTTTTGGGGGTGGAAGGATAGATGGATCAGGCTGAGAGGCTAAGGGACCTAGTCAAGGAAAAACTTAATATTTCTAAAACACCGCCAAAACACAATGTTGATATATATTCAATAGCCAGTGGCAAGGGGGGTGTAGGCAAGACAAATATTGTTATAAACCTTGCCATAGCCCTACAGCAGAGGGGTAAAAAGGTACTAATAATAGATGCGGACCTGGGCCTTGCCAATGTAGATGTTATACTAGGCCTGTTGCCAAAGTATACCCTTTATGATGTACTTGTTAGAGGACGTCCCCTAGAGGAGGCAATTTTAACGGGCCCCCATGGTATAAAGATCCTGCCAGGTGGTTCTGGGGTTATGGAGCTTGCCAACTTGGACATGGACCAGCACAAGTCTTTAGCTGAGGATTTTTTAGCCTTTAAGGATATTGATATTATCCTGATAGATACAGGGGCTGGTATTTCAAAAAACCTTTTATCCTTTATCACCTTTTCCCATGAATTGATTATGGTAACAAACCCAGAGCCTACTGCTATAACTGATGCCTATAGTGTGATAAAGGTTCTGGCCCAGTTTAAGCTTGAGAGGAACATAAAGCTAATAGTAAACAGGAGTTCAAGCCAAGAATCGGCCAAGGCCACCTTTGAAAAGCTAAACAAGACATCAGATAATTTTTTACAAGTAAAGCTTGAGGATTTTGGATATATCCTAGATGACACCAAGGTTGCCCAAGCTGTGATGGCCCAAGAGCCCTTTTATCTGCTTTATCCTAATAGTAATGCTAGCAAGTGTATAGACCAGCTAGCCGATAAGCTTATAGGAGCTAGAGAAAAAAGTAGACGGTTAACATCTATAAAGGATGTATACAAGAGGCTTTTAAAAGTATTTGGCTAGGAGTGAGCTTGTGAAAAGAATCAAATTCCTTTTAAACAATAGGATAGACTTTGTTCTTGAGGAGGGAGATAATTGTAGTAGCCTCATACAGGATGTGACTGCTGAATCCTTGCTTGTCACTATCCCGGCTGTAGGGTCCCAGTGGCGTCTATTAAATGTAGGAGATGTAGTAGAGTGCCTCTATTACTGTAATGATGGAAATGTCTTTATGTTTGATACAAGGATACTTGAACGGGTTATAGATAATATACCCCTCTTTAGGATTAGCTATCCTACTAACTATAAAAAGGTTCAAAGAAGGGATTTTGTTAGGGTACCTGTATATTTATCTGTAATCTATGCAAAGGAACAGGACCAAATCAAGGATATAAACAGGCTATTGAGGGAGAGGACTCCTGACTTTATAGAAGACCTTTACAAGGGCTTCTGGCAAAGGGGTAGCACCTTGGACATTAGTGGCGGCGGTATGAAGCTAGCAACTAAAAATCCACTCGAACCAAAGACAAAGCTTATATTTATTATAAGGGACTGTGAGCTAGAGCTAGCAGTCAGGGGCAAGGTTGTCCGCTGCAAAAAGCATGTGGGCATAAGGGTAAGCTACCACTCTGGTATCGAATTTATTGATATAACTGAGCCTATGCAGGATAGGATAATCTCATATATTTTCGTTAAGCTTAGGGAAATGAGTAAAAGGGAGTTCTAATATGAGCTTTGTATCTGAAAGTAAAAAAGAAATAGATGCAACAATCTATAAATACCTGCCCTTGGTAAAAAGAATTGTTGACCGGATGTATACAGGCTATAGCCAGGATTATGACAAGGAGGACCTGGTTTCTATAGGTGTAATTGGCCTTATTGAGGCGGTTAACCGCTATGACAGTAGCAAGGGGGTCCCCTTTGAGCATTTTGCAAAATGGCGTATATCAGGTGCAATACTAGATGAGTTAAGAAAGAATGGACCAATTTCTCGGACCAAGCTATCCAAGATAAAAGAGGTCAACAATGCCAGAAACATCCTAAGGCAAAGGCTTATGAGGGAGCCAAAGGATGCTGAAGTTTGCAGCTACCTGTCCATATCGCCAGATGACCTATTTGAGATTGAAAACAATGCCCACCTAATGGCCCAGTTTTCCTTAGAGGATGTATTATTTTCAGGGGACGATGGTGACATTAGGCTCTTTGAGGTCATAGAGGACAGGGAGGCCATAGCCCCAGACAAGGACCTACTTGAAAGGGAAAGAAAAAAAGAACTCATGGCGGCAATAGAAAAGCTTTCCGATAGGGAAAGGCTTATCCTAAGTCTTTACTACAATGAGGACTTAACCCTAAGGGAGATTGGAGACCTTTTAGAGATTACAGTTTCAAGGGTTTCTCAAATCCATGGTAGGATACTAATGAAGCTTAGGCAGTTTTTGACGCAGGCTGAAAGGCGGTAATGGGCTTATGGTTTATATTTTGCTAGTAATAGGTCTTTCCTTAGTATTTCTAGGCCTTTATATGATACAAGAAGAAAAGAAAACAAGGAGTAGGACCTTTAAGGACTTTGTTGTGGCAGAAGAAAGGGACAATAGTGACTATATAAATCTTTTAGCTAGCAACCAGGACCTAATTAGAAAGGTAAATAATCTAGACAAGAGGCTAGGCCAGCTTCAAGAAGGCTGCGAGGATATAAGGGAGATACTCGGCCTACTAAGGGAGGAGTCCCCTACAGTTGAAAATGGAGAAAAGGAAACTGATATTGTCTATGGTGACCTGGAAAAAAGAGTCGAGAAAATGCTAAGGGCAAATATGACAGTAGATGAGATAGCCACAGCCCTTAACATAGGGAAGGGGGAGGTACTATTATTAAAGAATTTATTAGTAAAATAAAAAGAGTCCTAAAGGGTGAGATAGTTTTAGGCATAGGTATAGGGATAGTAATTGCCTGCATCTTGCTTTTACCCACTAATAAAAAGAAACCTTCACCAATGGAGATAGAGACCATGGCCCGGCAAATGGGCATGGTTTATGAGGACGAAATACGGGCTATACCAAACCTTGAAAAGGGGGAATAGAAAATGATTAGAGGCTTGTACACAGCGGCAACGGGTATGATAGTACAGGAAAGAAAGATGGAAAATGTCTCTCAGAACCTAGCCAATGTAGATACAGTATCCTTTAAAAAGCAAGAAGTATTAGCTAGGGCCTATAACAATGTAACCATATCTAACAGGGCCAGCAGCCCCAATAATCGGCGGGCCCCTATAGGACAGATGCAGCTAGGCGTTATAGTAGATGATATTCATACTGATTTTGAGCAGGGTGTACTTGACAAGACTGGCAAAGCCCTAGACCTAGCCATAGATGGGCAGGGTTTTTTTACAATCCTTTTGCCTAATGGCCAGGAGGCCTATTCAAGAGATGGTAGCTTTGCAGTAAGTAGGGATGGACTACTTACAACGAAAAATGGCTATCCAGTCCTAGATAGGCAGCTGCAGCCCATATATGTAGGCAGGGAGGATGTTGCCATAGATGAGCGGGGACGGATAAGGCTAATGGATGGGACCAGCGTTCAGCTAAACATTGTAGACTTTCCAGACCTACAAACCCTAAACAAGCTAGGTGAGAATATGTATAGGGTGGAGGCTGGCCAACCAATAGAGGCTGAGGACTTTGTCCTAAGGCAGGGCTTTTTAGAACAGTCTAACATAAACCCCTTAGATGAGCTTGTAAAAATGATAGAGATAAGCCGTAGCTTTGAGTCTAACCAAAGGGTCATCCAATCCTTAGATGATACCCTAGGCAAGGCTGCTAATGAAGTAGGCAGACTATAGGAGGGTTGAAAAATGATTAGGATATTACAGACAGGTAGGACTAGCCTCAATTCCATACAGAAAAAGATGGACACCATAGCCAACAATATTGCAAACGTGCAAACAAAGGGCTACAAGAGCCAAAAGGCAGAGTTTGAAGACCTAGTATATGACCAGATAGCCGAAAGGGGAGTACCCCAATCCCAGGAGGTTAGAGAGGGCAGTCAGGGGATAGGAACGGGGTCTAGGGTAAAAAACATAAACAAGGATTTTAGCCAGGGACCACTGACAGAAACAAAAAACACCTATGATTTGGCCATTGAGGGAGAGGGATTTTTCGGTATTGAGGATGGTAATGGGGGCATTTACCTTACAAGAGATGGGGCCTTTAGCCTAGATAATGATGGTAGATTAGTTCACTCTAGTGGTAGGTACCTAGTAATGCAAACAAACCTTGTAGCTGACCATTGGTCTAGACTAGATATTAGCATTGATGAAGAAGGCCAGGTAAGGGGAGCCGATGGTAACACGAGCTTAAGTCTTGCTAGCATACCCCTTTTTACAGTAACCGATAAAAACTCACTAACTAGTATAGGCGACAACCTATTTGCCATTGAGGAGGGTACAGACCTCTATATGGGTAGTCTTTCGGACGGGCTTGGCAGGATCCGCCAGGGCTTTTTAGAGGAGTCCAATGTGGATTTGACTGAGGAGCTAGTAGATATGTTAACTACCCAGAGGGCTTATCAGCTAAATACTAGAAGTATAACTGCTGCAGATGAAATGTGGGGGATGACCAACAACCTTAGGCGCTAAAGGGGATTTTCCCAAAATCTTTAGAAGGGCCAAGCTTTTAATAAAGTATCAATAGATAATTTAAAAAAGGCTAAGCCTATAGTAGAGTATCCATAGATTGTTAGTGAAAGGCTAACCCTTTAGTTGAGTGACCAATAGATTATTTCAGTAAAGTAGAGAAGCGACAATAGAAAAAGTAGGCCAATTAAAGGTCTTATATTTTAAAGTTTATATTAATAGACCAGATAAAAGAGGCGGTGCCAAGGCTAGTAGCCAGCATCGCCTTTATTTTGCTTTAAATTATAGGTACATATAGTAAAGGAAATAGCTTATCCTTTAATAAATAAGAAAAGAAAATGTTCCAAGTATGAAAGGATAAGCACTTGAGATGTTATTGTAAGTAGTGTAAAATATTGTGCATGGAGACTGATTTATATACATACAGGTCTATCCACTCAAACTATATAACTATATCTTGAG
>DGFG01000038.1:11408-17046 GCA_002391555.1 Firmicutes bacterium UBA3906
ACTATTATAATTACAATGGTCTTGCTTATAACAAGCGTAATTAGTCCTTGCTCAGTAGGGGCTAGTGATACACTTGTTATTACAAAATGGATAGTAAATGCTAGCCTAGAGGATACAGGGGACCTCTTAGTTACTGAGGATATAAGCTTCCGTTTCAATGATGCCTACAATGGGGTCTATAGGGATATAGTCCTAGATGGGACCTCTGGCATATCTGGCCTAGAGGTTTTTGAGATAAAGCAAGGACAAAGCTACCAATATAGGCCAGATGATCGTGCTAGAAATGGTGACTCCAACCTATTTCATATTGTAAATGATAACAGCAGTATAAGGATAAAGATATTTTCACCTTCAAGGGACGAGGAAAAGACCTTTAGGCTAAGCTACAGGGTAAAGGATCTAGCGGTTCGCTATAATGATACGGGTGAGCTATACTACAAGTTTCTAGGAAGGGAAAACTCCACTCCCATTGACCTGTTTATCGTAAATATGTCCTTTCCAAAGCTAAAGTCTGACCAAGAGATTAGGGTCTTTGCCCATGGACCAGACCAGGGTCAGATAATAGCTAACAATAACTCAAGCTATAGCTTGAGGGTCAAGAATGTGGCAAAAAATGAACTTGTTGAGGGTAGATTTCTTTTCCCAACCAGCCTTATAGAAAGTGCCAGAAAAATAGAAAAGCTAGACAGGCTAGAGCAGATAATAGCTGAGGAGGAGGCTAACTTAAAGAGGCGGGAGGAGATTAGACAAAGGATAAGGACCACATCCAAAAACTTAGGTACCGTATCCCTAGGGGCGACTATAATTATCCTGCTTACCTTTTTATTAAGCCTAATACTAAACCGCAGGAAGCTAGACAAGCGGGACATTTATGAGTACAGGGGAGACTATTTGCCGGCAGAGACTAGCCCGGCTATAGCAGCTAGGCTGTGTGGCCGAACAGGCAACTCAGAGACTATCCTAGCTACCATATTAGACCTACAAAGAAGGGGTTATCTGACCATTAGGAGCCTAGCTCCAGAGGGAGAGATAGCTAGTGACCAAGGGCTAGATGTTGAGGATTTCATTATAAGCAGGATAAAGGCCGATGATCAGGGCCTACTTAGCCATGAAAAAAGGTTTTTAAAATGGCTATTCAGTGAAATAGGCAAGGGCAGCAGGGTCAAGACAAGTGAAGTAAAATCCTATGCTGATAAATACTATGGGGGCTTTTACCAGTCCCTCAGGGCCTGGAACTACAAGATAAAGGCAGATGCTAATAAGCTAGGCTACTATGACACGGGAAAGACCCTGTACGGCTTAATCCTACTAGTTATGTCCCTTGTCATTTTTGCTCTGGGTGCGATAACCCTTACATACGACAATATCTTAGGTATAGGTGGTATACTAGGGTCACCCCCCTTGTTTTTCTATAGTATTTACCTTTTTACTAGGCTAACAGATGAGGGCCTTAGCCTAAAGAAAAAGTGGGATAAATTTAAAAGTTATATGGATGATAGGCTAAATGGGGATTATGATAATCACGATAAAATATCAGGTTTAGACACTGGCCTAATATATGCCCTGGCACTTGGAGTAGTAAATATGGATATGGGATTTATTAGCCCTGAGTACAGGTCTATATATGAGGAAAATAACTGGCTATATTGGTATTATGCCTTTAGTAGTGGAAATAGTAGTAGCTTTCACAAGAGCTTTAGTGAGTCTTTTGATCGGCCTCTTAGCTCTTCTGGGTCTGGCTTTTCATCTGGAGGCTTTTCCGGTGGTGGCGGCGGTGGCGCTGGCGGTGGTGGAGCAGGGGGCTTTTAATTAGGGCCAGCTCGGTATGGTGTCATTTTAAGTAAATATTTTTGACCTCATTTTCTATTAAAAGAAAACAAGGCCAACCGCCCTAGACGGCTGGCCTAATTATAAGATATTACTAAAGCTTTATCTCCTTTTAAACATAGTCTTGATAAGGCTAAATCCTACGACACTAGCTGCTGCCCATAGCATCTTATTACCTAGCTTGTTCATTTGCCTTGGTTCTATCCCCAATTCCTGTGAAAACTCGGTCATCATTTTCCTAAGACGTTTAGTTTTCATAATTATATTGCTCCTTTCCTATAGATATAGTTAGTGTGTCCAATTTTAGAGCTTTTTTAGAAGGAAAAATTTAAATAATAAGAAAATATAAAGACAGGGAAAATAACAGAAATAAGGGAATAGACTTGAGCAATCTAACAATCTTTAGTAAAATTTATTCAAATTACTATTTTATGCGAGGCATGTACTATGCTATAATTAAAATGTTGGCAGGGCCTATATATAAAGCATTCATATAGGAAGAAGGGGGATATCTGGAATTGAAAATGGGCAAGGGCAATTCAGTCGACAAGCTACTTAATTACCGTATGATCCTAAGGATTATTATCATCGCACTTATAATAATAACTATTTCCTTGGCTCTAAAGCCCGCAAAAGTTATAATAAATGAAAACCATATAAAGATATCTGGCATATATGGCGCTGAAATACGCTATGAGGATATTCATGATCTACAGTTAGCTGAGCAGCTCCCAAGGATTATCTCTAGGACCAATGGTATAGACCTATTTGGACTAAGTAGGAGGGGGATATACCAGCTAGAGGATCTTGGTAGGACCCGGCTTATTTCCTTTTCTCAGGGAGGCCCCTTTATCCTAATCAATACAGGCAATGAGTGGATAGTAATAAACTATGACAAGCCAGGAGAGACAGAGGATCTATATACAAGGCTAGTAAAGGCGCTTAACTAGCTAGCAGAATTCAAGGAGGCAGTTTACTAAATGATAGAGCTAATAAACATTAACAAAACCTATAACGGCAAAGTAAAGGCAGCAGACAATCTAACACTTACAGTACCATCTGGTCAGATTTTTGGTTTTTTAGGTCCAAATGGGGCGGGCAAAACAACTGCCATAAAGATTATAACTGGCATACTAAAGGCTGATAGTGGTAGTGTAAAGGTAAATGGCATAGACATAGGGCAAAAGCCTCTAGAGGTAAAAAAGCAAATAGGCTTTGTTCCTGACACTCCCAATATGTTTTTACGCTTAAAGGGTATAGAGTACCTAGGTTTTATGGCTGATATGTATGAAGTAGCAGCTGATCAGAGAAAGCCTCGTATAGAGGATTTAGCATCCCGTTTTGGCATGGCAGATGTACTAGATGACAAGATTTTGTCCTATTCACATGGTATGAGGCAAAAGATTGTATTGATGGGTGCCCTTATACATGAGCCATCTGTTTGGATACTGGACGAGCCTATGACAGGCCTTGATCCTAGGTCCTCCTTTATCTTAAAAGAGATGATGAGGGAGCAGGTAAATGAGGGCAAGACAGTCTTTTTCTCTACCCATGTACTAGATGTTGCAGAAAAGATTTGTGACAGGGTAGCTATTATTGACAAGGGTAGTATCCTCTTTACTGGTACATTAGCTGAGATGAAGGAGCATTTTAAGAAAAACGAATCATTAGAAAACATGTTCTTGGAGTTGACAGAGAGTGAATAGAAAAATTTTATCGTTAGTAAGGGTAATGCTGAGAAATAGCACAGGCCTTGGTATCAAAGATGGTAAAAGGTCAACCCAAATATTCCTAATAGTTATGCTGGCTCTAACAGTCCCCTTTATGCTGATTGGGATAGTTGCCTTATTTTCTAGCCTGATTGGTGCCTTTATGCAAATAGGACAGGCAGGCCTGGTTTTAAAATTGGGGATTGGGATAAATTCAGCCATAATATTTATCTTTGGTATTTTCTATGTGATGAGTAGCTTTTATTTCTCATCTGATGTGGAGTATTTACTCCCCCTTCCACTAAAACCTTGGGAGATAGTATCTGCAAAGCTTATAGTTGTTATCATATATGAATTTATAGTGACTGGGGTCTTATATCTACCCTTGCTCTTTACATATGGTATCAGACTGGGCATGGGACCCTTATACTATGTTTATGGTTTAATTGTTTTTGTCTTACTGCCCATAGTACCTTTGGCCCTGGCTTCCTTTTTAGTTATGCTGATAATGAGATTTACTAACCTAAAAAGACACAAGGATTTTTTAAAGGTACTAGCTGGTATGCTTGGGCTTTTTGTGGGTCTGGGTATAAATATGCTACTGCAAAATGTATCTACAGATTTATCGCCAGAAGCCCTGCTAGAAATGCTGGAGTCTGGCTCTAACTCCCTAGTCAATGTCATACCCGATATCTTTCCTGCAGCCGGCTGGGCCAGTCAAGCCTTGGTTTATAGCTCAAGCCTAAAGGGCCTACTTAACCTTATCCTCTTTGTAGGGGTTACCCTGGGGGCTTATGGCCTTATAACTGCCTTTGGTCAAGTAATTTATTTAAAGGGAGCTGTTGGTCTGTCGGAGGCAGGGTCTAGTAGGCGAAACAAGGCCATCGGCCAAGTCGTGGAAAAGTCAAGGAGCAGGTCTGCCCTACTATCCTACTGCTTGGTGGAAATCAGGCTCCTAGTTAGGACTCCCATATATTTTTTAAATTGTGTAGTAATGAACTTTTTATGGCCACTTTTTCTCCTGATACCCTTATTGACAAGTGGTGACCAAGCCATGGCCTTTGATGAGATTACAAGAGTTATTAGCAATCCTGAAAACGCTGGTATTGTGTTAGCAGCGGCCTTTGCAATGGCTGTGTTTATGGGGGCTAGCAATGGAATTAGCTCTTCAGCCATGTCCCGTGAAGGAGAAAATATTTACGTTAAAAAGTATCTGCCCGTATCCTACATAGTACAGCTAAATGCAAAGCTTCTTTCTGCCATGTTAATTGGTTTTGCAGCTATACTTGTCCTAGTATTGCTATGTATAATACTTTTTAAAATGCCCCTATTCCTAGGTTTACTTATGCTCATTACTAGTCCATTAGCCCTTTTATTTGTATCCTTGACTGGCCTAATGATTGATCTGGTCAACCCCAATTTTACCTGGGACAATGAGCAAAAGGCAGTAAAGCAAAATATAAACGTATTTTTCAATGTTATAATAGGCATGATTATGGCACCCTTAGTAATAGTACCTACCATAATCATAAAATGGACCCTGGCTAGCACTCTAGCTATACTATGTATAGGCTTTCTTGTGTTAGATATTCTTATGTATAGTATTTTGGCTACAAGGGGTGTAAAGATTTTCAGTTCTATCTAACCTTGCCCAGTTTAATATGCCCAATGTAAACAAAGCAGGCAGGGATATAAGGATTGCTGACAAAGTTAAGGATTGCGATAATCTCAGCAAGAGTATATAGAATATATAAAAAAGTATAGATAGGACATCCTAGTGGGTGTCCTGCTACTTATTGTAAGCTTGAATTTTTACCCGCTAGCTAATATAATGGACATACGCAATAGGGAAATGATACAGACATATACAGCAGTAATCTTAAATGGGTAATAGTATATGAGTAGCAGTCAAGTGCTTTATTTATGGACAGCTTTGAGTGGGGGCAACAACAATGGGCAGCTCTACAGAAAAGGGTCTAATTAGTAACTACAGGGTTAAAATAAGCATAAGAACCAAGCTATTGCTTATTTATCTGCTATGTGTCCTTGTGCCCATATTTATCTTTTCATATATCTTTTATAGCTCTGCTATGGAAAACATT
>DGFG01000027.1:0-7358 GCA_002391555.1 Firmicutes bacterium UBA3906
AGAGTTCTTATAAAAAACGTTTAGGTCTTATTTCTTCATACTTAGTTAACAGGCCTTTTAGGCCCCATTTCGTTATACTTGCTTAACCGAACCTTTTCATAAATATTAGACGTAGGCAAAAGCAAATTCACTTCATACTCTTTGCAAAAAAATTATTTAGATACTAGGCCAATATTTAAGTAAGGTTATGGGAAATAAAGGTAAGCGATGGGAAATAGAGAATTGATATATAAGAATTGCTATGTAAGAATAACTAAAAGGGGTGGCCTAGGATGAGATGGGTGGACATATACGAAGAATACAAGAGGGTAATTCATGACTACCTAGTGGTCAAGCATATATACCGGAGGGCAGGTAGCATGAGATTTTATATCTGCCAGTTTTCCCTACAGTCTGACCTAAATAGGCTAGGTCCTGGCCTGGCCCGTAAATATTATCTGGTCAAGACCTATTCCCAATATGAGAAAAAGCCCCGCCGTTTTGACCTTAAGAGCGGTGACGTGGTCAAGTGCTACTACCACAGGGATAGCAAGCACCAAGCCTTTCAGCTAGACAGGATAGTACATAGGCAGAAAAAGGACCTTATCTACCCCCATCCCTGCTTTAGGGATAGGCCAATTCAAGAGCCTATGCTTACCCTATACAAGTAGGCTGGCAAAGCTTATACTCAATAAAAGATTAATAGCAATAGGACTTCACAGGCAAAAGATGGGCAAAATAGGGCTAGGCAGACCAAAATGTAGGCTGACAAAATTTTTTTGCTTAAAAGATTGTTAATGGTGCAAAGATAAGATACAATAGTCCTATTAATATGAAAGGAAGGTATTTCCTATGATTGAAGAAAGAGATCTGCTTGTTTTTGAAAATGAAGAGGGCCAAGAAATAACATTAGAGCTTTTAGAATATTTTGAGTTTGAGGACGAAGAATATGCCCTGCTTGTCGATGCCACAGAATGTCAAGACGAGGCCTGTGATGATTGTGATTGTGCTAGCCACGGAGAAGAAATGGAAATTATAGTTATGAAGGTCATTGTAGATGGCGATAACGAAGAATTTGTCCCAGTTGAGGACGAAAAGCTTGATGCTATCGTTGAGTATTTAGAGGAATCCTATGCAGATGAGGACGACTATGATGACCAAGATGAGGATGACGAGGAGTAAAAGAGATTAGAGGGTGTAGGGGATATGGAGGATATTAGAGATAATACTATTAAAAAATACCATAAGCTAAGGCGGCGCCTAGACATGGTCGTATATTTCCTTTCCTTAACTCTAGGCTACCTAATAGGAAATTATCTTGACCTCTTAGGTGATAAGTTCCTATCCTTAAATACCTTAAAATTTATGGTTTTAGTAGTTGTTATAGCCCTTATCCTAGGCAAGATTGCCGAAGCAGTTGCGGATAAGTGGTACAAGAAAAACTCAAATAATACTCAGTAAGTAATCTGGGCAGAAATAGCTAGAATACTAGTAGAAAGAATTTAAGGGAAACCATTTGGTTTCCCTTTTTATTTATTAATATTCGAATTCGCCGCCCCTTAAATAGATCTGGGTTGTTCCATCTGGGAGGTGGAGCTCAAAGGGTACACCCTCTGGTACAGAGCCTTTGATCGTAAAGCCGTCCTTCTTTTTCTCCCAGGCAACCTTTACCATCCCCTTGGGCGTTATTACAGTACCTGAGCAATCAGCTAGGGATAGGGTCTCAGGCTTTATCATAATCTTTTCCCAGCCAGGCAATAGGGGCCTGACCCCAAGTATGCAACGGGTAAACTCAAATAGGGGTAGGGCTGACCAGCCATGACAGTCGCTCCTAGAGCTAAGAGAGTCTTCAGGACATGTAGTAAGGTTAAGGTCAAGCATAGATCTCCAGTCATCCCATATTGACTCGGACCAGCTATAAAGGCCTGCTATCTCTAGGGCCCTTAGGAGGTAAAAGCGCATAGAATAGGAGCACTCGTAAATATCATCTACTGCAAAGCATTTTTTAAGGATGGACTTGGCCCGCTTGCCCTCTGCAAGCCGGGTAAGTACTGCCCAGATCTGGGCATGCTGGCTAAACTCCGACCTGTTTGGCCCCTCCTTGAAAAGTCCATGCCTATTGGACCAGCAATGCTCCTCAACATGCCTTAGGACAAAAGAGGCCCTCTGATTGTACTCCTGTGCCATATAGGGTCTGTCTGTTAGGTCATTTAGGCGGGCAGCAGCCTGCAATCCTGCTACATACATAAGGTTGTGTATGGTTGAGGGTCCCTTGGCAGCAGCCCTGGGTACTCCTCTGACCCAGCCCTTTACCCAGTCAACAAAGGGCCAGTAGCCTAGGTCCTCTATTAGGCCATAGGGACCTATCTTGCTATCAAACCAGTCTAGGATACTATCAATGGCAGGCCTGTATTGTTTTATATGGTCTGTCCTGCCTGTATGCCAATAATAATCCTCCACCATAAGGATAAAGTATATATTAAACATAGGTATTATCTGGGGTTGGCTAGAGGGATACCTTGACTGTAATAGGCCGTTTGGCAATAGGGAGCTATGAAAGTCCATCATAGCCTTTTCAGCTAACCTAGTATCGTTACTTGTCATATAGGTGAAAAGGGCCTGGCTCCTAGTATCCATAAGGTATTGGAGCTGCTCATAGTAGGGGCAGTCCTCATAGGTCTCATGCATACACCTTTTTAGGGTCCTAAGACTTATATCCCATACTCCCTTTACCCAATCGTGGCTAGATGATATGTAGGTTTCAACCTCCAAGGGATAGCCAGTCTCTAAAAAGCTAGGTGGAGCTATGGTTAGGGACTTGTCCCCTGTATCTATATCAATTTGTACAAACCTAAAGGTCCTAAACCAAAAGGGCTCATATAGCTCATCTCTACCAGAGCTTATGTAAATATCCTCATAGCCCATAATAAAGCCCTTGTGGTCATCCCTTACACCCTTTTCCGGATTGGACTTTTCTTTTTTTACATAGGATTCGGCATAGCGTATGGTTATCACACTATCCTTGCCACCCCTGAGTCCTAGCTGAAAGTAGGCTGTTGTTAGCTCCCCTGCATCTAGGACAATCCTAAATTTAGAGTTGGCAGCCAGGGTTACGGAAACACCATTTTCAAGAGATGAAAAGGTGATAATCTGCCGGTCAGTAGCAGTGACAGGCATTTCCCTGACAAAGTACTTTTTCTCCTCATAAAGAAGGGGTATGGTCCTCTCCCTCAAGGGAAAGGGACTGATTATCCCATAGGATTGGTCTGGAACTGAGGGCGCAAAGGGCCAAAGCCTAACAATATCAAACCATTGACCGTCAGGCTTTTTACTATAGGTCCAGCCATGGGGTAGGTAGTTTGAGTCTACCCTTTCCATGGCACCTACCCAATAGGCCTGGTCATAGGTAACCCAACTGATAGCCTTGTCTAGGCTAACCTGCCAGTCAGCATAGCCAGTTGATACATTTTCTATTACCCGATTATTTCTACCCCTAACATAGCCCTCTACTACTAGGTAGGGCCCTGCTCCATTTGCCATTATTGAAAAGGGAGCAAAATTATCCTCAGCATTGGCCTGGTAGGAAGGAAAGGCTACCACCTTTACTGCCATAACATTAAAGCCCACCCTAAGGTAGTCTGAAATATCTATAACATCATAGTAGTGGCGGTACCTATCCCCCTTTAGGGGACCAGAATGAACCGGACTACCATTAACCCACAGCCTATACCTGGAGTTTGCGGAAATCTTGATCTCTAGCTTTGAAAGCTGCTTTATGTAAAACTCCGTTTTGAAATAGGCTGTTTCGTTTTTGTCACGGCTAATCCTTGTGTCTGCAAACTTGTAGGCTCTTTCAGGTATGCCTATCCAATAGGCACCCTTTCCCCTGTTTCTAATAGTCGCCATATGATACTCCCCTCTTAATTCCTATTAGATTATAGGTCTACGTCTGTCCTTAGTACCCTTTCCCTGTCAAAGCGTTCAAGGGCAAGTTCAATCAGCCTGTCAATGAGTTGGTCATAGGGCAGGCCGGTCTCTTCCCATAGCTTTGGATACATACTAATCTTTGTAAAGCCAGGAAGGGTGTTTATCTCATTTACTATTAGGTCTCCATTGTCCTTTAAAAACATGTCTACCCTGGCCATACCCTCACAGCAAAGGGTCTTGTATGCGGCTATGGCAAGGTTCTGTACTTTTTGAACCATATCCTCTGATAGCTTTGCAGGAATATCTAGGATAGCTCCATTTTCATCTATATATTTTGCCTCATAGGAGTAAAAGTCCTGCTGGGGCAGGATTTCACCTGGCACAGATGCTATAGGGTCCTCATTGCCTAAAACAGAGCATTCTATCTCTCTACCCTTTATAAATTCCTCTATAATAACCTTGGTATCGTATAAAAAGGCTGTCTCTATTGCCCTTGTTAATTCTTCTTCATTGGTGACCTTGCTGATACCTACAGATGATCCCATATTAGAGGGCTTTACAAATACAGGCATGCCAAGACTATCCCTTACCTGGTCAAAGCTAAGCTTTTGTCCATAGCCTATGGCCATAAATTTGGTAACCGAGATATTAGCATGGTCTAGGACCCTTTTCATAATGTCTTTGTCCATGCCAACTGATGAGCCTAAAACTGAGGCCCCTACAAAGGGTAGGCCTGCTAGTTTTAAAAGACCCTGTACAGTCCCGTCCTCACCAAAGGGGCCATGTAGTACTGGAAAGACCACATCAATCCTGCCAATACTGGCTCCTGTTTCAAGCTTTATTATTTGATAGTCATTTTGGCCAGGCAAGACAGCCAGACCAGCCTTTTTCCCCTCTTTAAATAAATGCTTGTGTTGGTCTTCATCTAAGAGGGTTTGAGGGTCCTCAATTAGAAACCACCGACCCTTTTTATCTATGGCAATTAGCACAGGTTCATATTTATCCTTGTTAAGAGCTGATAATACATTTTTTGCTGATAGTAAGGATACCTCGTGTTCTGCAGACTGGCCACCGAAAACAAGTGCAAGTCTAAGCTTAGTCAAGGTGACACCTCCATTAGTAATCCATTTGGTATTTTGCTTTATATACTATTCATTATAGTCATGGATTTCCATAATTATTATATCACCTGGCAAGCATTATATCTATTAGAATCAGTGCTTAAGCAAAAGAATTGTTAGTAATTTTTAGATATGCTTAAATCTCTGAACTCAGCTCCCTTTGGCTTTTAGGGCTCAGGGCAGTATGGTCCCTTATAAGATACCTATTAGAGTCAATATCCCTGATATAGACCCTGGTCCCCTTTACCACTATATCGTTTCTGGTCCTGGTGTAAAACTCCATAGGACCCCTGTCGGTAACGACCTGCCAGTGGATAAGCCTATACTTTTCCTCAACCTTTTCAACACTTTTTATCTCAGGAACAAAGTATTGGTCATCTAAAACCTTATATAGGAGCTGGCGATAATCAGGCTCTAGTTCATCAATACTATATATAATGCCAAGCTCGCCCTCTTCATTTGAAAGCAGTAGGAATTTGTCCCTCTGGGATAGGGGGAACATCCTCCTTATCCTGATATCCTCATAGGTCTCATTTGTACTTTTATTTCTATAGTTTAGGCCTGTAAACCTGTCTAGAAAAAACTCTAACTGGCCTGGGTCTATATAGTCAAGGGTCATTTTTCCCTCACTGCTTTTATCGGTCATATCCTTGTCCCCCTTGCTTTTCTTTGTTTGTCACTTTAATTAACTGCTATGGCTAGATAACTTGTACTAGGCCTGGCCCAAGGTATTGGCCCCTAGACTGCACGGGTCTTGGCAATCTCGGCCTGGATCTCAACTAGGTGCCTAAAGACTCCATCCTCCTTGGCCATAAGTTCATCATGGGTACCCTCCTCCACCAGGTCACCATCCTCTAAAACCAAGATCCTGTCAGCATTTTTAAGGGTTGATAGCCTATGGGCTATGGCTATAGTAGTCCTGTTTTTTGTTAGCCTGTCTAGGGCCTCCTGGATTAGCTTTTCAGTTTCTGTATCAACCGAGGATGTAGCCTCATCTAGGATTAGGATCTGGGGGTTTTTAAGTATGGCACGGGCTATAGATATCCTCTGTTTTTCACCACCTGAAAGGCCAATGCCCCTCTCCCCTATCATAGTATCGTAGGCATCGGGAAAGTTCATGATAAACTTGTGGGCATTCGCGGCCTTGGCTGCCCATATGATTTCCTCCATGCTGGCATTAGGCTGGCCATAGGATATATTCTCTGCAATAGTCCCATAAAATAGGTAGGTGTCCTGGAGGACTACCCCTATATGGTTTCTAAGGAAATTTAGGTCATAATCCTTTATATTCTTTTTATCTATATAGATATCCCCTTCAGTTGTTTCATAAAAGCGGGGTATAAGGTTAACTAGGGTAGACTTGCCAGCACCTGAGGACCCAACCAGGCCTATCATTTCCCCTGGCTTTATATGTAGGTTGATTTTCTTTAGGACCTCCTCGCCTACATTGTAGTAAAAGGATACGTCCTTAAACTCTATCTCACCCTCTAGCTGAACAGGGCCTAGCTCCTTGGCCAGGTCCTTTAGCTCTGCGTCATGGTCTAAGATTTCAAAGACCCTCTCAGCTGCAGTAGTTGCACCCTCAAACTGTTCACTTAGGTGGCTCAGGCTATGGATGGGCTGGTAGAAACGCCACATATAGCCTATAAAGGCTGTTAGGGTACCAAGGCTAAGGTCTGCAACCGGTCCTATTACCCTGTAGCCCCCATAGCCCCAGATAAGGACTGCCCCAAAGGAGGTGGCAAGGGAAATAAGGGGAAAGAAGAGGGACCTATACTTTATAGCCCTTACCTCTTCTTTAAAATAGTCAGTTAGGGCAAACTCAAATTTCTCTGTCTCCTGGTATTCCTGGCTAAAGGCCTTTACAACCTTGATGCCAGGTATAGCCCCTCCTAGGACTGCACTCATATTGGACCTTCGCCTCCAGATCCTGTGGTAGATCCTGTGTATCCTCTTTCTAAATAGCTTGGTCCCAAAGTATATAAAGGGGGTTGGTAGGATAACTATAAGGGCTAGCTGCCAATCCAGGGTAAAAAGGACAATAGCTATGATTAACATAGTAAATACCTGAACTATAGTCTCCTGGGTACCATGTACAATAAAGTGCTGGATTGACTGGGTGTCACCGGTTACCCTATTCATTATGGCACCGGTCTGCCTCCTATCAAAATAGGATAGGGAGAGCTTTTGAAGGTGGTTGTAAACCTGCTTTCTAAGGTCAAAGATAATTTTTTGGCCCAGCCAGGACAGCTGATAGTTTCTAAGACCCATAAAGACTGAGCTAAGTAGCTGGACAGCAAAGATAGCCAGGACTATCCACTTTAATAGGTC
>DGFG01000027.1:7681-8114 GCA_002391555.1 Firmicutes bacterium UBA3906
CCTTGCCCTTGTAGGGTTTTAGGTAGCCTAGGAGCCTTTTAAAGGTTTCAGCCTTGCTAGAGCACTTTGGACAGGAGGAGGTACCCCGCTTGAAAGGAGTACTGCAGTTTGGACACCTACCCTCCCCTTGGACACCTTCCTTGGCTGCTGACAGGTCCTCTACTATATCAAAAACTTGACCCTCTATGGCCCGGTTTAAATAGCTGGTAAAGCTTAGAAACTTTCTCCTATAGCGACGGGTATATCTAAGGACTTCTCTTCTACCCTCGGAGTCTGTAATCTCAATAGCACCAACACCATAATAGACCCTGTTGTCTACCCTTTCTGTATCCTTTAGGGGATAGACTTCGATGGCAATCTCCTCATTATCAGTAGCCTTGTCAATCTTAGCTTTAGACTTATCTTTCGCTTCATGGGAAAGACCCCTTATGGT
>DGFG01000027.1:8356-10464 GCA_002391555.1 Firmicutes bacterium UBA3906
ATTAGGTCTGCTAGCTTTTCACACCAGGATTTAGGTATGGTTTGGGATTTGTCGAGGTTAAGCTCACAAATAAGTTGATACAAGATACTAGACCCCCTAGTCAAATGTAGGATTTATCGTATTATTTATACGTATAAGTAACACTATAAAGTATCTTATATAGGCAAAAGTTAAATGTCAACCCCGAAACTGGGTGAAATTCACATGAGTATCTATGTATTAATAAGTGAAAAGTGGCCCATATTTAGCTTAAAATTCGCTAGGACCACTTTGAAAAAGACTATTTACTAATGTTTAGCTAGTTTATTAAATTATCCTTCTTGCTTTGCCTTTTTGTAGTTCTCACGGGCAAGCTTTATGGCCTTTATGGCCTCCTCCTTGCCCCGCCAGCCCTCAATGGTAACCTCCTTGTACTCTAAATCCTTGTAGATAGAGAAAAAGTGCTCTATCTCCTTTAGGAGGTGTTCTGATACCTCATCTAAGCAGGTTAGATGGTTCCAGTGGGGATCTGCCTTTGGGACACAGAGAATCTTTTGGTCCTCCCCCTTTTCATCGTGCATTACAAAAATCCCGATAGGTACAGCGTCAATAACACAGCCAGGGAAGGTGGACTCCCAGACCAGTACCAGGGCGTCTAGGGCATCTCCATCCTCAGATAGGGTTTTTGTAATAAAGCCATAGTCACAGGGGTAATGGACCGGGGAATGTAACATCCTGTCAAACCTGATAAAGCCTCTTTCCTTGTCGTATTCGTACTTGTTTCTACTGCCCTTGGGTATCTCAATAAATACCTCTACCGTAACGTTTTCATCCATTTTATAGCTCCTCCATTCAAGGGGGACCCTTGCCTTGTTACAAGTAAAAGCATAAGCAAAGCTGGCCCCTATTATTCTTAGTCTTTTAATATTTATTTGTTTTGGCTTTTCCTACATTAAAGGTCGAAATTGTGGAAAAACTATCAGAGACTATATTATACCATAATCCGGAGGAAGCATGAATATCCTATTAATCTATCCAAAATACCCAAATACCTTTTGGTCCTTTAAGTATGCCCTAAGATTTATAAGAAAGGGGGCATCCTATCCCCCCCTTGGCCTTTTGACTGTAGCCGCCCTCCTACCTGAGGAATGGAATCTAAGGCTAGTTGACCTCAATACCAGGAGGCTTAGAAAAAATCATATAAACTGGGCTGACTATGTTTTTATTAGCGCTATGTCAATCCAGGACCAGTCAGTAAGGGATATAGTAAAGGTATGTCAAGAGGCAGGCAAGAAAATCGTAGCAGGGGGTCCCTTGTTTTCAGCCAATCCTGACAAGTACCCCTTGATTGACCACCTGGTGCTAGATGAGGCAGAGCATACTCTACCAGAATTTTTAAAGGACCTTAAGGCAGGCAAGGCTAAAAGAATCTATAGAAGTGAGGACAAGCCTGATATTAGAAAGACTCCTATCCCTAGGTGGGACCTAATTAATATGAAGGACTATGCCTCTATGAATATCCAATACTCCAGAGGCTGTCCCTTTAACTGTGAATTTTGTGATATTGTTAGCCTCTATGGGCGAAGCCCCAGAACTAAGACCAAGGACCAGGTGATAAGAGAGCTAGACGCCCTCTATAACAGGGGCTGGCGGGGTGGGGTCTTTTTTGTAGATGATAACTTTATCGGCAACAAGAAAAAGCTAAAGGAAGAAATCCTTCCAGCCATAAGAACCTGGATGCAGGACCATAAATACCCCTTTACCTTTACCACTGAGGCCTCAGTTAATATGGCCGATGACGATGACCTAATGGAGTCCATGGTAAGGGCTGGCTTTAGGTCTGTCTTTTTAGGGATTGAATCTCCAAATGAGGCCAGCCTAGCAGAGTGTAACAAGACCCAAAATATTAACAGGGACCTGCTCGCATCTATCAAGAAAATCCAGGACAAGGGGATGATGGTACATGGTGGCTTTATAGTTGGCTTTGATAGTGACCATCCAGGAGTTTTTGAGGGCCTAATCCGCTTTATAGAGGAAAGTGGTATCATAGTTGCCATGGTGGGCCTACTAAATGCACCCAGGGGTACTAAGCTTTACAAGAGGCTGGAAAAGGAAAAAAGGCTAGTTAA
>DGFG01000016.1:0-2251 GCA_002391555.1 Firmicutes bacterium UBA3906
GCGGTTACAGTAAAGTCTAGCTTAACTTCTTCACCTGGCTTGAGACTAATACGTTTTACACCTTTAAGCTCCCAATTTGGTACTCTTACACTTGCCTCAACGTCCTTTAAGTATAGTTGAACTACTTCGTCTGCTTCGTAGTTTCCTACATTCTTTACCACAACGCTTACATTGACGTCTTGGCCAAGGTCAATATTAGTTTGATCTAAGCTAAGGTTTGAGTATTCGAACTTGCTATAGCTTAGGCCATAACCAAAGGGATATAGTGCTTCTTGCTTCATATAGCGATAGGTTCTATTTTCCATAGAATAATCTCTGAAATCTGGTAGCTCCTCTGTACTTCTATAGAAGGTAACTGGTAGTCTACCTGAGGGACTATAATCACCAAATATCAAGGAAGCAATTGCTCTACCACCCTGCGATCCTGGGTACCAACCCTGGATAATGGCAGGGATATTTTCATCTGCCCAGTTAACAGCTAGAGCACTACCAGATAACAGGACTAGGATTATTGGCTTTCCTGTTTTATGTATTCTCTCAAGCAGCTCTTGCTGTAGGCCAGGTAGGTCTAAGTTTGGTTTGTCGCCACTTGCAAACTCATTACCGGTATCGCCTTCTTCACCCTCAAGGTCTGCATCTAAGCCTAGGCACATAACAACAAGGTCTGATCTTTCTGCTGCAGAAATAGCCTCTGCGAACCTATCATATTTTTCGCCCAATACAGAGGCTTTTTCATTGTAGATAGGACATCCTTCGGCATAATAGATCCTTGTGTCTTCATTGATAGCCTCTCTAATGCCCTCTAGCACAGTCACATATTCGGAGGCTGTTCCGAAATAGTTACCTATTAGAGCTGCCCTGCTATCTGCATTAGGACCTATTACTGCTATAGATTTTAGAGTGTTCTTATCGATTGGTAGTATCTTGTCCTCATTTTTCAATAGGACAATCGATTTTTTTGACATTTCCAGAGCAAATTCTTTATGCTCTTTACAGTCATTTAGCTCATAGGGGATAGAGGCGTAGGGAACACTTTCCTCAGAGTCAAATAAGCCTAATTTCATCCTTGTAATCATAAGCCTGGTTACTGCTCTATCAATAGCCTCCTCAGTAACTAGTCCTTCTTCGTAGGCGATAAGTAGGTTGTAGTACATATTGCCACAGTTAACATCACAGCCATTGTTTAAGGCTAGGGCAACTGATTCTGGTGCTGTACTAGTCACATGATGGAACTCATGGAAGTCTTTTATTGCCCAACAATCTGAGACAACATGGCCCTTAAAGCCCCACTTATCTCTTAATATATCTTGTAATAAGGTCTTGCTACCACAGCATGGCTCTCCATTTGTCCTGTTGTAAGCTCCCATTACAGCTTCTACGTCTGCCTCTTGTACGCATTCCTTAAAGGCAGGTAGATAGGTTTCCCACATATCCTTTTGATTTGCTATAGCATTAAATGAATGCCGTTCAGCCTCAGGACCACTATGTACAGCGTAGTGCTTAGCGCATGCAGCTGCTTTAAGATATTTAGGGTGATCTCCCTGTAAACCCTTTATAAAGGCTACCCCCAGGCGACCTGTTAAATATGGATCTTCTCCGTAGGTCTCATGGCCTCGGCCCCATCTTGGATCCCTAAATATATTGATATTTGGTGACCAGAAAGTTAAGCCCTTGTATATGCCATGGTCTCCCTTGCGTTGAAACTCATGGAATTTTGCCCTACCTTCTGTTGATATGATATCTGCTGTCTTTAATATCAAGTCTTCACAAAAGGTTGCAGCCATAGCAATTGCCTGTGGAAACATTGTAGCTACTCCAGCCCTGGCAATACCATGTAATGCTTCTCCCCACCAATTGTATGAGGGTATTCCTAATCTAGGGATAGCAGCAGAACTATGCAGCATCTGTGAGGTCTTCTCCTCAAGTGTCATTCTAGATACAAGGTCTTTTGCCCTTTCTTCAAAGCTAAGCCCTTCATCGAGATATACTGGTTTTTGTGCCATTTTATCACTCCGTTCATTGTTTATTCACAGCAGTTAATAAAAAGCTCATTACCTATCTATTATAGCTTGTAATTAGAATTATTTCATCAATTATATAAAAGATACTAGCTAAATGTCTAAAAAACCTCATAAAAGTCCAAAAATCATAAGAATACAAAACCATATATACTCCTATATAGAGATTACATTGAATTATAGCCTAGATTCATATAAAATATATAGGCGGAATAACAGCTTACAATTCAGAA
>DGFG01000016.1:2544-3901 GCA_002391555.1 Firmicutes bacterium UBA3906
GTCTGGAGACATAGTGGCAATCCCATAATAAACTGGAATCCCACAAAGAGCATAGCCAGAGTATTTAATAGTGCAGTCATGCCCTATGAGGATAGATTTGTAGGTGTATTTAGGGCAGACCACAAGGATAGTCAAGCCAGGATACATTTAGGCTGGTCTGACGATGGACTAAACTGGGATATAAATGATGACATAATACAGTGGAAGGACCAAGAGGGCAAGCCATATAATCCAAACTATGCTTATGACCCCCGTTTGGTTAAAATCGATGATACATACTACATAATTTGGTGTACAGATTTTGGTGGAGCAGCGTTAGGTTTAGGTATGACCAAGGATTTTAAAGAGTTTATACGGCTAGAGAATCCATTTATACCCTTCAATCGCAACGGCGTCTTGTTCCCACGTAAAATCAATGGCAAATACATGATGCTCAGTAGGCCAAGTGATTCAGCACACACACCCTTTGGTGACATCTTCATAAGTGAGAGCCCAGACTTAGTACACTGGGGCAGACACAGAAGGGTCATGACAAGGGGAGGCTCTGGCTGGTGGCAAAGTGTAAAAATAGGTGGCGGGCCTATACCAATTGAAACCAGTGAGGGCTGGCTGATGATTTACCATGGAGTAACCGGTACATGTAATGGTTTTGTCTACAGCATGGGGGCAGCTCTTTTAGATCTAGAAACACCGTCCAAGGTTTTATACAGGACTAGAGATTATATCCTTACACCAGAAAAGCCCTATGAGACAACAGGATTTGTACCAAATGTTGCTTTCCCTTGTGCTACACTAGTTGACGCTGATACTGGTAGGATGGCTATATATTATGGAGCTGCCGATACCTATGTTGCTGTAGCATACACAAACATTCATGACTTGATACCCTATATAAAAGAAAATTCAGCCTTGGCAGAGGGCGATGACCAAGATTATAGATAATCATAAAAGAGGAGGAAAAATAATATGCTAAATAATATTCCAGAGGTAAGGCTAGGCCTAGTAGCTGTAAGCAGAGATTGCTTTCCTATAGACCTTAGTCAAACAAGAAGAGGCAAGCTAGCAGAGGCTTGTAAAGACAAGGGGATAGAGATTGTTGAGATTAATACAATTGTAGAAAATGAAAAGGATGTCTTATTAGCATTAGATGAGATTAGGGTTACAGGTGTAAACGGCCTGGTACTATTTCTAGGTAATTTTGGTCCCGAAGGACCAGAGACGATGCTACTACAAAAATTTGATGGACCCGCCATGGTAATAGCGGCTGCAGAGGAAACACAGGATGACCTACTAGATGGTAGGGGAGACGCCTATTGTGGTATGCTAAATGCTTCTTACCTGTCTCTTATACACATCT